>NZ_OY735137.1:983800-1311733 GCF_963457595.1 Candidatus Neptunochlamydia sp. REUL1
GAAAGCTCCATCTCTAGTGACAAGTCATGCGGTTATAGTTCTGCATCTAGTTCTACAGAAAACTCTCCTCCGGCAAGACATTTACCACTAAGACTTCCAGAAGCAAAGTATCAAGAGCTATTTGACTCTATAGATCCCTGGCACCCAAATCCCGAGCAAAGACTATCTGCCAATACACAGCACATGAAAACCCTGCAGACAACAATCAATAGGAAGATTCAAGAAAGTTATTTCTTTGTTTTGGGAAAGCAGCAGGAAGATGAGCGCTTTCAAAAGGTTTTTGTTGATTTCTTCCGTGAGATACGTGGTGTTAACAACTTAGCTAAAGAAGCATCTATTTTGTTAGCTGATCATTTTCGAGGCTATGCAGACGTGAGTGAAAAAGTCGAATACACCATAGATGCTGGAGACTTTTCAGATATCCACTGTACTTATCATCGACCAACAGTGGTAGTACTGCTGCTGCTATCAGACATGAGTTGGAAACTGGGAATATGGTAATAGGAAAGTTTCATTCTCAAAAAGGAAGAGAGAGGATCACCCAAATCGAGAAATGGTTAAGAAATAACCCGAGTGCCAGTCATGGGGATCGGGCTGCTGCAGAAAACATCATTAAAGATATCCTCAACGCATTGGGAGAATAAAAAAATGAAAGAAATAACAGAAGAAAAGTGCATAGAATTAATGAAAGAAAAATTCCCAAAGTTTCTTCCATATTGGGAAAAATATGTTGAGGAAGAAGGTTTAGATGATGGCATCACCATTAAAGTTATCCCGTTTGCTGAGTATACTATAGATAGATTAAATCTTTGCGACGATCTAGAGTTAGGGAAGATTTTTGATTTAGTGGAGTTTTTGTTGAATAGAGGGGATCAATCTGTGCAAAATGCTATGGCGACTGGATACTTAGAATGTTTAATGCACAAAGACCCAAATGAAATCAAATTTCGAGGCTTCGTTAAATTTCTTGGAAAGCATTCTCTTGAATATTGCAAAGCCTGGGATAAATTTACTGGAGTTAGAACAGATGGTCTTTGGGATGAAGAAGTCATTTAAAAGCAAGCGCCCCCGGCTTTGTTGCATAAATAGCTGCAGAAAATGTGATTCTTGCCTTAAGGTCAGTGAGTCTATAAATTTTTTTGTTTATGAAAACGAAAAACCATAGGCTCAAAATGACGAATAAGAAAGATTCAAACCCATCCAAAAAGAGAAATCTCTATCGAATCCGCAACTGGAAGCAGTATAACACATCATTGAAAAATAGGGGGAGCATCACTTTTTGGTTTAGTCCCGAAGTTATAGAGAAGTGGTATTCCAACGAAAATTTAGGTAGTCGAGGTCGGCCAAAATTCTATTCTGATGACGCCATCCTATGTGCCTTGATGATACGCGCAGTTTTTCATTGCAAGCTTCGTCAACTTCAGGGTTTTATCGAGTCACTTATTGCGATCTTAGGTCTCAACCTTAACTGCCCCCATTACTCAGTCTTCTCTCGGAGAGCCAGACATCTGAAAATCCCTTTAAAAAGGCCTCTTAAGTCAGGGGAAAGCTTGAATGTGATTTTCGATTCTACCGGATTGAAAGTTTTTGGTGAGGGTGAATGGAAAACCCGCAAGCATGGATACTCTAAAAGGAGAACATGGAGAAAACTTCATGTGGGCATGTGTGTTGATTCGAATGAGATTGTTATTGGAGCTCTGAGCTCAAATAATGTAACTGATGACGCAGCTATGGTTGAGATGATGGATTGCCTAGACGACTTCTCGTTGGGAGATGTTTACGGTGACGGGGCCTATGACACAATAGATTGTCGGATGGCCGTAGATGATCGAGGGGGAAGGCCGGTCATTCCACCACCAAAAAATGCCCGCCTTCACAAGAAAGATCCCGCTCCATGCTTGGCTCAAAGAAATACAGCTATAGAGGAAATCAGGCGAGGTGGAGAAGATGGGAGAAAGCTTTGGAAGGAGAAAGTGGGATATCATAAAAGGTCTTTGGTCGAGACTTTCATGTTCCGATTCAAGACGATTGTGGGAGACAAACTTCGCTCAAGAACCTGGGGAAATCAATTTACCGAATCTATGATAAAGCTCCAAGCTCTGAACTGTATGACCGAACTGGGTATGCCAGATAGTTATAAAGTGATAAACTGACCCACAGAAGTGGGAGGGCCAAAAAGACTTTCAATAAATTATGCAACAAAGCCGCGCCCCCCTAAAAAACAACCTCTATAATTGCGCTCTACGTGCTTATTTAACACCAGGCAATTAAACACATAGCTTTTTGTTTTTATGCGCTTATAGTAAACTTATAAGTAAAAACAGGAAAATAAGCCGTGGTTCAAGATAAACCAAGAAGCTTAATGCAGGGCGCAATAACCACCAGTGGAGCATCCCCATCAAAACACTAGAGGCCTATAAAGACCTTCGTGAATCGTTACTAGAAAAGCGGGTAATACCAAAGGCATTGATCAAAAAGCCGTAGCAAAAACCTGACCTTGCCCCGATTTTGTGGACGGTTTTAATATAGGCTTTTTTGGCACTTTTCTTCAAATTTTGTTGGGCTTACGTATCCCAATGTTGAGTGTCTTCTTTTAGTATTGTAATAACACTCTATGTAGTTAAATATTTCATTTTCAGCATCTTTCACATCCTTGTAAATCTTACCTCTTACACACTCTCTCTTCAAGGTGCTAAAGAAACTCTCCATTGCAGCATTGTCATAGCAGCTTCCTTTGCTGCTCATACTTCCTATGATTCCGTTGTGCTCAAGAAGCTTTTCAACTGATTGTTAAGGTGCACCCCATTGTCAAGACAGTTTTTTTGTGATTTTCTAGGAGACTTTTCGTCTCGAATGTTTCTTCATTTATTAGGCCAATGCCTCCATATATTTTATTTTCCCTGAGCTCTCAGCCCCATGCATTTCATTAGGTGTTTTGTAGCCTAAACTCTGATGAGGTCTCTCCTCATTGTAAAATTGGATATAAGAACCGAGGCTCTTTTTGGCTTCTATCTCATGACGACACTATCTAGAGAAGAAAAAAGTTTCTTTCAATTTTTTTGTAAAAGGAATCTGGGTGAGAGGATTCGAACCTCCGACCCCTTGCACCCCATGCAAGTGCGCTGGCCAAGCTGCGCTACACCCAGAAATAGAGGGCAATACTGTATGGTTATTTACTGTTTGTGTCAACCTTGTAGTAAAGTTTTCAACATGGTATTCTACCGGCATGATGCAAATGGAAAAAAGTTGGCACGAAGCCCTCAAAGAAGAAATAAAAAAGCCCTACATCTCGGAGCTTAAAAAGTTTTTAGAAGGTGAGAAAGAGAGAAGCCAGATCATTTTTCCTCCTGAGGAATATGTTTTTAACGCTTTTCATCAAACCCCTTACGGTGAAGTCAAAGTTGTTTTGATGGGACAAGACCCCTATCACGGCCCGAATCAGGCAGAGGGGCTTTGTTTTAGTGTTAGGAAGGGAATTTCTCTTCCCCCTTCGTTAAGAAACATTTATAAAGAGATGGAGGCGGATGTAAACATTCCTCCCGCTTCTCATGGATGTTTAGTTAACTGGGCGAAACAAGGTGTTTTAATGCTCAACGCAACCTTAACGGTTCGAAAGGGAGAACCTAAGTCACACTTCGGAAGGGGATGGGAAACCTTTACAGATGCGGTTATTCGAAAGCTTTGCATGCGAACAGACCCGCTGGTTTTTATCCTATGGGGAAGGTCTGCAAAGGACAAGTGTGAAAACATTTTAAATACAGTGAAACATCCGCATGCAATTTTGACGGCAGCACATCCCTCTCCCTTTTCTGCAACACAGTTTTTTGGGTGTCGTCATTTTTCGAAAACAAATGCTGTTTTAAAAGAGTGGGGAAAGTCCCCTGTAGATTGGTCTGTGGATGGATAAGGAGGTCGTCAAACAAAAAACTTCCCTGTTTTCAATTTTCTTTACTTTTGCGGTAGACAATCTGGGCGCAACCATTGTCTTTCCGATTTTTGCCCCCCTTTTTTTAGAGCCTTCAAGGGGATTAATTGGGACGGAAGCTTCTCTTGCTTACAAAACAACGATGCTCGGATTATTCTTAGGAATCTTTCCGTTTATGCAATTTATTTTTGCACCGATTATGGGAGAGTATGCGGACCATCACGGAAGAAAAAAAGCCCTTCTGTTAACGACATTCTTAACTTTTGTTGGATACGCGCTTAGTGCGTTTGGAATTCATCATCATTCTCTTTTTATTATTTTCCTTGCTCGACTGATTATGGGAGTTGGTGCTGGAAACCTTTCTATTTGTCTTTCTTCTTTGTCTGATTTAAGCCCCAGCCCCAAGAAGAAGGTTCGTTATTATAGCTATGGTTCGGCGGTTGCTGGTTTGACATTTATTCTTGGTCCTTTTGTCGGAGGAAAGCTTTCTGATCCTTCAATTTCGCCACTATTTGGCTCCTCCTTTCCCATGTTTATTGGTGCAATACTTGGCTTAATCAACGTTCTCTTTATTCTCTTTGCATTTGGTGAAACTTTAGAAAATCCGTCTAAAAAACCCTTTGATTTCATCAAGGGAATTCACAATATTCAGCTTGCTCTCAAAACAGATTCCATCAAAAGCCTTTACCTCATCTATTTTTTCTATCTTTTTTCATGGAATATTATTTTTCTTTTCGTACCAGCCTTTGTTGTTGAAAACTTTCATTTAAGTAACTCCAAAATTGGAGATATTTGCGCACTTCTTGGGGTATGCTGGATTTTTGGAACAGGATTATTGCATCGCCTTTTCTATCAAACGGTTAACCCAAAATGGATTCTCCTTACTTCTTTTGTTGCCTTTGGGTTGCTTGTCGTTTTTATTCCTTACCCACACTCTTTGAAAATTTTTCTTGTGATTCTGGGAGGCTGTACGATTATCTCAGGGTTAATTTGGCCTTTATGTACAAGCGCAATTTCTAATGCAGCGCCCCCAAAAATCCAGGGAAAAGTTTTAGGTTTGAGCCAGTCAATGCTTTCCCTAACGATGATGTTTTCCTCAATTCTTGGGGGGTTATTCCTTCACGCCCACTCGATGATTCCATTCGTGTTTTCAAGTATTTCTTCCCTAGCAGCAGCAGCAGTTCTTCTTCAGGCGAAAGTTAAATGAATCTTGAAGAAGCCATAGACTCTATTTGTAAACCCTATCCGCAAAAAGCGCTTGTGCAAGCAGCAGCGGAGCTGTCAAAGCGGTATCACCATAAACAATCTCACACTACCGACCTTCACCGGATTGCCTACGTAGCAACCCGCCTTCCCGCAACATACGTTGTTTTAAGGAGGGTATTGTCACAGGTTGAAATGCCCACAACAATTCTTGATTGCGGCGGTGGTCCAGGAACCTCGATCTGGGCGCTTCTTGATCACCCCATCGACAGTCTCACCTTAATCGAACAAGATACTGAATTTATCCGACTCGGAAAAAAAATTGCTCCAGAAACTTCCTTTTCTGTCACCTGGAAGACTGGAAGCTTTCTCAACCTTAAAGACTCTGCCGACCTCCTCCTTTTTTCCTATTCTCTCAATGAAATTCCCCAAGAAAAGCTGTCTACGGTGGTCGAAAAAGCCCACGAGTTAACAAACAACTTCCTTGTTATTGTTGAGCCTGGAACCCCGGAGGGTTTTGAGCGTATCCGAAAAATTCGCACACAGCTTCTTTCTTTGGGCATGTTCCTCCATGCCCCATGCCCCCATCATAATACTTGTCCAATGTCAGGCTCAGACTGGTGCCATTTTTCAGCGCGCCTCTCTCGCACCGCGCTCCATCGCATTCTTAAAAAGGGATCACTTGGCCACGAAGACGAAAAGTATTCCTATATCATCGCCTCTAAAAATCGGCACACTCCATCAGGCGCGCGCATTCTCCGTACGCCGCTCAAGCGCAAAGGTCATACCGTTGCAACCCTCTGCACCGAAGAGGGCCTTATCCAAAAAACCTTCACAGGCAAAGAGCGAAAAAATCTCCATTGGGGGGATCTAATAACCAACATTGAGTCATGAATCAAACTTAGTGTTTTTTAGGTTATTATACACTTCTTCAGGAAGTTCCATAATGTTATGCCACTCAGGGTCATCCCGAATTTCATCATCTAGCTTTTTCTTTCCATTGTCTTGTAATAAATGATAAGCATCTATCACATCCCCAAGTTGTTGTAAATCAATTCGTTGTTTTTTTGATAGACTTTTCCATTCAATAACACATTCGCATGGGCTGAAAAAATCTTCGTATAATTCAATGGACCAACATTTCCCAGGATTGTTCTCATCGGTAATTGCTTTTAAAGTTCAGGGTTTATAAATTGATAATCACTTATGGGGATATGAGATTCAAAGGAATCTTTTGCCACAAGTTTTCCGTATTTATCCAAATATCCCTTATCTGTTCGTTGTTTCACATAAGGTTTTTGTTGAGCTGGGTTGGGACTATTCGGATTACCAGGCATGATCCTCGCTTCATATTGACTATTCTTGGGAGAAATATCTTTCATCCCTCCATTATTTTTGGAAATTTGTACTTTCCAAATGGGATCCACGTCCTTTTGGATTTTTCTGTAAGCGTAAAGAAAGCTATATGGAGTGTTAAATTTGAATTCCTCTATATCTAGGCATTTATAAATTGTTAAAAGTGGATATGTCGGGGTGTGAATAATATCCACATTCCTTACGCATAAAAATGTGACCAAGGTGTGTACCGTCTATGCTATGGAGAGGAAGAAGCCTCCAGTAAATGGATGTGTCAGTTTTATCTTCATAGAAATTGGTGGTCTCGATTAGAAGCCTTGGGTATTTGTAGTCTCCTTCTTCGTAGGTATTTTCAAGTTGATCAAAATAGTTCATCTCTTGATACCATTTGGAGTGAAAATCCTTGGGCTCCAAATAATTTTCTCTCCAGATCCAATAGGGGCGAAAATAACTTTCTACCGTGTAGATACCCATTGCATCTAGAAAATATAAAGCTTTAATAAAACCCCACTCCACTTGCTGGATGCTTTACGACCCCCACTCACCGCAATGGTAAGGGCAATCAAACTGAGTGGCTTTAGGGTCTTTAGAATTATATAACCAGTCGAGCCATCCTGCAAACAAGGATGAAGTTATAGTAAGAAGGAGGATGAGACGAACGGCTTTCACATGAAGCACTATGTTAGAAAATTTGAATTAGAGCTTTAAGTTGATTTTTCAAAAAAATCAACCATAAGAAATACTAGCTGGATTCTTCTGGAGAAGAGGCTGGTTTAAAGACCCACTTGCGAGAAAGAATGTAGGACACTGCGGCGTAGACAATCCCAGCGAGGAGTTGGCTCATGTAGGGATTTATGTGGGCACTAAGAAAGACTTTTAGTGCGATGAGGTTGAAAAAAAAGGCGCACAGAAATACCAATATGAACCGTATCAACTCTGAGCTCTTTTTTGTTTTCACAGTACGAAAAACAAAACTTTTCCCTAAAAAGAAGGAAAGAAAAAAACAAACAATATAACAGATAGCATTACTTAAATAAGGCTCAACCCCGAAATACATCAGGGTAAAAATAATTACAAAGTCAATCAGAGCATTAAAGGCCCCGACAAGGGAAAATTTATAGATAAGTTTAAATTCTGCTTTGATTTTGCTCATACTAATTGTAGTAACCCATCTCGGCATTTCATACCAAAGAAAACCCTATGATTTTGTAGTTAGGATTTGGTGTTTTTTTTCTGCAATGAAGGCGGCTTCGTCCCAGAAGGGGACGACCTCGTGATTAAGGGTCTTTTTGAGAGTGCGTGAAGCTTGAAAGTGGATAATGATTGCTTCGTGCAATGTCTTTTCATCTTCAACTTTGTTGTAGACTTGGTAGTAGCGGCTGTCAAGCGCATAGACTTCTGCAGTGGAGCGCTGAAGGACATTTCTTAGAGAGACTTGATCCCATAGGTGAGGGTCTTGCTTGAAAAGGGTTTCTGTTTCAAGGTCCCACTCTTGAAGAACTTTGAGAGCCTCGGGTGTGTTGTTTACAAAGACAGTGCCGGAGATCATTTTCGATTGATGGTCTTTCGGGAGCTCATTGACGATGCGAAGGGCGATATCGGCATCAAGCGCTTCGAAAAGGGTCGGTTTTTGGACAATGAGGGCATCGGCATCTAGCCAGAGAATCGGGCGTTTGAGGTCGATGAGTTTTTTCAGGATATATTTAGGTTTGAAGCAGCAGTTTTTCTCCCATGTTCCAAAATTAGGGATGGGATCGATAGAATAGGGAAGGTCAAATTTTTTGCAGGAGGCGATGAGACCCTCCACTTCTTTTTCGTACCCAGTATTGGGGGTATAGAAGCAAACAATGGTGGGAAAGCTCAAAACTCTACGCTCGGGATTAGGGCATCAACATCGAGATGTTTTTCCAAGATGGGCTCGACTTCGAGCTTTAAAAACTCCAAGACTTGTTCATGTGAACGACCCGTGAGATTCTTTAGTTGAAGAAGTTCTTCCATTTCCTTTTCTGATAGATTGACAGCTTTTAAGAGGGTGGGGAGAAGGTCGTAGGTTTCTCCAGTTTCTTTTTTCTTTTTAGCGGCTTCAAAGGTGTGTTTGCGGAGAATTTCATGGGCCTCTTGTCTATCCCTTCCCTTTAAGACAGCAGCAGCAAGGATGGTTTCGATGGAGATATAAGGAAGGTGTTCATTTAGATGGGCTTCCATGAGTTTTGGGAAGGTTTTTAATCCAGAAACAATTGTGTAAAGCAGGTTGATCACACTATCGGTGGCTAGGAAGGCTTCAGGAATTGTCATTCTTCGGTTGGATGAGTCGTCGAGTGAGCGTTCAAGCCATTGATGGGCAGCATTGTCAACGCTATTTTGAGACATATTCATCACGAAGCGGGAAAGACCGCATACCCGTTCAGAATAGATAGGGTTGCGCTTATAGGGCATGGCTGTTGAACCAACCTGAGTTTCTTTAAAGGGCTCTTCGACTTCCCCTAAGTGGGAAAGAAGGCGGAGGTCTGTTGCACACTTGTGCGCACTTGCACTAATGCTTGTCAAGAGTGAAAGAATTCGCTGTTCTTGCTTACGCGGGAAGGTTTGACTACAAATGATGAAAGAACGGCTAAAACCCATTTTTTGGGTAATCATATCATCGAGTTTTATGACTTTCTTGTGGTCCCCTTCAAAGAGAGACAGAAAAGACCCTTGGCTTCCAATGGCCCCTTTGCACCCAAGAAAAGGAAAGTCTTCCATGATGGCAAGAAGGTCTTTAAAGTCTGTGAGAAAGTCTTGAAGCCACAAACTACTGCGCTTTCCAAAGGTGGTTGCCTGGGCGGGTTGAAAGTGAGTATAGCCAAGACATGGAGTGTTTGATTGCTTAAGGGAAATGTGGTTGAATTTTTCGATCAGGAGAATCAGCTTTCCTTTGAGCAGTTTCATCCCTGTTTTTAGAGCAATGAGGTCTCCGTTGTCCATAATGTAAGAGCTAGTAGCTCCCATGTGTATGACTCCTCGCGCTTGAGGACAAGCGTCGCCAAATGCGTGGATGTGAGCCATGACTTCGTGTCGCGTCTCTTTTTCATATGTGCGCACTTTGTCAAAGTCGATTTGATCTACGGCAAAGCGCATCTCGTTGATTTGACTGTCGGTAATTGGAAGGCCTAGTTCTTTTTGAGCTTCTGCTAGGGCAACCCAGAGTTTTCTCCACGTTCGATATTTAAAAACAGAGGAGAACGTCTCCTTCATTTCTGAAGAGGCGTAACGAGTGGTAAGGGGAGACTCGTAAAAGAGGCTCATCTTGATAGCAGTCCAGTCAGCTCAACAATGAGGTGACTGATCTCCACCTTTTCATCATTTGTTGGGATGAACCGTTCGTCTTTGGTTCCTTTAACAGCACGCCTCAGGTTTTCTAAAACACCTTTTGTCCTATTGGGGCTTCGTTTGTCTTTTTTTGCTAGAGGATAAGAGCTGCGGAGTTTCTCCAAAAGCTGGGTTTTAGATTCTCCCTGGTATTCTTCTACGAAAGCTTCTTTTTTTTCTTGAGGAATAGAGCGGCTAGAAAGGCTGTAAATTGCCTGCCTAGGCATTTCATCCACAATCCCTTGCAGTTTTTTAGGAAGAGCATTGTAAAGCTCATAGTACTGCATAAAGTTGTAAGGTGTTTGACGGTTGCCGTAGGTTTTAAGAAGCCAGTTACTAAAAGCGCCATCCCGATATTTTTTCAGAAGAACCTGCGCTTTTTTTACCCTCTCGCCATGTAAAATGACTGCCTGATTGCTGATCGCTTTGACTTCTGAAGTGAGGTCTGTGAGTGATTGCAAGTCAGCTGCAACATCGGTATCGTCAGTCTGATATTTTTCGAGTAGATTTTGAAGAGAGGTTTTTTCTGTTTCGCTAATAGGGGTGACTTGAAATACCCCACCAAAGTTTGCGGGAACGTTTTCAGAGGTCCTCTGAGCAAGCTCATTCATTTTTTCTTTTTTAGGGTGATTGCGAAAGCGTCCCATTAAGAGAGAGTTGAATTTAGGCATTTCTGCTCCATGTTTTCATAGGCGGTCATTTTGTTTAATAACTCTTGCGTAAGCTTCCGGTAATCTTCTGCTGCACGACTTTTTGGGGAGGTCTCAAAAACGGGTTTTCCATGAATTGAGGCTTCAGAAACAGCGATATCTCTTCGGATTTTTGTCTGCAATACTTTTTCTGGGAATGTATCTTCGACAACGTTTAAAAAGTCTTCGTTGTTTTTCCCGCGCATGTTCCAAAAAGAAAGGGCAACTCCTAAAAGTTCGAAGGGGTGGCGTTCGGAAATATAATGCATGAAGAATGAAAGGCGTTGCAAGCCTTTGATGCTGTAAAATTCTGGGGTTGCACAAACAAGAGCAAAGTCGCAAGCAATCAGAGACGATTCTGTGAGCCAGCAAAGAGAGGGAGGTGTATCAATCAGTGCAATGTCGTATTTAAGAGGAGCTAAAAGTTTCTTCAGTTTCTCATGCGAATAGCGATCTGAAGAAAGAACCCCAGTGACTTCCACTCTTTCAAGCCAAGTGTCTGCAGGAATTAAGTCTACTTGAGGGTGATCCGTATGGACAATGACTTCTTGAATGGATTTTGTATCTTGAAGAACGGCTGCTAAACTGTCGTGATTGTCAGGATCGAGACCAAGGCCTGCTGTGAGGTTTGCTTGTGCATCAAAATCGACCATTAGGACCCGTTTATTATGGAACCGGGCAATGGCTGCTCCCAGGTTGAGGGAGATAGATGTTTTTGCAGTTCCTCCTTTGAAACTACAAACAGAAATAATTTTCATTAGCCCTCCTGATAAGGTGAGGTCAGTTTCCTCTCCTTATATTCGATTGTGCAATTTTTTAGGAAATCTTCTAGCTTGATTTCTCCATGCACAACATTGTCGCGTGTTCTAAGTGCGATGGATTTGTTTTGGACCTCTTTGTCTCCAACAGTGAGCATGTAGTTTATCTTAAGAAGTTGAGCGTTGCGGACTCTTTTTCCTAATGACTCCGGAGACTCGTCGCAGTCGCAAAGAAATCCAGCTTTTCGAATTTGCCGAGCGACATCCCGAGCATAATCGGCGTGGGCTTCCGCAACTGGAATCACGCGAACAGGAAGGGGACTCATCCAAAAGGGAAACTTTCCAGCAAAGTGTTCAATGAGGATTCCCAAAAACCGCTCAATCGACCCGAAAATCGCGCGGTGAATCATGATGGGGCGTTTGTATTCTCCATCACTATCTTTGTATTCTAGTTTAAATTTTTCGGGGAGGGACATGTCAAGCTGAATGGTTCCGCACTGCCAACGTCGTCCAATGGCATCATGGACATGAAGGTCGATCTTTGGGCCATAAAAAGCGCCATCCCCTTCATTAATTTTGTAGTTGGAACCCCACTCATCAAGAGCTTCTTGAAGTCCTGCTGTGGTGACTTTCCAATCTTCATCGCTTCCCATGGCTTTTTCTGGGCGTGTTGAGAGCTCGAAAGTATAACGGAGACCAAAGGTTTCATAGATCTCCTTCACTAAGTGGAGAACACCTAAGATTTCATCCTTAATTTGGCTTGGTTGCATAAAGATATGGGCATCGTCTTGGTGGAAACTCTGTACCCTAAAAAGGCCATTCAGTGCGCCTGAGGGTTCCCTTCGGTGAACATGGCCAAATTCAGCAATTCTCAAAGGAAGTTCCCGATAACTATGGGAGCGCCCTTTAAAGTAAAGCATGCATCCGGGGCAGTTCATCGGCTTAATTGCATAGGATCGTTCATCATCTAACTCTACCGTGAACATATTTTCTTTGTAATGTTCCCAGTGTCCTGAAAGCTCCCATAGCTCGCGCGTCATGAGTTGAGGTGTTTTAATGGTTTCGTATCCATTGCGCAGATGCAACTCTTTCCAGTAGTTCACAAGATGGTCCCATACAGCGACTCCACGGTTGTGGAAAAAGGGCATTGCGGGAGCCTCTTCTTTGAACGAAAAGAGGTCCAGCTTCGCTCCAAGTACGCGATGGTCCCGCTTCTTCGCTTCTTCAAGCATTTTGATGTAGGCTTTGAGCTCCTCTCGACTCGGAAATGAGATCCCATAAATCCGAGTGAGCATGGTGTTTTTTGAGTCGCCTCGCCAATAGGCACCAGAGGTCTTTAAAAGCTTAAACGCTTTAATTTTCCCAAGGCTTGGAAGGTGAGGGCCGCGGCAAAGGTCAAAAAACTCGCCTTGCTTATATGCGGTCATTAGACTCCCCTCTTCAAATCCCTCGATCAGCTCTTTTTTGTAAGGATTGTCACCAAACTCTTTAAGGGCTTCTTTTTTTCCGAGAAATTCGTGTCGCTCTGGCTTGAAGTTTTCACCTAAGATCTTTTTAATTTCTTTTTCAATCCGAGGGAAATCACCCTCTGAAACATCGAGATTTGCAAAGTCGTAGTAAAACCCATTCTCAATTGGAGGCCCGATGGTTGGCACTGCTTTTGGCCAAATCCGTAGAACGGCTTGAGCAAGCACATGGGCAGAGGTATGCCAAAACACCTCTTTCCCCTCCTGAGATTCGAAGTCAAGCAGCTTGACATCATCTCCATCAGAGAGCTGAGCATCTAGGTCTAGCTGTTTCCCGTTTATAGAAACCGCCAAGGCCTGGTGAGGCTCCCTAAGGTTCATCTTTTCTGCCAACTCTTTGGCTGAACTCCCCGTGGGAAGTTCGAGTTCTTGGTTATCGCACTTCACTTTCATGAACAACTTTTTTTACTAATGTTACCTCTCAAGTCTACAAGAGATTGTAAAAAAGGGAAAGAAATTGCTACAACTATAGGGATGAAAGCATTTGAATGGACAGTCATTGGTGCGGGCCCTGCAGGGATCGCCGCAGTCGGGAAGCTTGTAGACAGTGGTGTTAAGCCGCTTGACATTGCTTGGATAGACCCCAAGTTTAAGGTAGGGGACCTAGGGGAGAAGTGGCGACGGGTTTCAAGCAATACAAAGGTGAAACTCTTCACAAAATTTTTGGAAGAGTGTGCTGTTTTCCGTTACCGGATGGCTCCCGACCATAAGATGAAACACCTTGACCCCGAGACGACATGCCTTCTTGGGGATATAGCAGACCCTCTTCAATGGGTCAGCGACCACCTCAAAGTTGCTGTACATGCTTATGAAAAAAAGGCGACCACTCTCAACCTAAAAAACCAGCTGTGGGAGGTAGAGATGGATGGTGAAACGATCCTTTCAAAGAACGTGATTCTTTCTACGGGTGCAACCCCTAAAAAATTGAACTTCCCCGCCCTTGGTGAAATTCCTATTGAAGTTGCTTTAGATGACGAAAAGATTGCCCAAGAGAATTTGGAAAACGATACCGTAGCTGTATTTGGAGCCTCGCACTCTTCCATGATTGTACTCAAAAATTTGCTAAATGCTGGAGCAAAAAAAATCATTAATTTCTATCTTTCCCCTCTTAAATATGCCCTTTATATGGATGATTGGATCCTATTCGACAATACGGGGCTTAAAGGAGAGGCTGCAATCTGGGCTCGGAAAAATATCGATGGGAAGTGGCCTGACAGGCTTGAGAGATACCATTCGTCAGATCCTAATTTTCAAAGACTCATCTCCTCTTGCACAAAGGTTGTCTACACTGTTGGATTCGATTGCCGGATTCCTCCGAAAGCGCCTCAGTATCATGAGCTGAAATGTAACCATCGGAACGGGATCATTGCTCCCGGTCTTTTTGGTTTTGGAATTGCCTATCCCGAAAAAGTTGAAGATCCTTTTGGCAACGAGGAGTACAGCGTGGGTCTTTGGAAGTTTATGCTTTATATTAACAAGGTTCTCCCTCTCTGGAAGCGCTATGCCCCTTGACATTCCCCTTCTCGGCCATAATCTCGAGCAAGCGAGAGAGCTCGCTCGCAGAATTGTTCATCAGGAAGACATTGAGTTTACCCCTCATTCACTTTGGGACAAACACTTTGAAAGGGCCCTTCATTATCTAGAATCTAAAGAGGCAAAAAATCATCTCAGGCGGTTCACTCTCCCTGTGGCGAGCCCTTATATCGAAACATTGATTCGCCGCAGTTTAGGGCTTCCCGATAAACAAAAGCTGGAAAACACCCATCTCCAAGAAAGCGTTGTTTCTGCTCTTCTTTGTCCCCTGAGACAGGTTGTTGGCTCGTGCTTTGCGACGGCTCCCGCAATTTTTATTCAAAGAGAGCAACCCGAACGCCTTCTACTTGATCTCCACGATCTGATGATGCTTGGGCAGCTCAAAAGGACATTTGCTGGACAAGAGTTTGCTGTTCCCATCAGCCCCAAATGGGGAGAGAGGTCTAGTGATCACCCCCTTCTCCGTGTTTGGGAGTATACACTTGCTTCTTTTTCTGATTACAAAACGACCTTTAGTAGCTGGAATCTCTATAAGTCACTTGGTCTTGATCCTAAGGACAAGGGTGGCATCGGAGCACTTATCTACTCAACATTGCAAGAGAAGCTCGATGATGCAAATAAGGAGGTAGAAAAACTCCACTCGGAATATGTGCGCGCTATTGATGAGGCGCGCGTCTCGCAAGCCCTTCTTCGACAAGCTGACTCTCCCGATCGGATGAGGATGCGAAAAGGAGAGCTCGAAGTGAGATCCCACCACGCGCAAGGGTGCAAAGACGATCTCGATAAATTTCACGAAAAAGCGCAATCCCTGTCGCAGTTTTTCCCTTTTGTTATCGAACAATATGCGCAGAAGTTTCAAGAGTATTTTCTTGAGATTTATGATGCGGATATCGAGCATATCAATGAGCAGCTTTATGAAGATAGTCCTGCAGGATTTCGCCTTTGTTACAAGCATGGAAGAAGCGATCCCTCCGCTTGGACAATGATTCAAACAGAGCGCGATTTTATCGATGCTTTGCGGCAATTTTTTCTTGCAGTTGAACCTCAAATTTGTTCTGCATGCGAATGGGATGATGGAGTTCCTGAGATAGAGGCTCTCACAACTCAAGTGATTCATTTTATTCAAACCGAGGAGTTTCTTGCCTTTGCGCTTAAAGAGAAAAAGCCTTGGAGCTATACCTCCGGGGGGAATATGCACTCTCTCCTCAAAGGATACTATTGCATTGAGGGGGAACTTTCAGAAGAAAAACGCCCCATTGAAAACCCTACCGATCTTCTCACCTTCCTTCTCGACCTTCTGAAGGCACTCCCCTACAATGTCACAAAACCGTTTGAAATTGATTCTTTAGCAAGTCTGTTGATGTATTCCCCAACACATGCTTTTCTTCTCAAGCCTGGCTTATCTCCCTTTAAAGAAGGATGGCTTGACAAAGGGTTTACTTATACATGGATCCGCGATTATGTCATCGACCCAGGAAAGAGCTACTATAATACTGTGCGCCTTGATCGCGAAATGCAGATACTTCTTGCTTCTAAAGTCATTCAAGGTGAGTTCTCTCCCCACGGGGAGGCCTTGTCTGTTTCAGACTTTCGAGCCTATTTACTAGACATCTCTCCTAAACAAGAAGATGACATTGACAATCTCCTTTTCCAGTCGCTGCGCCCACCGAAGCCCCTCCTTTTTGCCGATACCAACTGGGCTGATTATTTCTTTGCTTTCGCTGTCAACCCAGCGTCCTTAGAGCTAGACCTATATAGAATCAGTACCGATGGGTCTCGCGCCTATCCTATGAATTCCTGGCGCCCCTACCTAGATAGAACAACCTCAGCTCCTTGGGGAGTCCTCACCCGTCCCAGTGACCTCTCAGGAGCTGCCCTCTCCGATATCGCCCTTAAACTTAGAAGAGTCTAACTCTCACCTGCAATATCGGGCCTTCTTGACATATCAGTCAATTTTTGATCACAACTTACTTATTATAGGGCGATTAGATTTTTTTGTGAAAAATGGATTATAAAGCGCAAGTTTTACTCTCAATGTTTTTAGGGATGTTTGGAGCAAACCATTTCTATGCAGGGAATCATGAAGAAGGTGTAACGCCTCTGCTAGGGACTGCAGTTTTGATTTATTTTGGTTTACCAACACTTAGTTTTATTTTGACAACAATTTCCCTACTTCAGCTTAACGAAGGGAATTACACAGATTCTGATGGAAAAGTGATTCGGCAGGTTGTTCAGCTGAAGAAAGAAGAGATCAGTTCAACGGATCAGAAAACGACACTTATATTGTGCTCATTCTTAGGTTTTTTCGGAGCTCACCAATTTTATACCGGGAAGCCTCTTAAGGGGGTTCTAATGCTTTGTAGTTTAGGCGGGCTGCTTATTTGGTCTAGCATGAATTTGTATCAGATCGCAACTTGCGATTTTAGAGATGGTGAGGACAAGGTTCTCTGTCATTCCTACATCAAAGCAAATCACGGGATGTAAGGAATGCAGTTGTATTCCGCGTATCAAATAAGACATAGCGCAGTCTAGTTTAGGCGGCGCTATTTTTTTTTCCTGAGCATTTAGTTCAAAATGGTCTATAGCTAAAATCTAGCGAATATGTCATTCAAAAAATTATAACTAAAACGAAATATTTTAGCTATAACATGCGCGAGACTCCAATCACCGATGAGGGGCTGAAATGTCTCAAAGGTTTAGAAGCTCTTCGAGGAATTAACTTAATCTATACAGAAATCACTGATAAGGGATTGGAATATCTTGCGCAGGTGCCCAATTTAGAAATTATTACCATGGTGGGGACAAAGGTGACTGATCAAGGACTCACATTTCTGACATCTATGGAGAATCTCCGTCAATTGGCTCTTTTAAAAACAGCAATCACCGATGAGGCGATTCCTATTCTTGCAAAAATTCCGAATTTGGAACAGGTAGGCTTAGGCCCGGAGGTTTCTCAGAAGGGATTAAAGCAATTAAAGAACCTTCGTCCCCTCTTAAAAGCACGTGTTCTTTAGCGCTACATTCTAGCAAATGGAGCGATGCTTTTCCTTGCCATTGGCTTTGGCTGGCGGTGCTCCATTTTCTAAAAAGTTGCAGGCATTTTCAATATCTTGAAACAGAATATCTGCCATGTCGCGGCTAAAATGCTCGCGAATAACCATGCGAAGAAGGGAGATTTCTTCGGCATTGGCTGGCATGGTATAGGCTGCAATGACCCAGCCTCTTTCCCGTAGCTTAGCCGAGAGATCATAGACGGTGAATTTTTTCACTGAATCCTTAAGCTTTAAAGCAACAACAGGGAGCATTTGCGCATCATTGATCATCTCAAACTTTCCTGATTCCTTGAGTTTTTCTGCAAGGTATTGGGCATTCGACATGCAGTTTTTCATGATATGGGTGTAGCCTTCTCTCCCTAGGCGCAGGAAGTTATAGTACTGCCCAAGGACAAAAGCCGAATTACACGAGAAGTTAAGGGTATAGGTCGGCATCCATCCCCCAAGGTAGTTGACCTTAAAAATAAGATCTTCTGGGAAGTCTGATTCATCGCGGTAGATAATCCATCCGACTCCTGGGTAGACAAGGCCATATTTATGACCAGAAACGTTGATGGATTTGACTTGTTCGAGGCGAAAATCCCATACAAAATTGGGGCTCGTAAAGGGGGCAACAAATCCCCCACTTGCCGCATCAACATGGAGAGGGATGTCCCAGCCTTTCTCCTTTTTAACCTTTATTAGGAGGTCATTGATCTCTTGGATTGGGTCTGCTTGTCCCGAATAGGTTGTTCCTAGAATGGCGCCTACAGCAATGGTGTTTTCATCGATCCGTTTTTCGACTTCTTCGGTGGTGATAACGTACCGTCCTTTTTCAAGTGGAATGACGCGCATTTCAACATCGAAATATCGTGCAAATTTTTCCCAACAGACGTGCACTTCAGCCCCAAAAATAATGTTAGGCTCTGCCCCCTTTTTTGCCCGTTTTTTCCATTTCCATTTATGAGCTAAAAGGCCAAGCATAATTGCTTCTGAAGAGCCAATGGTTGCAGCGCCAATTGAGGAGCATTCTTCAGGTGCGTTAAATAGACGGGCAAGCATGTTTACACACCGATTGTGGATCACTTCTGTCTGAGGATATTCATCATGATCAATAAAGTTTTTGTGGAGGTTTTCAGTGATGAGTTTTTCTGCCTCAGGCTCCATCCAGGTTGTGACAAAACTTGCTAAATTGAGCGATGGATTGGAATCCATATTGAGCTCATCATGGATGAGTTGGTAGGCGGCATTTGCGGGCATGCTATTTTCGGGGAGTTCGTACTTTGGAATTCTCTCCTTAAAGTAGCGGGAGCTATAGGTTGAAACATGTCCCTTTTCTGATTCCTGAAGTTTACTTAAGTCATTTTTTTTGGTTATCATTTTTGAGCTTCCATGAAGGTTTTCGGAAATGAATCATTAAAATTGGTACGCCAAGGAACACAAGAGTGCCGATGGTTAAAAATAGAACGTAAAGTAGAGGGCTTCCAATTGAGAGTTGTGTAGGAGGAAAGAGCCCAACAACAATCGCAAATAGGGCTCCTAAAATCCCCACTCCTCCAACGAGCCACATCCCAAAATTCCCTCCAGGGATTGTGTAAGATCGCTTGACATCAGGTTGCGTGTAACGGAGACGAATTGCTGAAGCATAGAGGAGGATGTACATCACTAAGTAAAGAATGGCGGTGAGAGCTGTTAAAAGGAAAAAGGCGGTGCTTACTGTTGGCATAAGGAGAAATACCAATGCTAAAATCGTTACGACTCCCCCTTGAATTAGTAAGATGTGTGTAGGGACATTGTTTTTGTTTCTCGTTTCTAAAATGGGAGGGATGTCGCCTGCTTTAGCGGTTGCAAAAAGACCTTTACTCGGCCCAACGATCCATGCTGCGACCCCTCCTATCGATCCAAAAGCTACCAAAAGACCAATAATGGGGAGAAGCCAGTCCAAATGGAATATTGAGAAAAGCTCTTTAAATCCTTGCATGAGTCCGGCAGTTAAACTGATTGCGCTTGCAGGCAAAACAGAAGCAATTGAAAGAGACCCAAGCGAAAAAACGACTAAAATAATGAGCGCGGCTAAAAAGATGGCTTTGGGATAATCCTTTTTAGGTTTTTTTATTTCATTTGCGTGGACGGCTGAAACTTCTATTCCTGCAAACAGAAGGACAACACCTGCTAAAAAAGAGATATTGTTGAAGTTTGAAAAATCGGGAAAAAATCCCCCTGGACTTAGTGTGAATGCTAGGGGTTTTCCCATAAATATCCACGCGAACCCTAAGCCAATAATCAATATACCAGGAAAAATTGTTCCGCAAATAACCCCGAGAGTGCTCAACCAACCGGATGCAACAACTCCTCGAAAATTGATAAGCGTGGCTCCCCAGTAGACAATCAAAATCACAGCAACATTGAAAAATTTATTCGATGCAAGTTGCGGATTTAGAAAGAGATAGGAAAGTGCTCCCGCTGCAAAAGCAAGAATCGTTGGGTACCAAATGACGTTTTGGATCCATTGCAGCCAGATAGCTGTAAAGCCTGCATGGTCGCCAAAGGCTTCCTTTACCCAGCTATAAACTCCCCCTCCCTCTGACCATCCGGTAGCAAGTTCTGCCGAAATCAGTGATGAGGGAATTAAAAACACGATGGTAGAGAAAGAGAGGTAAAATAAAAGAGAATATCCTTCTTTTGCCATCATAGGAAGGCCGCGCAGGCTCATGATCACAGCGACATTCATCATCGCTAGGAAAAAGACACTTAATCTCTTTTTACTCATAATTTGAACACTAGTCTTATACTTCAACAAATTCAATATCTTTTTTTCCTGATTTTTCATATCTTCAGAGCTATGAAAACGTGGCGTGTTCTCTTTTTGTTTTTTTCATTTCCTCTAGTTGCACTTTATAATGGGAATCCTTCGGAGGCAAACATGCCGGAGCTGGGGCTCTGGGTTTCAAATGATGATTGGTGGGGTATCAAGCTTGGCTATGAGTGGGATAACACCTTTGACAAAAGGACAAAAGTAGACAATAGGCAGTCAAGTGTTCGAGATCGATATGACAACTATTCTTCTTTAAAAAACCAAGGGGTTCTTACATTTAATGTGAGCGATCGGTTTGAGTTTTACACAAAACTGGGCGCGATGAAACTTGAGATCACGCAACGTCCGATTGATATTGTGCGTCTTCAATATTTCACTGACAATCAATTTTTATGGACCGTCGGGGGGCGCATTATTTTGGTGTATTGGGAAGAAATGGTGATGGGGGTCAATGCTCTTTATTCAGGTTCTTTTATGCGCGTGAGTGAAATCCTTGAAAATGGAGCAACGCGCCGAACCTCTGGCGCGCGGTATAAATATAACGAGTGGCAAATAGGTGTAGGATTTTCACGAGAAATAGGAATTTTTGTTCCTTATGTTGGGCTTGCCTATGCTTCTATGCACTCTAATCTCTATAATATTCCTGACGATTCAAACTTCGCATTCCATGTTGCTGACGAAGAGGTCGTAAATAGGGAGCCATTTATCTTGTTTTTAGGGGTTGGGCTTACCAAGGGGAAAAATGTGAGTGTAAACTTAGAATCTCGTATGGTTGGAGAAAAAGCCATTTCACTCTCAGGCTCCCTCAGGTTCTAGTTGCAATAACAATTCATTTTTTCTATGATACCGCCAGTATGAAGAAATGGCTTTTTCTCCTCATTTTAACAAAACCTCTTTTGGGTCTTTATATGGGAAACCCCTCTGCCCCTCAAATCATTGAGGAGGGTTTTTTCTTTTGCAAAGAAAATTGGTTCGCTGTGAAAGCAGGTTACCAAAGAGACTGGGTTTTTGACCGGAATATGAAAGCGGTTTCAAAGATTTCGGGGCGCCTTGATACGTTTGAATATATTGCGGATCAAGGTGTGCTTACGGTGAATCTTATCGATCGGATTGAGCTGTATGGTTCAGCAGGGGCAGCACGCATTTCTGCATCTAATCGCCCTTCTAGGTCTGGTCTACGCCAAGAATACCAAACGTATGATGAGTTTATCTGGGGAATAGGTTTTCGGGGAAACTTTTATGACTGGAAGGGCCTTTCTTTTGGAATCAATGGGTGTTATCAGCGAGCGCAACCCAATATAAAATGGATCACTTCAAATGGGGCTCTTGTCAGCCCGAGATCGGGCTCTAGAGTTACATTTTGTGAGTGGCAAATTGGGCTCGGAGCCTCGTATCAAATCGATATATTTATCCCCTATATAGGGGCCAAGTGGTCCAATGCTGGTGCAACATTTAAACACCTTCCTCCCGGATTTCCTTCCATAGGCCGCCATTTTAAAACAAAAAATCGACGGAAGTTTGGCATGGTCATGGGGACCACACTTTCATCAGGAAATCGCTTTGCAGCAACTGTAGAAGCGCGCCTTATCGACGAACAATCCATCACCCTAGCAGCAGACATAAAGTTTTAACCAGACTGTTTGATTTGTTATTCCAAAGTCCGAAATCATTGAGCAGTTTTCAGAGAATTTAATGGGAATGGATATTGATAGGTCTCATCAGTCACTCAACGAATGGCAAGAAAATTACCCAGAAGATTCATCACAAATTGGAGTATGTAGGGCTTTTCTGCTTTTGGTGGAGATGATCTTTTGCAAAAGAGAACCATCATATCTGTTCTAGAAAAATTTAGATTGCAGGTGAATCCGCATAGACTAAACGATGCATTAAATAATTTTTGGGGCAAATCCATAACCTTCAACAAAGGAACAATTGGTCAATGGAAAAAAGAGTATAAGCATTTTCATGTTGAAATGTTTAAAGAAAAATGGAATAAATATTTAATAAATTGGAAATATGAGACAGATTATGACTGGAATTTTAACTACTGCCTTGAATAGTCCTAAGTCACCTAGACAACTTTCTCTAGTAAAAAAAGGATATACTCTTTTATTTGTGTTTTTTTGTCTTTGTGGTTTTTCAGATAATTATGAATTATCAGCCTGTTGTATGTTTAAAAATAATCCTCAATATGAAAGGGAATGGAAGGATATGGAGGAATGGTTAGAGTATCACAGGGTATTGGGTGTTGAACACTTTTTTATATACGCAGATAGATGCACAGAAGATTTTATAAAAAATTTTGATTGGTATGTTGATAAAGGTATTGTCACAATCATCAAAGTAAGAAATAAATCTTGGGATCATTCTAGTTTTCAAGCGCAGTGCCTTAATAATTTTTTGTCTAGTTTTGGTCACCTTACTAACTGGTGTCTTATGACTGACCCAGATGAATTCATCGTTACAAAAGCACATAATAATATCAAAGCAATGTTAGACTCCTTGGATGAAAATGTTGGTCAAATATTATTACAGTGGGTGGTATTTGGATCATCAGGCTATGAAAATTTACCTTTAGATGAGCTGCTTACAGAACGTTTTATCTTTTGTGGTGATAATGATTGGGTTGTATATAAGGGCATTTGTAAACCAAAATTGGTGTCTAATCATAATTCTTTACACAGCGCTTGCTTAAAACCTGGGGCAAAGACCATAATTGCACCTTTAGATTTTGCTCAAATTAATCATTATTGGACAAAAGATGAATCTTATTTTCGAATGAAAATGAAGAGAAGAAATGCGCTAAAGATGACAAGGGGGCATGTTTCAGAATTAGAAATTTCAGAACTCCTAAAGCGTTTTAATCGCAATGAAGATTACTCAATTTTTAATTTCATCCCAGCATTGAAAGAGGCTTTATACCTTAAGCACCAAGCCGTCTTGACAGAATACCAGGAGGTAGGATTCTGATTCTGGCCCTGATGCAAAAAAGAAGATAAAGTTGAAGCGGTCGAGCATTTAAAGGGGAAATGGGAAACTGTAGCAATGACTGGTGATGGAATTAACGATGCTCCAGCCATGGCTGCTGCCAGCTTTGGGATCTCTATGGGAACAGATGCTGCGATTGAAACGTCCGATATCGTTCTTATATCTGACGATTTGTCGCGTGTTCCTTGGCTTATTCACCATTCGCGGCGCTTAGTACGTACGATCCAACAAAACATCTTCTTTGCTTTAGCAATGAAGTCGATATTTCTGGTCCTTGCAATTGTGGGCCTAGTCTCTCTTTGGATGGCCATTGCCGCCGACACAGGGGCAGCCCTTGTTGTCGTCTTCAATGGCCTTCGGTTGCTAAGGGCTCGTACAGAAGTAAATTAAAGCCCACAAACCAGCCTTGCTGCTATCGATGGTGGTTGGTACTGCAGGGCCAGCTTTTCACCTGTTTTTGCTCAATCGGGGCAGATACAGCTTTCTTTGGTTGCGGATCTGCTACGATTGTCGGAGCTTTTGTTCCGATCTCAACTTTAACTTCGACCTCTTCTAGAGGTTCGAATTGTATAGCTAAACTGTTTTATTTTAGTTGTATCTTGAGAAGTATTCTTATCAAAATCCTCAATTCACAGAAGCCTTTTTTAAAGCGGCAATTTTAAAGAAAACCTTCAGCCTTACCGGAATTCGGTTTCATGGAAAACTTGTTGGTGTGATGGGGTATTTCGAAAGAAATGGGGTCATGACGCCCCCAATTGTCGGATATGACACCGCTCTTCCCCAGTCACTTGGGCTTTACAGAATGCTAACGGTGTTGATGTTTGATGAGGCTAAAAAGAAAGGGCTTCTTTTTCATATGAGCTCTGGAGCCGCCGCATTTAAAAGAGGAAGAGGCTGTCATCAAGAGATTGAGTCAATGGGAGTTTTTACGACGCATCTTCCGCTATATCGGCGGATTCCTTGGGTCGTCTTCTCATTTTTATTCAATAAAGTTGGAAAACCAATCTTAATGAGGAGAAAATTGTAGGAATCTGGTATGCTGCCTTTTATGAAAAAATATATAATTTTTGGTCTTCTTTTTTGTCTTCTTTTTTGTGAGGGATGTTCTCCTATGAAACTTGCACAAAGTGAGCCTGACCCCATTCCTCAGTTTCAACTCCCCCCACAGCCGGTGAAGGTCGCCCTTGTATTGGGAGGAGGGGGATCCAAGGGGCTTGCGCACGTAGGGGTTTTGCACGAGCTTGAACAAGCGGGGATTCATCCAGACCTCATTGTAGGCTGCAGCTCGGGAGCAATTATTGGAGCACTTTATGCGGATCAACCTCACGTAAAGAGACTCGAGAGTCTTCTAACTAACCTTAAGCGCTCTGATATATTGGATTTTTCTCTGTTTTCGTCGCCATTTGGGTTTGTTAAAGGCTTTCTTTTGAAGTCTTTTCTCATGGAGAACCTAAAGGCGCGGAGATTTGAGCAGTTTCAAATCCCCTTTATTGCTGTTGCAACAGACTTGTCAACAGGTGAGCTCATTGAGTTTGGTGGGGGAGAGATTATTCCCGCTGTTCATGCCTCGGCAGCAGTTCCTGGGGTCTTTGATCCCGTGAAGTATCTGGGGCGTTACTTAGTTGATGGAGGGGCAGCTGACCCGATTCCTGCTGATGTTGCGAAGAAATATGGTGCTCGGGTTATTATTGCTGTGGATGTTGGTGAGGATCTCAGTTCGAAAGAACCTTATCATCTTTTCCATGTTGCCCAACGCAGTTTGGAGATCTCTTATCGAAGACTGTCAGAGTATGTGACTCGAGATGCCGATGTGGTGATTCGAATGAACTTCCAAGATTTAGGAATGTTTTCTGATCGATATAACCAAGAAATCTACAAGCATGGAAGAGAAACGGCGCGCGAAATGCTACCCCAAATTCAGCGAGTCATTTTAGAAAAACTTCCTCCTGAAAAGAAAAATCTTTCCCCATCGTGGATGCTTATTGAATAAAAACTCCTGATTCGGTACACTGCTTACTCAATTTTAATGAGAAAAAGCAATAATGAGATATCTAAAATTCTTTCTACTTTTCCTAACGACAATGGCCTTTGCGATTGATGACGGAAGTCCGGGCTTAGAACAACGAGACCTTGAAGCGCTTCGCGATTGGATCAATACCAAACGACAAGTGACTGTCAAAGAGCGAGGGGGAAACCTTTCCATCAGTGGAGAGGTGCGCGCTGAGCTCCAATCGACAAATGAAAAGAAAAACGGCATTAAACAGCGGGGAAGAGGGGGAGAAGTTCAACCCTCGGCGATGCGTGCTTGGGATGTTGAGGTCAATCTGATGCTCGATTATCGAACCGATCGTACATGGGCAACTGTTAAGATTGAGTTTGACAACAACGCAGGAACGACAACGGGATCCTTTGATAAACTCTCTGTCGAGAGGGCCTTTTTAGGAGGGCGCATTGTCAATGCAGACACCTATACGATGGATCTTGAGATTGGTCGTCGTCTTTTGGGGTATACCTTTGATTCGAAGATTCAGTTCGGCTCCTTTATGGATGGGATCCTTTATAAATATGATCAAGCATTTGATGCTGCAGGGGATTTCTATTTCCATGGCGGTCCCTTTCTCGTGAATGAAAATATCGACCAATATGCTTACGTTGGGGAGCTTGGTCTTCTAAATGTAGGACAAACAGGTCTTTATACAAAACTGTCAGCCGTCTATTGGGATGCCAAACACACGACTAACAAAGCGCGAAATGATGCTTTTCGTTTCATTCCAATCCAGTGGATTTGGGGATATAAATTTATTCCGGGGTGCATTAATAAGATTGTGACTACATATGCTGCTGGGCTTTATAACCCTCTTGCTCATGGTGCGGTGGTTTCCAATGGAAAGCGGCAAGCGTGGGCTTGGTATGCAGGGTTTTCTGTTGGCGAGCTTCGCAAACAGTGGGATTGGTCTTTTGACATCAACTATCAATGGGTGCAATTGCAGGCAATTCCTGACTTTGATGGGGGTGGAATCGGCCGTGGAAACACGTCTAAACGTGGGCTTTACACACGATTCAACAAAGGAATTGGTGCTGTAAATGGCGTCGGAGAAGGTGTAGGTGCAGGAAATTATAAGGGAATTGCAATTGAGCTTCTCTATCTTCTCACCAATAACATTACTGTTTACCAAGCATGGAGGCAATCTGTGAACGAAACCTCCAGTATTAAACCAATTTTTTCCTATAAACAGTACGAACTCGAAATTATTTACGGTTTCTGATTCATTAGTTTGGGGTTTTTTAGAGCAGATTCATAGGAATTGGTTCAAAACTAGCGTACCAAAGCCTAATCAAAGTGTTGACAGAGGGTTCAGGTGTATACTCCTGAGATTTAGCAAAATGCGATTCTATTCGTCTGAAATGTCATCTAAAAAACTTATTAGGAAATGTAAACCATTCCACCCCTTTTTGTTAGAACAGACCTATTGATACAAAAACCTGACTCTATTTATAAAAGCTAAAAGTTAACTTTGCACGCTTAAAATGCTTTCGATCTATCTGATCCTTTCTCGAAACTTTTCTGATTTTCACAAAGACCAAATCAAAATCCTTAACCTTTTTTAGATCCCGAATGAGCTTGCTTGAAGATTTCTCCTCAAGAAATTTTGGGTAGGGAAAAAGAAGACAGGGAATTTGATGTTTTGTCTTTTTCACCTTTTTCACAAATGTTTTGAGAGCATCTTGTCTTGGATCCTTAACGTATAGGAAATCAACAGAAGAAAAAATCCTAAGAAATGAATCAATATACCGCTTGCGGGAGCGGGGAATATAGAAATGCAGCTCTGGATTAAAAGCAGCAAGAAGAGCAATATGGATCCCCTTAATTCTTTCCCAAATCAAGACAGAGGGAAGTCCTTGTTCAAGGGGAGAGTTTTGAATGCCTACTCTGTAAAGCGGTTTGACAAATATCCGAGCCAAGTAATTAAAAAAGTAGCCAGAGAGTCTTGAGGCAATGCTGAGGACCATCACAAAAATGATTACGCCTGTGATGACAAATCCTTGAGCTGCTGTAAACTTAAACGTTTCACTGAACAGAAAAAGGAGAATCGGCGCAATAAGGACACCACAAAAGCTGAGAAAATTCATTGCAGCCACAATTTGTCCTCGTCGCTTCTCTGGAGCATGCCTTTGAATGAATGAATCAAAAGGAACAATAAATAATCCTCCAAATATCCCTAACGCAAAGAGTGCAATAAAGATAAAGATAGGGAAGTGGTATAAGGCTCCAAGAAGAACGATGATTGCAGAAAGAAGAATTCCCGAGATACATGCCATGCCCACTTCAGGACGTTGGTGGCTTATCCTCCCACCTAGAAAAGCTCCGCAGGCAATCCCTACTGCGGTGAGAAGAAACAAATAACCTCCTGCAACTTCAGTATACCCCATCGACTGTACAGCGTAGGGGATGACATTGAGTTGAAAATAAGCCCCAATAAATAAAAATGATGCAGAACCTAAGATTGCAACAAATAAATAAGGGGTTTTTGAAGCGTAGCGAAGATTCTTGTAAATTTCATAAAGAAAAAATGGATTGACCCGCTTCTGTGAAAGTTTTGGGGCTGTTTTTGGAATCAAGATAGAAGCGAAGAAGCCGAATCCTGCCAAGACTAGACAGACACCAGCAGCAAGTGGGAAGTTTTTATGGGTTACTTGCGTTAAAAACGATGCTAAAAAGGTTCCCACAATGATTCCTAAGTAGGTAAAGGAGGTAATCAGACCATTTGCTTTGGGGATATGTTCTTCTTTCACCAATTCGGGGATGACACTGTACTTAGGCGGGCTAAAAAAAGCGCTTTGCATCGAGAGTAAAAAGAGGAGAGTGTAACTCGCCCAATTACTTTTAAACATAAAGGCGACAATCCCTAGGGCCATGATAATTACCTCAGTAAATTTGAGAATAATAATCATCCGCTGTTTACTAAATCGATCAGCAAGAACGCCTGCTCCTGATGAGAAAAGAAGGAATGGGAGAACATAAACAATGCCTACCCATGTTAAAATAATGGGAGAGGCTTCAATCCCTTTGAGGTCGATAAATAAAAAGACAATGAGATACTTAAAAAAGTTGTCATTTACAACACCAAGAAACTGAGCAACATTCAAAAACTGGATGGCATGACGCTGAAAATAGGTTTCTTTTTTGAAAAACCCAAAGCGGTGAAGAACCTTTTCGATCGTCTGAAAAAAGCCCCGTTTTTCATTCTGCTTCTTAAATAAAACCATACCCATTACTATAGCTGTTAAATACTGTTAAAAGAAAGTCTGATGATCGGAAAGCCAACTGTATACTTAAGCAATAAGGAAAAATTGCTTACATCACTTCTGCGCGATAATCTCTTTTCCAAAGAGAGTAAACCTTTTGCAAAAAAGTTTGTTTTTCTTCCCAATGCCTCTCTAAAAACCCCTCTTCTATCTTCATTTGTTTCTGATGGTACATTGGATGTTGTTCTTGGGGTTGATTTTCTAGAACTCGGAAGAGGTGTTTCTACCCTACATCAAAGGACAACAGGAAAAAGCCTTCTGTTCCCTCCTCAAGACCTCCTAACGCTCAACCTTGAAGCGCTTCTTGATGAGCCTCATTTTGCTCCAGCTCTTGCTAAAGAATTCATCAAGTATGGAAAATATGGAGGACCTTTTTTAAAAAGCTGGAGCGATGGGTGGCAAAAAGAACTTTGGGATCAGGTCACCACAAAATGGAATTACCCCTATCAGCTTTTGGAAACCCCATTAAGAAAACCTTCCGAAACTGCTGAGATTCATCTTTTTAATTTCCCCTTTCTGCCCAAGCTTTACCATCTCTTTTTTGCTAAAATTGCGAAGTATTTCCCCATCTACTACTACCAGTTCTCTCCCTGCAGAGAATTTTGGTCTGATACCGTCAGTGAAGTCGAAAAAGTCCATCTTTTAGAAAAAGATCCTCAGCTTTCTTTCTACCTAGAAGAAGGGCATCCCCTCCTTAAAAACTTGGGGCGCATGGGGAGAGAAACCTTCCGCATTTTTGAAGAAGAAGATTTTGTTCTGCAGGAGCATTATATTGAAGCGTCTCCTCAAACCAAACTTTCTCACCTGCAAAGTGATATGCTTCATTTTAGAAAAGGATCTGCAGAACAAGACGCCTCCATTCTCCTCCTTCCTGCCCCTTCTAAATTGCGCGAAGTAGAAATTCTTTATACGAAGCTCCTTTCCTTAAATTGCCCACCTTCAGAGATCCAAGTTTTTGCTCCTGATATTTCCAGCTACGCACCTCTAATAGAGCTCGTTTTTGGGTCCGAGGAGTCTCCCTTTGATTTCACCATTCGCGATCTTCCACAGCAGCCCCTTCTCCAAACCTTCTTAGATCTCCTCACTCTTAACGATCA
Organism: Candidatus Neptunochlamydia sp. REUL1; assembly: GCF_963457595.1. Lineage (GTDB taxonomy): Bacteria > Chlamydiota > Chlamydiia > Chlamydiales > Simkaniaceae > Neptunichlamydia. Next base: position 1,013,378 of record NZ_OY735137.1, read on the forward strand.
TCGTTTTGATCCAGATGGTATCTTCAAACTCCTTTCAAGTCCTTATTTCGCTGCTCTTTCGGACAAGGAGGTAAAAGAGTTTAAAAGTTGGATAGACAAATCAGGAGTTAAATGGGGTGTTGATAGCTCTCATCGGAAAAAGCTACTTCCTGGCCTCCTTGATACTTCCGAAAGTGGAACCTGGGAAGAGGCTTTCGATCATCTTTTAAAAAACCTACTCTTTCTCCCCACACAGCCAACAGATTGGGACCTTCCTTATCTCGATTGTACAGATAGCGTGGTTCTTGGAAAAGGGATCAGTCTTATACGTTCTCTTCGAGCTGATCTCGACACTTTATCTCGTGCAGAGTATACAGCTACAGAGTGGTGCGAGAAACTCCTCTTTCTTTTTAATCATTATCTCAACCCCTCTGAAGAAGAGCTTGCTCCCATTCAGGAAAAAATCCTTCTCTTAAAGCAGCTCGATGCTTCCTACTCTTTTTCTAGTATCAAACGGTATCTTCAAAGTAGCCTTAAACAAAAAAAAGGAGTCCGCTTTGCCAAACAACTCGAGGCGATTACCTTCCGCAGCCTAAAACCTGGAACGATTTTTTCTTCCCATACCATTGTTCTTTTAGGAATGCATGAAGGGGCATTTCCTCGTCCTCACGCTTCCTCATCCCTCAACCTCCTCGCTAATAATGGGGACTATATTCCTTCTACCCCAGATGAAGACCGCTACCTCTTTTTAGAAGCGATTTGCGCTGCAGAGGACAATCTTTTCCTGACCTATCAAAACAGCAGTGAGGAAGATGGGAAAGAGCAACCTCCCTCTATTGTGGTTCAAGAACTTGATCCAATGGTAGAAAAACATCCTCCTTTCCCCTTTCATTACTCCTACTTTAAAAAGAAAGGAGTGTACTCCAAAAAGCATTTTGAAACGGCGCAAACCTTTTATGCACCAAAAGAAAAACGCCCTTTCATTCCTGAGTTTTTATCTCCAGTGAACCTCCCCAGTGCCACGCACAGCTATGCGCCAACAAAAGAAGAGCTTTCCCGGTTTTCTAAACATCCTCTACGATTTTATTGTAATCAAACGCTCAATCTCTACCTTCACTACGAAGATCCTACCGACCCGGAATTTTTTCTTTCCCCCCTACAAAAACATCGCCTCCTTTCCGCTCAAGAATCTCTTAAAGAGGCCGGGGAAAGGGGACATCTTCCTCTTGGACGCTTCAAAGAGATCGCCCAAAAAAAAATTGTTGAAGACTACAAGCCTGAGACAGAAGAAGGGGTTGCTTTTTTAGGAAAAGATCTTTTCCCAGACCTGATCAAAATCTACCCCCTCTATCTCCTTGAGTTCCTCAAAGCTGAGAAGCCTTTAATCTCTCTGAAAAACGGGGACCGCTTTACATTAAAATCTGATCCTCAAAAGGCACTGGATGCCTATCTTGAATACTACGATATCGCTCAACAAAGTCCCTCCCCATTGCACCCGCTTCTCGCCGACGTCCTTTTAAGAAAAGATGCTAAATCCCTAGCCACTCGAATCAAAAGCGCTCAGACTGACCCCTATATGAAAATCCTCTTCAAAGACTGTGATCCTGCAGTGGTTTTTGAAACGTGGGCACCTTTCCTTCGAAAAACCTTCCGCCCATTATTGGAGATGCTCGATGAAACGGTTTGATGTTCTAGACCCTGCGACCCCTCTTCTTGGTCACCACCTTTTAGAAGCCTCTGCCGGAACAGGGAAAACCTTTGCTATCGAGCACATCACCGCCCGCTTAATTGAAGAGCAAAACTTTGACCTCGATGAAATACTTGTTGTGACTTTTACGCGAGCCGCCACACGTGAGCTAAAAGCCCGCATTCAAAATACCCTCAAGAACAACCCTCCATCCTTGAATATCCAAAAAGCGCTAGCCCTTATAGATCAAGCGCAGATCTTTACAATTCATGGATTTTGTCATCGGATGCTAACGGAGTTTGCTTTTGAGGCTGGACTCGGTTTTGCACTTTTAAGTGAAGAAGAATCCGACTATCGCTCCCTTTTAAAAGAGCACATTACTGACTTCTTTCGTACCTCCCTCCCCCAGGAGGAATATAGCACCTCTCAACTCTTTGCGCTTAGACAAGACAAAGAAACGCTCATCCAAAAAATCCTCTCTCTTGTAGAAAAAGAAGGGGAGTTTCCAACCTACGATTCCTTTTCTGTTTCTCATCAGAAATATAATAAATTGAGACGAACTGCTCAATTCCCTGCTCAACTTCTCGATGAGTTTTCTAAGATTAAAGATAAATATGGCGTCTTAAAAAAGCCCTTTAAAGAGCAAGTTGCTCTTCTTGAAAAACCCTCTCTTACCATTGAGGAATTTGAAACTCTCACTGCGCAGCCTCCCATCCTTTCTCTTCTGACGATTGAAAACCAATATAAAAAATCGAAAGCGGATGCATCCCCTCTTTTCAATTTTGCAGAAACCCTCAGACCCGTTCTTGAAAACGCTGCATCACCACTTTGCACTCTCGTACGCATCGCCCGCACCGCCCGCATCTCCGCGCAAACAGCGCTTCGAGAAAAAGAAATCCTTGCTCCAAGCGACATCCTTAAAAAAATGAACGAGTGCTTATCTCTTCCCTCCTTTCGAGAAAAAGTTCGCAGCCGCTACAGAGCAGCCATTATTGACGAGTTTCAAGATACTGATCCCGTGCAGTGGAGCATCTTTAGGACACTATTTATCGATGATCCCATTTCTGCCCTTTATCTCGTAGGGGATCCCAAGCAATCGATCTATTCCTTCCGCTCAGCAGATATTTATACCTACCTTAGTGCCGAAGCGTCCGTTTCTCAAAAATCGCATCTTGATACCAATTATCGATCGGATCCCAAACTCATTCAAAGCCTCAATGCTCTCTTTTCTTCGAACCCTCATTTCCTCTCTCTTCCTGATGCGTCGATGCCTTTTCACCCCGTCAAACATGCAGATATTCCCAACCGCCCCTTTCCTGACGATAAACACCCCGTTCACTTCTTTATTTATAAAACAGAAAAGAAACGAGAAAGGAGCTGGCCCTCTGTTGAAATTGAGCAGTCTACATTTTTTCCTTTTATTGCCAGTGAAATTCTAAAACTTAGCAAACACGATTTTCAATACTCAGACTTTGCTGTTCTCGTTAAAGACCGTTTTCAAGCGACGCGCTTAAAAACCTATCTCGAATCGCATGGGATCCCTACACAATCCAAGAGCACCGAATCCCTTACACTCGCGCCCATCTTTTCCCTTGTCCGATCGCTCCTTGAAGCGCTCATCAACCCTTCTGAAATCCCTGTAAAGCGCTTTCTTTCCCATACATATAACCACCATGAACTCGCAAATGAAGACCTTATTATAAGGACCATCGCAGCATTTGCTAAGCCCCAATCCCTGCAAGAAGCTCTCCGTGATCTCTATACCCCCACCGATCTTGACTCCCACTCCGACTATTTCAAACTTTGTGAACTCCTTCTTGATTACCAAACTCAAACAAAAGCCTCTCTCCCAAAAGTTCTTGAATTTCTCCTTTCCCTTAAAGAGATTGATAGGCGCCCCCTTTCCGATCCTAACTCTGTAACCATCATGACCATTCACATGAGTAAAGGACTCGAGTTCAACGTCGTCTTTGCTCTTGGCCTTGTTAATCGCTACACAGGGCGAGATGATTTTGTCCGCCATCAGAAAAACTGGCTCCTCTTCAACCCTGAACAGGCCGAGTGTCAAGCGGCTTTGCAAAACCAAGAAGCCGAAAAATTGCGCCAACTCTACGTTGCCCTCACCCGTGCTAAACACCGCGTTTACATTCCACTTCTTCATGACACAAAACATACGCCCATTCCCCTGGGGCAAGCGTCCCCTCTAGAACTCTTTAACCCCGCACCGACCGATGCAACTTATCTTGAGCCCCAAACACTCCCATTTCAAGAGCCCACAACCCCAGCCCTCAAAGTTCCTACAAACCCCACAAATTCCTATCCCCATCGTTACCTTCACTCCTACTCCTCCCTCGCACATACAACGCCCCAACCTCCAGTCAACACGCCAACAGAGCTCCCTAAAGGAGCTGAAACCGGACTCATCATCCATTCACTACTCGAAACAATCCTAAAAAAAACCTCCCTCGACATTCCAACCCTTCTCAAGCAACAGCTTCCTCCACACTTTCCCTATGAACCCACACTTGCTCTTATAAAAAGCGCCCTAAACACCCCGCTTGCGCCCCATTCCTTCACTCTCTCTGAAGTCAAACACCTTTATCCAGAAACAGAATTCCTCTATCCCAATCCTCCTAACCTTATCAAAGGGTTTATCGATCTTATCTTTCTTCATAACGATCAATACTTCCTTCTTGATTGGAAGACCAATCTTTTGCCCTCCTATGATCCAAACGCGCTCCATCTAGCCATGACCCATCATGACTACTACCTCCAGGCACGTCTCTATCACACCGCGCTTTCTCGCTACTTGCGTGGCGCCCCCATCGCCGGCACTTACTACATCTTTCTCCGTGGACTCCCAGATGAAGGCATCCTATTCCTTCCTACTTAGTCTTTCCACAATATTCACAGCGCTTGGCATCATCAGGATTGCCGTGCCGACATTGAGGACAGATCCAACCCCAATCGATTGGAACCTCTTTCTTTTGCCCCCCGTCAATCATTGTTGTACTCCCTAGTAGCAACATGAATAAAACAATACCCCTTAAATACATGACATTCTCCTTAATTACTCAATGTAAAATTGCTATACAAAATAAGAGGTTCAAATTAAAGAGGAAAAATTACGCAACTCCCTCCAGACAAGCATACTTCGTGAACTAGCCACAATAAAAAGAAGTATACTGCTCCCCATTAAGACAATAAAGGAAAACGTAGAGTAAACTGGTCAAAAAAACAATAAGGAGACGAGTTTATGAAACCAAGGAAATGGGATGGGAAAACCAAAGCCCGAGCAATTCTAAAGGGGATAAAAGGAGGCTTATGGGTTTCTTCCAGGTGCTTGAAAGTGTGTTGTCGGCAAAAAAGAGAAAGGGGGATGAGAATCAGTAGAAGGGGGTATTTCAATTCTAGTCGTTCTTACAAACAGTGCTACTACTGGTGTGTAACATACATAGGATATTTTCAAAAGGACTTGAAAAAGGAGTGGTTGAGGATTTGTTTTCCAGTGTAGGGTTTGTTTCCATTGAGTAGGCCATGATGGTCAGAGTAGACAAGGTCAAAGAATTCAGGGTTGAAGAGAAGTTCTTTTCCTCCGATTTCAGCGAGAATATAACCAAATTTGCGCCAGTCTTTTTGTGTTTGTTTTTCATTTGTTTCTGCAGCAAGTCCGAAATCTATGATTGAAATGGAGTTGTTTTCGATAAGAATATTTTCTACATGAATGTCACGATGCGCATAACCTGCTTGATGAATTGCGTGAATGCCTTCAGCGATTTGTTTGCAGTATGTTTTTGTTAGATGTAAAGGCAAAGGGCCTTTTTGCATTCTGCTGTAAAGAGTCTCTCCGTTGATAGCTCGTGTAAGGGTGCTGATAACGACTTGACCTGCATGGAGAGTTGGATTGAATTTCTCTATGAAATTCACATTGTTTCCGTCGTAAGCAAAGACTCCATAAGCATTTGCAAGTTGTTTATTACGAGGGAGATTTAAAGCAACAACGTCGCCTCTTATCTCAGTAGGATGAAGGGTGTTTTCTTGCGAAAAGGCTTGCAGCTTTAGGGCAAGAGGGAGGTTGGAATATTTGTGGGTTCCTTGTAATTGCACAACGGTTCCGACGGCGCCAGATCCCAGTTTTTTTTCAAATTTTGTGAGATGAAGTTCTTGAAGCTTATGAAAAAACTTTGTGGCAATTTCATCAGATTTCATAGAGGAATAGATATAATTTTTAAGCTCCTTTTCTCTTTCATCTATCTCTGTGCATGGAATGGAATCTGGTGTAGCTGCTTCAATCATTTCTAAAAACTCATTGAAATTTCGGTGGTAGCTCCCCTTAGAGTAGCGGGGGAATCCCATGACAAGGGGGTTTGAGGGCCCTTGAGCCAGTTGTATTGGATTTCATACCCTCCCTTTACGCAGAGGGCTCCTTTAGAAATTGGAAGCAAGATTTCGAAATAGAGACCAGCTTTTGATTTTGGATGATAGAGGGTTTTGGAAAGGGCAGGGCCTTGATCAATGTTTCTTGTATAGTTGGTATTAAGGTATGAGAGAGAAAGCTTTGATTGAATAGCAAAATATTTATGGAGCTTTTGTTCAACTTTAAAGCCAATCAAAGGTCCGGCAGAGTGTCGTTTGCTTGAGATAGATATATGGTTGTTAATCGTTACAGTGGTGCTATTTTTAATCCATTCCACCCCAGTTAAGGGAGTAACTATCGTCTGTGCAAAAGGAGAAAAGGTTTCCCCAATATTAGCTTCTAGAATTTTAATCGTTTCCTTCGTGTGAATGTCTCTGGAGGTATTAAAGATGGGGATTTCATAGTGGTGAGACTTTGAAGCATTCCAATCTGTATAATGTATGAGGTAAGTAATTTGTTTTTTTGGTTTGCTGTAGTTGACGCAAAGTTGCACCCCAGGGCTGAACTTACTGTTTGCATCGGGAAGATAGCCAACAGATTTAGAAAGATAAACAATGCCTCCACTGATTTTTATGGGCAAGTTTTCTTCGCTTGTTGAGAGGGAGGGATATTTAAACGTGTTTCCAGAGGTTTCAAATGTTTGAAATGGGCTATTGCAATATCCTAGGGCCAAGAAAAATGTAATTATTATCGCAATTAGTGATCTCACTAGAAAGTTCCATGTTTTTTGCAAATGCATTTTAATTCGACAACAGAATTAAATGAAGAAAAATAAAAACTACCACTAAAGGAAATTAATTTCTTGAATGAAACTTTACAAGTAAGTTAGATTTTACCCTCTGCTTAGGAGGATAGATGCAAAAAGTCTTAGCTTTTCTACTGCTTTGCGGGATGGTATTTGGAGAGGAATATCATCAGTATGTTGATTTTGGGGGAGTGCCTTCAGGAACTGTTGCGGGATGCGTTAATGTCATTACCGGCGACCTGACAATCAATCAAGATGACTTGGTTGTTAGGGGGCACGAACCCATACGGATTCAGCGTCGATATTTTTCTCAATACGATTTGTTTGACCGGTATGTTGGATGGGAGTGTGGGTTTAACCACTTGATCGCAAAAGCTAAGAGCAGAGGGTATCTCTTTCTATCGATTCCAGAGAAAATGGGAATCGAAGTTAAGTATGTAGTCAACAGGGAAAAGGCTGAAGAGAAGCTCTGTAAGGGCAAGAAAGTATTTTTTAAATTAGATAAAAAGGCCGGAAAATTAACAAATGCGTCTTTAGGGGAGTTAAGTGCAAGAAATAATCCCTTGAATAATGTTGTTCATTACAAGCCAGGGGACATCAAGGAAATTATCGTTGAAGGGGCTGATGGGGTTAAACGGTGCTATCGGACAAAGGAGAGCATTCATACACTATATCACTCTTGTGGTAATTGGGAATATTACTTGTATCATGAGATCTTTCCAAATGGGAATGTCATGCACTATTCGTGGGAAAAATATGGGGAAGGAAGGCGTCTTACCAAAGTTAAAAGTTGTTCTCCTTCTGGCAAAGTTTTTGCCTGGGTCACATTTTCCTATCCTGATGATCGGCAGAAGGTCATTGAGACTAGTGATGGAAGAACGCTAAAGTATACTTATCAAGTGCTCAAGCACAATAATATCAAGCTTTGGTTGTTAAGTACTGTAGAGTGCAGTAGTAAGCCTAAGGAAACGTACAGCTCATATTGGGGGGCCAAGCCATTTGGCGCTTACCTTGCAAATATCCACCTCCCTGAAGGAAGGCATAGAAAGCTTGAAAGATTTCAGATTGGTTGGAATGAAGAAGCCAATGTTCATATTAAAAAGAAAGATGTTAGAGAAAATCCCCTATACAAGAGAATAAGAAAAATTTTGGACCCCGTGGGACCTAATGGTTCTTTACAGACCACGTATCGGTTTGAGTATTGCCCCGGAAAATACGGAAAACATGGTGGGGTTACGAAGGTTTATGATGCTTGTGGAAACTTCACAAATTACCACTATGACAAGAACTTTTGGTTAACTTCCGTACGTTCTCATTCGCATGGTGGCGGAGTGCTTTCTGTTGAAAGTTATGATTGGAATATGAATGGATGGATTCGTTCAAAATCTGTTTCTGGGAAGGATGGGATTCCTTTGATTGCAAGGCAATATCAATATGATCGCAGTGGAAACGTGAAACTAGAGGAGTTTTGGGGGAATCATACGGGTGTTGTACCGGGAAAGCTTGCTTATCAAGGATCGACTGTTATTTCAAATGGTTCTGAAGGATATCATATTTTCAGAGAATACAATGAAAAAAATCTCCTTGTAAAAGAGATTTTTCCCAGCGAAAAAATAATTGAGTATTTTTATTATGGTGGTACCAATTTACTCTATTTAACAAAGGTTTTGTATCCCGATGGGTTTTCGCAAAGGCAGTTTTGCTTATATGAAGACTCAATTTGTATTCAAGAAATTGTTGATGACGGAAAGGGGATTGATATCAATGATTTATCTGGAGTCACTGAGCGTAAAATAAAGGTTATTGTGCCTAAGCAAGGAACTTTTTATGGGTTCCCAGAAAAAATTAAAGAAGGCTTTTTTGATTTAGAAAAACGCTGTGTAGTGATTCTTCACGAGCAGACTATTAGCTATAATTCCAAAGGTCTTGTAGAGAAGATTTCGCACTATGATGCCGATGGAAAGCTCCGCTATTTATTAGAATATTTTTATGACGAAAAAGATCGACTGGTTGCTCAAACGGATCCGCTTGGAAGGCGAAGAATTGTTCAGTACGATGCTAATGGAAATACTGTTATCGATGATGAACCCAATGAGAATTATAGAGTTTGCACACAATACGATTATTCTAACCGCCCGATTTCTACGACCCGCATTTCTGAAGATGGGAAAAGTCAGAGAGCGGTTTCTAACTATAATCGCTTAGGGCAGAGAGTATCTGAGGTTGATTGTCAGGGTAACACAACCTATTATGCTTTTGATTCTCAAGGGCATCAATTAGAAATTGATTTCCCTCCAATCTATAATGATAGAAGAGAGGAACAGATATCCGTCGTGAAAAAAGAATACAATGCCTTAGGGCAGGTTGAACTAGAGGTTGATGCAGAGGGAAACAAAACGCACTATTTTCATACGTCCAGGGGAAAACCTTATCGAATTGTTCATCCTGATGGAACGCACGAAGAGTTTACTTACTTTTTAGGGGGCGCGCTAGAAAAGCATGTTTCACCTGAAGGGATTGAAACGCGCTATACTTATGATGCGCAAGAGCGGATTCTTTCAAAGAAAATCATTAAAAATGGAGAAATTTTATCTGAAGAGCATTTTACGTATAACACATTTCATCTGATCCAAAAAACGGCTCCAGATGGCACTGTCACAGCCTTTGAATACGATGGTGCTGGAAGAAAAATTTTGGAAGAAACGGCAGGAAGAGCAACAACTTTTTCTTATGATGCATTGGGGAGGCTAAAAACAACTACAAGAAAAATTGATGAAGAACACTCACAAGTTTTTTTGATAAGGTATGACCTACTTGATCGCATCGTTGAGGAACGAGAGTTAGACGGGAAGGGGAAATTATTCAGCTATACTGTCTATCATTACGATGATTTTAGTAATAAAGCAGCGGTAGCAAAAGAGGTCCATATTGGGGAGTCTATTGCATATTACAAGTATGATTCTTTTCGTCGCATAGTGCTTTTCTGCGATGCAGAAAACAACGAAACAACAACCGAATACAATGACCATTATAAGAATAAGAGGGGACAATATGTCATTCAGAAAAAGGTTTGTGATCCAAGGGGGAACCTAACTATTGAAACGTTAGATGCTTTAGGAAACTTAGCAACGCTTGAGAGGTACAGTGGCAGTGAAAGGCTATTGCTTAAAGAAAGCTATTACTATGACCTGAATGGGAACAAGATTAAGCAGATCAGTGAATTAGTAGATTCAGATAAAACAATCATAAAAACCTGGAAGTATGATTGTCGGGGACGTTTACTTGAGCTAAGCGAGTCAGATGAACGAACGACCCAATTTGAATACACACCAGATGGCCATCTAAAAAAGGTGCAAAAACCAGATGGCACGGTTGTTTCATATGAATATGATGGATTGGGACGTAAGGTTGAAGTGAAGACGTCCGATGGGACATGCCATTATTTGCTAAAGTATGACCGCATGGGTCATGTAATCGAATCCACTGATCAGATAAGTGGGAAAAAAACCATTAGGCAGTACAGTCACTTTGGAGAACTTTTAAGTGAAACTCTCGCAAACGGTTTTATGCTGAAAAATCAATATGACGATCTAGGGAGGCGCACTTTATGGACTTTACCGGATCTTTCGTGTGTTGAATACGTATTCGATGCCTATCATCTTGTGGGTGTAAGTCGGCTTGACAAAGAAGGGTGGGAGAAATATGAGCACCATTACATGCAGTATGATCTGAGTCATAATTTGTTAAAGGAAAAATTATTAGGTGATATTGGGACTCTTGAGTATGAAGTTGATCGACTTGGAAGGTGCGTCGTTGCTGACTCGATTTATTCTATGGAACACATTCGGTGTTTTGATCCTAATGGCAATGTTTTAGAGTATTTAAGATCTTGTGGAGAACATGAAGAACTCACAGAGTACCAATATGATGACCTCAACCAGATAATCCATGAGGCTGGTGAAACCAATTTCGAATATACCTACGATGCACATCACAATCGGCTATCTAAGAATACGGATGAATACTGTGTTGATATTTTGCACCAGCTCAAAAGTGCAGGGAATATCACTTATAATCATGATGCAAACGGAAATCGTATTGAATCTGTCCGGAAGGATAAACCCATACAATATACCTACGATGGTTTAGGCCGTTTGACCCAGATAAGAAGTGGCGATAAGACCATGCGCTTAACGTATGATTCTTGGGGGCGCTGCCTTTCTCGCGTTTATCTGACTCTTTCTGATGGAGAGTGGCAGGCCTCTTCAACCGAAGACTTTCTTTTTGATGATCAGAATGAAGTAGGATGTTTCCCCGAGCAGTTAAGGATTTTAGGCCAAGGGAGAGGGGCGGAAATTGGTGCTGCAATAGCACTCGAACTTGATCAAAAAGTCTACTGCCCCATGTACGATCTTTTTGGCAATGTCATAGCCGTGATAGATGTTAATAGAAATCTTATTGAGTCCTACCGCTTTTCTTCCTTTGGGGAAGAGAAACGTTCTGAAAATACACTTAATAACCCTTGGCGATTCCAATCCAAAAGAAAAATGGCGGGGCTTATTCATTTTGGCCGCCGGTTTTATGATCCTAAAACAGGTCGGTGGATATCTCCAGACCCAAAAGGGTATGACGAAGGTCCCAATCTCTACCAATATGTTCGAAATAATCCTCTCATTTACTTTGATCTATACGGCCTTTCTGCTGAATCTGGTGCCCAGTACTCGGCCTCACGTTTTGTAAAAGATGTGGGCTATGTTTACTTCCACTCGTGGAGAACAACAACCGAAGGGATCGCAACAGGACAAATTCGAAATATGTGTTTTTTCATTAATGTTGGCAGGGCGATAGGCAATGTAATGTCAGGTGAGAGAGAGCGACCAGATATTCCACATTCTAAGATGTATACCCTATCTGGGAAAACCCATCCAGATGTTGATTTTTACTTTGTAAATGGCATCCTTAACAATAAAGAAAGTGCTCTTGCTGCAGGGGGCGTTATTCAAGATTACTTGCATGGGTATCAAGTCAATGTTTTACACAACTCTTCACACGGAGCTCTTGACCTTTTTGATTTTGCAATAGAAAAGCTTGGTTTTTCAACTAACGTGTGTTTACAATTGTATAACCAGTTGAAAACATCACTAGATAGTGGGAAACAAATTGTACTGCAAGCTCATAGTGAGGGACACGCAATTAGTAAAAAAGCATTAAGTTGGCTAACTCCAGAAGAAAGAAGCAAAATTAGTTTTTATGGGTATGCCTCTGCAGAAATTATTTCTGAAAAATCCGCAGGTTATGTGGAAAACAATATTTCTAAAAATGATTTAGTGGCTTTCCTTGCCAACCCTTTCAACTGTGTGGACGCTGCCATTTTTCAACATTCGCATGTGAATTTTTTAGAGCCGGTAACTATGAACCCTTGCTCAGAACATTTGTTCATGGGGCAAACGATACAAAAAAGGGTAGAAATGGTGAATGCTCAAATAGGACAAGACTTTAGTTTAGATATAGGGAAACTATGAAAAAACTGATTATTATTGCTAGCTCATTTTTCGTATTGATTGTCTATATGGCTGTGAGGGAAAAAATTGAAAGCTCAAGTCCTATACACTGTAAGCATGTGAACAGAATATCTGATTCTTTTTTAGATGTGGCAAGTGAAAAGTATGGTTTAACTTGTTCTGGAAGTGGGGGGGCTTTGATGGATAAAGTGAATAGCATTACGCTAGTTTTTGATTCCCGAGAGGAAAATGTGCCGATAGAAAGAGCTAGAAGTTTGTTTGTGAAGAGTCTTGAAGATTATCTCAGCAGGATTAATGACGATGAGAAGTTAAGACCATACCTCAGCGACTACCCTTTCACACAAAGTGGTGTTAATTTTCGTATTTCATTCCAAGCTACTAAGAAGGACGAGATTTATTTAGTATTCTTATCTCATGGCAAGATCATTTATATGACAAAGGATGAGAATCAAGCTCCATTAGTTAAAGTATCTGAGGAGACGTATGAGGAGGCGAGGGAGATTGTGATCGCGGAGCGGAGCTCCACCATGTAGGCTTAGGGTGCGATGGGTTCCCAGAGGCCGAAGACGTTGTCTTCGAGATCGGCTGCGTACGCGTAGTATCCCATGTTGGGGATTTCCATATTGGGCATGATGACTTTGCCGCCTTTTGCAAGGACTTTCTCTAGGTAGGTATCGACGGAGCCGACTTGCACTGCGACTACTGGCCCTTTGACTTGCTCGGTTCTCTTCATGAGTCCACCGTTAATGGCTCCGGGCTGAGTAGGCATTTTGTCTTCGTCTATGGGAGTGGTTCGAACTCCTATGTAGTTCATTCCTGGAATATCGTTTAACTCCCAGTCAAAGATACTATAGAATTCTTTGGCTTTTTCTATGTCATCATAGGGGATTTCAAAGTGAACGACTTGGTTCATTGTTGCTGTTTTTGTCATGGCATCCTCCCTTTGGGCTTGGATGCTGCGCGAGTATATCAGTTTTGTATTTTTTATGAGGAGTGGTATGGTTGTTACCTATGGAAGTGTGTGACATTGATCAGATTGTTGGAGAGAGGATTCCTTTGGGTGCAGAGCTGATGGCGGCTGCAAGGGATGGGCATCTGTGTATTCGGAAGGAGGGAAATGAGGGTGTTCTTCTTAAGGGGGATGAGGAGCGGTTTGAGGGGCTGGTTGGAAGATGGGGCGATCTTGTGTATTTGCAGAAAAACTGGGTGCTTGAAGGGAGTGTTGTTCGAGAGTTTGGTCGACTTTTAGATGGGGATGTCAAGCGGATTGACTTGGGAGATGCAGGGAGTCTGAATGAGGGGCAGCGGCGTGCGGTTGAAGAGTGTTTAGGGGAAAGTGTTGTTTGTTTAACGGGGGGGCCGGGTACTGGAAAGTCTTATGTGATCGGGGAGGTTGTAAAGAGATGGGGAAAGGATGTGTGCGTTTGTGCACCAACGGGTAAAGCAGCGCTTCTTCTTCGGGAAAAGCTGGAGGTGGAAGTGGGAACGCTTCATAGCCTTTTGGGAATACGGGATGGAAAAGAGATGCTTTTTGGGGGGAAGGTGTTGGATGCTGGAATGGTCATTGTTGATGAGTGTTCGATGATCGATGTGGGGATGTGGTCAGCGCTTCTTAGGAATGTAAAGGAAGGAACGCGACTTATTTTGGTAGGGGATCATGATCAGTTGCCACCGGTCGAGGCAGGTACGGTATTCGGAGAGCTATGTGGTTTTATGAAGGAGAGGGGCCGAGGGTATGTGCATCTGGATAAATGTATGCGGAGTGATCGAGTGGAAATTCTGGAGAAGGCGGCTGCGGTGCGTCAGGGGAAGGTGATTGAATATGGGAAGCTTGAGAGGGACGTTAAGGGATGGAAAAGAGGAGGCTATCAGGTGCTGTCGTGTTTGAGAAAGGGACCTTTTGGGGTGGAGGTGATCAATGAGTTGATGCAAGATGAGGGCGAAATTCCTATTATGATCACGCGGAGTGATCGACGCATGGAGCTAAGTAACGGGGAAATGGGAGTGTTATTAAAGAAGAATCCTGGACGAGCAATGGGGAAAAATGATGTGGCACGGTTTGGAGAACGGGAGTTCCCTGCTGTGCTTTTGCCGGAATTTGAGCTGGCGTACTGTATTTCAGTTCATAAAAGCCAGGGGAGTGAGTTTAAAAAGGTGGTTTTATTGGTACCTAAGGGGTCGGAAATATTTGGTCGGGAAATTCTCTATACGGGAATGACTCGGGCAAAGGATGAGTTGATTGTTTTAGGGGAAGAGGGTGTGATTGAGGAGTGTGTAAAAAAAGGGAGTGAAAGATTATCAGGAATTTGGAGACGGTTATGCGCGTTGTAATATTATGTATTTGCTTTTTAGGAACGGTTTTTGGTTCTTCGCTTGATGAGCGAAAGGATTGGATTTACCACTCGATTGAAGGGGTAATTCGGAGTGTGGACCCAACGGCCCTTGTGGGCATTAAGGTGGTATCTCTTGATGAGGGTGTTGTTCTTTATGAGCGGAATGCTCAATGTCGGTTTGTTCCGGCTAGCTCTTTGAAGTTGTTTACGGCGGCGACGGCTCTTGAGCAGCTAGGAGCGGATGATCGTTTTGAAACGGTGGTGAAGGTTGATGGGACCATTGATGAGGGGGTTCTTAAGGGGAATTGTTATTTGGTAGGTTCGGGGGATCCGAGTTTAAAGGGAACAGATTTTATTGGGCTCGTTGAAGGAATGAATGTGAGGGAAATTCGTGGGAATCTAATCCTTGATTTGAGTTGTTTTGAAGATGGACCAATGGGGCCGGGTTGGATGTGGGATGAGGAGCCAGGATATTGGTGTGTTCCGATGAGCGCACTGAATGTGGAACATAATTTTGTGGGGGGCGCTGTGATTACGCAGCCCGAGCTTCTTGCTGCATCTCTTTTTAAGGGATTATTGGACCGTAAGGGGATTCTGCTAAGAGGAGAGCTAAAGTTAGGACGAGCTCCTGAAGGAAGCGTTTGCCTTGCGCGCCATTTTTCTGAGCCGATGCGTGATTTGATTAAGGTGGTTCTTCAGGATACGGATAATTTATATTCTGATTGTATTTTCAAGCGGTTAGGGGGCTCTTGGGAGAAGGGAAGGGAGTCTGTAGAGAGGTTCATGCGTGACGTAATTGGTCTTGATGCTCACGAGATACGCATTGTAGATGGAAGTGGGCTGTCTCGTTACAATTTGACTTCGCCAAATCAAATGGTAACCTTTTTAAAGGAGATGCGTTCAAATCGTGCTTTGAAAGCGGCGCTTCCTGTTGGGGGAGAAGTGGGAACGCTTAAGAGAAGGATGCTCAGTTTTGGGGGACGGGTTGCTGCTAAAACGGGAAGCATGACGGGGGTTTCTTCGCTTTGCGGTTTTGTGACGACGGAGACGGGAGAGGAACTTGCGGTGGCGATCTTTGTTAATGGCTACATGAAGGAAGGAAGAGAAATCAAGGTGAAGCTTGAGGATGAGATCTGCCATGTGCTTGTGAATGCGATTCCCTAACTGAGACATTTATTTGTTTACGACGCCTAATTCAGTTGAATCTTCTGGAGGAGGATTCTTTTTTGGCGAGAGCTGGAATGGTGATGGATGATGGCGTTTGGATCAGAGGGCTCGAAGTCGGTAGAGTTATAAAGCGAAGAAAAGTAGGTAATTTCAAAGGGAGCTTCGTGAAGGAGATGACCAAGGCAGTGTTCATCTGAGAATTCCATCGGATGGTTATTGAGAAACCGGTCAACCCAAGCGGGAATGACGGCTGTCTCTTTTTCATAGAGGATTACACCTGCTTGAACGCCACAAACGTCGGGGTTTAGGTAGCCCATTTTTCGAGCTCCTTGATTATCTTTTTCACTGGTTCTTCGAATTGCAAAGCGATCTTTTGTAAGGGGGAGATTGATGAGTGGTGCAATGGTTTCTTTAACTTCGCAGTCGACATCGATCCAAACGGTTCGCTTATAGGGGCTCTTGGAAAGAACAAGGGGTTTGTAAAACCAGATGGGGCGGTGATCCCACATTCGGGGGGTTATTTTTTCTTTCCATGGAGGATTGGCAACTTGCTTGTTAATGTCTTTGATGGGAAACATCTCTTCAGATTGTGTGATGACATTTCCTTTTGACTGACACCATGCTCGAGCAGAGGGAGACATTCCAAAGTCGCAGAATGTAATAGGGGCGCTGCTATGTTTGGTAAGGTTTGTCCACCACCATTTGAGCATCCATTCTTGGCGCTCGTCACATCCTGTGAGGATTCCTTTATCCATTGAACCCTATTTTTGCTAATAGGTTTCTTTTTCGGGTGGCACTTGCATGATGGAGGATGAGAGCGTGAGGGTTGGGAATCTCTGGAGTTGTCCAGTTGTAGTTTCGGGAGAAATAGATGATGTCATAAGGTTTTTCATGGAGAAGATGGGAAAGACAGGTTTCTTCAGCAAAGTCGATTTGGTAGAGGTCTTGACACCACTTTGTCCAGGCTGGGATAATGGGAGATGTATTTGTGTAGGCGAAAACTCCAGTTTGGACTCCTTTGGTTCCTTCTTTTAGGAGTTTTCTTTCGTGGAGGGGAGCTGTTTCTTCTTCTGATGTGTGAGAAATTGCAAACCCGTCTCCAATTTGAATCATTTCAAAGAGTGAGCCGACATCTTTTTTGACTTCACAATCGAGGTCAATCCATATGGAGTTGGTGTAAGGGGACTTTTGTTGGACAAAGGCTTTACGAAACCAGACATCGCGGTTACTCCATAGCAGAGGGAAGAGGGTGTCTCTCCATGGGGCGGATTCGATGCCTTCTGATAGGTTACTCATGGGAATGGAGTGTTGGGAAATAAGAGTTCCTTTGCTTTTGCACCAGTTTTGTGCGGAGGGACTCATTCCAAAGTCGCAGAAAGTAACGGGATAAGTGTTGTGCTTGGAATAGTTTGTCCACCACCATTTTAGGAGGTATTCTTGGCGCTCGTCGCACCCAGTAAGCACTCCGCTATCCATGAAACTTCATCTCGGACAGAAGCTTCCTTTTACGGCTGGCTCCAGTATGATGGATAATAGCAATGTGCTCAGATGAGAATTCGGAGATCAGCCAATTGTATTTATTGGAAAGGATGGTGATATCAAAGGGTCTTTTTGCAAAGAGATGGCTGAGGGCTGTTTGATCTGAAACTTCGGTATCGATGTGTTTCAGACAGTGATCAACCCAGGCAGGGATAACAGGGGAAGTTTTCTTAAATACAATGACGCCTGCTTGAAGAACTTGCACGTTATCTTTTAAGAGATTGTATTTGCGTGCGTGTTTTGTATTCTCTTCTGTATCGTATGCGATGGCAAACCCATCTTTGCTTTCTGTCATTTCAAATAGGGGTGCAATGTCTTTGAGGATCTCGCAGTCGACATCGGTCCAAAGGGTTTTTTCATAAGGAGACTGGGAGAGAATAAGGGGTTTAGAAAACCAAACGGAGCGTTTATTCAATGTTGAAAGACTCACTTTATCTGACCATGGCGCCGAGTGATTTTTATCTGTGGAGATTGGTTTAGGGTCAAAAGGTAGAATGTTTCCTTTTGTTTCGCACCATTTTCTGGCACCTAAGCTCATTCCAAAATCGCAAAAAGTGACGGGATAGTGATTATGTTTGGAGTAGTTTTCCCACCACCATTTGAGCATCCACTCTTGTTCGGCATTGCATCCGGTAAGCACTCCCTTTTTCATTGCAGCCCTCCAAGGATTCTAGTTTTCCCGTATCCTCCAGCATGATGGCGTATGACGGTATTAGGGTCTTGAGGAATGATTGTTGGCCAATTGTAAAGGAGAGGGTGGGGAGTAATCGAAAGGTTTTCGCTTTCTAGCATTTCCATGAGGACTGTTTCATCACCAAAATGTTTGTGATTATTTTCCTGGGTATGGAAGGCCCATTTTTGGGGAATTAAAGAGCCGTGACGGCAAACAATAACGCCTGTATTATAGATATCGAGATCTTTTACCTGGAATCTTAAGATGCTAAACCCATTGCTTTTATCGGCATATTCGAAGAGTTTGTCAATGGGGCGGCGCACTTCACAATCCAGGTCCATCCAAACGGTTCGCTTATAGGGGCTTTTTAAAAGAAGAAACGGTTTTGTGAACCATTCGGTTCTCCCTTCCCAAAGGTCTCCAGGATATTTTTCCTCCCAAATAGAGCTTTGTTTTGGATCGATTTCTTTTTTTGATTTAATCAAACCTTCAGGGAATGAAAAAGAGAGGACTGTTCCCTTAGTCTCGCACCATAGGCGGGCACTTTTGGACATTCCTAAATCAAAAAATGTAACGGGGTATGAGCTTTGTTTGGAATAGTGTTCCCACCACCATTTAAGCATCCATTCTTGCGTGATATCGGTTGCAACAATGACTCCATCGCCAGAGACTTTAGAATTCCAGTTGAGATGTTCTTTCATAATAGTCACTTGATTTGTTTTAGAATTTCTCGTTTCCCTGCGCCTCCGCCATGATGGTAGACATTTACAGGAGAATTGGTTTTCCAGAAATTGAGAAAGTTGAAGCCAAAGGGGAGGGGATTAATCTTAATGGGGTGTTTTTTTTGGGCTTCGATAAGGGCTGTTTCGTCACTCATAGTCACATGGTGTTTTTCTAATACGGCTTCTGCCCAATAAGTAAATGCTGGAGCTAGTCTTTTAGCGACAACAACACCGGAGTTAATCACCGTATTGGCTTTAAGGTTGAGCTTGATTAGGCTGATTCCATCATCGGTGTTGCAATAGTCAAACAAGGGGCTTAGTGAGTTTTTAACTTCGCAATCGATATCAATCCAGATAGTTCTGTCATAAGGGCTTTGAAGAATAATAAATGGTTTATGCATCCATTCGATTCTGCAGTCCCAGATGTGCTCTGAGTAACTACCTTCCCATTGTTTTTGAATGTCAGAAGGGATGTCACTCTTTTTCGAAATTGTTGAATCTGGCAGGGAAAAGGAAATCACAGTCCCTTTTGATTTGCACCAAATAAGAGCGCTTTTTGACATGCCAAGATCAAAAAAAGTGACTGGGGTGTCGTTGTGCTTGGAGTAATGATCCCACCACCATTTTAAGATCCACTCTTGCTTCATGTCTGAAGCAACAATGACGCCATCTCCGCCTGTGTAATTTTTCTGATTCCACTTTGTAATTGCTGCCATGTTTGTATCTATATCCGAGCGATCATTAGAGATCGAGCAAAATTTTATCTTTTCCTTCGAGACCAAGAAAGTGTTGAATAATCGCTTGATTCCCCCCATCAAAGAGGTGGGGGTGATTGTATTTAAGAGGAAAAAATGGAATATCAAAATAGTTTTGGAGAATGAGATGATGGATGATATCTTCATCCCCCAAAAATTCGTGATTTTTTTCGACTCCTTCCTCTGCCCATTTAAGAACTACAGGGGAGCCTTGAAGTGCTGCGCATACTCCCGAATTGTGGTAGAAGCCTTCCTGGAACTCGTGCTTCACAATTGTAAATCCAACTGAAGGTGTGAGGTAATTAAAAAGAGGTGCAATATCTGCTTGAACGCGACAATCGATATCTAGAAATAGAGTTTTTTCATAGGGGCTTTGAAGAAGAATGAAAGGTTTTGTAAACCACGCAGCTCGTTTTCCCCAAATAGCTGATGTCCAATGCTTTTCCCAATGTTCTCTTTTTTCGGGGGTTACTTCGTTTCGCTTGGCTAAAAAATCCATTGGTTTAGAAAAAGGAATGAGGGTTCCTTTAGAAGCACACCACTTTTTTAGGGGTTTAGTAAGCCCTAGGTCAAAAAATGTAACAGGGAGGGAGGAATGCATGTTATAATGTTTCCACCACCAGGGAAGGAAGTGCTCATATTGACTGTTTGCAACAACAATAACTCCTTCAGCTTCCCTAATCTCTTGCTTTGTCTGCACCATAAGGCTATACATAGGCTAAAAGGAATAATCGATGTGCAAAAATCTAATTGAATCGGCTCGGGAAGAGGGGATCAAAGAAGTTAGCATTGATGCGCTTGTTTGCAAAGAGGATGGGAAGGTTTTATTGGTGGAAGATTTGCAAGGTGTCAATCCTTTCTATCATTTTCCCTGTGTGCGAGTCAAAGATGAAGAAACAATTCTTCAAGCGATTCAACGAGCAGTGACAGAAAACACCGCAATGGAGATCAAAGAGGTTTTTCGTTACTTGGGACATTATGATGTAGGAGTAAGACGTCACCTTAACTTTGTGGTTGAGGTGAATGATCCATTTGCAGTGGAGGAAAATAAAAGCATCTCGTTTGCTTGGCTTGATGTTCAAGAAGCTGTTGAGTATCCCATACAGGATGAAGTCCGGGAGATGCTTGATCTATATAGTAAAGCTTAAGCGCTTTTTTGCATTAAAGACATGCGTTGTTTGGCGCGTGCTGCTTTATTCTTTTTGTAAACCCCTTGCTTAACTCCACGATCCATAAGACTGTAAACAGTGCTCAGCGCTGTTTGCATTTTCTCACTATCTTTTGAAGTAAGTGCACTTTCAAAAGAACGGATTGCAGTTTTTACACTAGATTTAAAAGAACGGTTACGAAGGTTGCGCTTTTCGTCTTGCTTAATGCGTTTTTGAGCAGTCGGGCACTTTTTCTTTGCAAGTCCCTTTTTTCCTTCTTCAGACATAAAATATTCCAATCGTTAAAATTGAGTGATGGAAAAAAATATACCAATTTGGGAATAATTCGTCAATCAAGCAGTGAGGCACCTTTTGATCTCTAAGAATTTTTTTATATTTATGTTTTTAATCGTGGGTGGAGCAAGCCTCTACCTTGGTGGGGAGTTTTTTTATAACCTTAATCGCTACTTCCATTTGACACACTCTGAAGAAGCTCAGGTTTCTGATTGGAAAGTGGTTGAAATCAAGTCGGGTAAATTTTCTGTTGAGGCTGTGTATCAGTTTCAAATAGAGGAAAGGGCGATCATGGGAACATACGCTTTTTCAAAACCGGTTTATCCTAATCCTTATTTGGCGGAGGATTTAGTCGAAGCGTGGCAAGAAAAAACTTGGGAAATTTGGTATAATCCTAAACAGCCCCATGATGCAGCTCTTCAAAAAGTGTTTCCCGCAAAAAAGGCGATTCATTTTGCGCTGTCTCTTGGAATTATATTGTATTTTGCTTTTCTAAATATTTATGTGAAGAGGATGCATTTTTCAGAAGAAGAGAATGAAAAAGCTCCTTCGTGATCTTTTTGCATGTCCATTTTCTTGTTAGGCTTTTTTCAAGTTGCCATGCCCACTTTCCTTGCTTGTTCTTGAGAAGGTATTCGGTGGTGTCTCCAGAGAGCATTAGAGGGCGTTTTCTGAGTTTGTTGGGAAAGAAGAAGGGAAGTCTAGGAGGGGGCTTGGGGTGGAATGACTTGATTGTCTGGGGTGTGCTTTTGTAGATTCGTGTTACGCCTTTAAAAAAATCAAGCTGATCGTAAAAAAAACCATGTCCAAAGGGAGTCATAGATGTGTAATAGGAGAGATTTTGGCGGAGGTAAAGCTCTGCAGGGGTAGCAATTTTTTTATTGTAAATCCTGTCGTGCAAAATCCAAATGACGGTGAAGCCAAGCGATGAATAGTCTTGGTTTCTTTTTTGAATAGTTTCGATTGAAATAGGAGGACATTGCACTTCAAAAATAATTTTTTTAGGAAAGAAAACAACGTCGGCAATTCTTCGAATGGACGGGAATCGATATTCAATAACGCTTCCTTGAAGGAAGCTTGCTAATGTTTTTTGAATCACTTTATGATAACGATGCATGATCTCTTGACAATATCCCTTTTTCGCTGCAATATGGACAGCATTATAATAGATAGTTCTGGCATTTTATGCTTGGACTTGTTACATAGATAGACCTGTCGCGCATCATTCCATAGGAGACAATGAGCAAATCCGGATTTAGTCAGGGTTTCGATCCCCAGCATCAACAAAAAATCGAAGAGCTCGTAGCTATTGCTAAAGAGCAGGGTTTCATCACGTATGAGGAAATCAATGAAACCCTTCCGATGACTTTTGATTCTGCTGAGCAGATTGATCAAGTACTCATTTTCTTAAGCGGAATGGATATTCAGATTTTGAATCAATCTGAAGTTGATCGCCAAAAAGAGAGAAAAAAAGAAGCTAAGGAAATGGAAGCCCTTCCGAAAAGGATGGAAGGGAGTAGTGACGATCCTGTTCGAATGTACCTAAAAGAAATGGGATCTGTCCCCCTTCTTTCTAGGGAAGAAGAGGTGGAAATCTCTAAAAGAATCGAAAAAGCTCAGATCCAGATCGAACGCATTATTATGCGGTTCCGTTATTCAACTCGCGAGTCTATCTCTATTGCTAACTATTTAATTTCTGGAAAGGATCGTTTCGACAAAATTATTGCTGAAAAGGAAATTGAGGATAAAAATAGCTTCCTTAAAAAGCTTCCAAAACTCAAGGAACTACTCTATAAAGAGGATATTATCCTAGAGAGTCTTTTGATCCATTCTTTAGAGCCAAAGCTTTCAAAAGTCGAAAAGGTTAAGCTTTCAGAGGATATCGAGAAGTGTAATGTGCGGACTCAAGCTTATTTAAGGCGCATGCATTTCCGACATAATATTACTGATGACTTTGGCGAGGTTATTCTTTCTTCCTATGATCGCTTTTTGGCTTTAGAAAAGGAGATCCAAGAACTCATTCCTCGTGCTGAAAAAAATAGGTTTGCGAAGGCAAAGCTAATGGCTGCTGAGCGAAAATTAGCGAAGCGTGAGCTTGCTGCAGGCCGCACTCTAGATAAATTCAAGAAAGACGTTCGAATGCTTCAGCGTTGGATGGATAAGAGTCAAGAGGCTAAAAGAGAAATGGTGGAGTCTAACCTTCGTCTTGTGATCTCGATTGCCAAGAAGTATACCAACAGAGGACTCTCATTCCTTGATTTGATCCAGGAAGGGAATATGGGGTTGATGAAGGCGGTCGAAAAGTTTGAGTACCGTCGAGGGTATAAATTTTCTACCTATGCCACCTGGTGGATTCGCCAAGCAGTGACACGTGCGATCGCTGACCAAGCTCGGACGATTCGCATTCCTGTTCACATGATCGAGACGATTAATAAGGTCCTTCGTGGTGCCAAGAAGTTAATGATGGAGACTGGGCGGGAGCCTACTCCTGAAGAGTTGGCATTGGAGCTCGGCCTAACCCCTGAAAGGATTCGGGAAATCTATAAGATTGCTCAGCATCCCATCTCTCTGCAGGCTGAGGTAGGGGATAGCGGAGAAAGTCAATTTGGCGACTTTATTGAAGATACTTCGATTGAGTCTCCTGATGAAGCTACGGGGTATTCCATATTAAGGGATAAGATGAATGAGGTTCTCTCGACGCTGACTGATCGAGAAAGAACTGTTCTTATCGAACGTTTTGGGCTCCTTGATGGAAAGCCTAAGACTTTAGAAGAAGTTGGAGTGCGGTTTAAAGTGACTCGTGAAAGAGTCCGTCAAATTGAGGCAAAAGCTCTTCGCAAAATGCGCCACCCGACACGGTCAAAGCAGCTTCAGGCTTTCTTAGACATCATCGAGCAGGAATAGAACGCTTTATAGAAATTCTGTAATTTTATTCTCTTGATAATTAGTAATTAATACTTATACCGGCCTTTTTTATAAAAAATTTCTTTTGTTTATTCTTCATCATACTTTATATCAGGGAAATAAGAACTATTATATTTAATCCCCTCAAGAGGTAAAAAGATGAAGTTGAGACATTTAAGGAGTTTTGGGCTGGGCATCCTTTCCTTTCTTATGATCTCTTCCCAGGCGTATGCAGCAGCTGATAGAGAAGTTCGATTAAGCGAGCTTGAACAGCAGATGAAGCAAGTGGGAACCGAGACAGCAATAGGAACCTATGGTGCGAATACAGCAACTGCGCGTCCGGAGGTTGATGGACGTGGGTGGTTCATCTCCTTTGACCTTCTATATTGGAAGGCGAGGATAGGTGGAACTGAGTATGCTTACACGGATCAGGATAGAATTGCTTCTCTTCCTATTAAAGGAAGAAAGAAAAGTATGGAATTTGACTGGAATTGGGGGATCCGAGCAGGTTTAGGCTATAATTTCGACTATGATGGTTGGGATTTTAGAGCTCGCTACACCTGGTGGGAAACTGGTGGATCAGATTCTGTTCGAGCTGGGCTCAATAGCTCCGTGATACCTCTTCGAGGATCGAGCGCATTGACGACAGCGCCTGCAGCTAACCAAACTGTTGGTGAATTTATCTTTGCGACGAGTGCTAAGTCTATGTATGACTTAGATTATCAATCCATTGATGTGGAATTAGGGCGCGATTATTATGTGAGCTCTACCGTTTCTTTTCGCCCATTTTGGGGATTGAAGACTGCGTGGATCGACCAAGAGCAGAGAACTCACTATACGGGTGGAACCCCAACAACTAACCAAGGAATAAACTTTCTTGGGCTTCAAGGGAATACAGTTCGTGTTAAAGAAGGCTGTGACTTCTGGGGTCTGGGGCCGCGTACAGGGATTGACTCTCGTTGGTATATGGGAAATAAGCTAAGCCTTTTTGGAAATATCTCTGGAGCCCTTCTACTAGGTCACTTTGATGTGGACCACAAAGAGCGTTATAGCGCCGTTGGAGATGCTAGAATTCGCCTTCATGCTAACCGTCATGCATTTGCACCGATGGTGAACTTTGAATTAGGAATGCGTTATGATACCTATCTTCATCATGATCGCCATCACCTTGGAATCGGAATTGGTTTCGAAGCTGAATACTGGTGGAGACAAAATCAGATGCTTAAGATCGATGATTTTACAGAACTTAAGTATGAGAGATATTCTGAAGACATAGCGTTTTATGGATTAACGGCTGACTTTAGGTGGGACTTCTAGTCTAGAGGGACCATCCAAAAGCAAAAAAAAGCTCTCATATTGAGAGCTTTTTTTTATCTCACTTAAATTCTTTTGATTATGTTTTAATTGAATAAAAGTTTAGATAATTCTGTACAATTATATAAATAATTTCGTATCTCTGGGTTTGGAGGAAGATTAACCTATTATGGCAGCTTCCGGTAACGACTTTGCAGCTCTCAGGAGGAGAGTCATCATAAACAAAAGAGACATGTTTTTAATAGCTTTTAAAATAAACTTAAAAAATTGTTTCATTTATTTAGGCGTTATCATTATAGAAAAAATTGAGGCAACAAAGCTAAAAATTAACCCCCATGAGGTAAAAAAAATGAAAGTGAGCTTATTGAGAAAATTCTCAGTCGCCCTTGTTACCCTTATGGCATCGTCCACTGCCTTTGCTGGCATGGACATGGATTCTCGGGTAACGCAACTTGAAAACCAGATGCAGCAAGTGCGTACTGAGACTGCCATGGGAACATATGGTGCACAAACAGCTACAGCTCGGGCGGAAGTCGACGGGCATGGCTGGTTCTTCACTGCTGACGTGTTATATTGGCACGCAAAAGTAGGTGGGACAGAATTTGCATATTCAGACAATGACCTTGCAGGAGCCTTTCCTGTAAAAGGTCGAACTAAAGACATCGATTTCGAATGGGATTGGGGTCTGCGTTTCGGGCTTGGATATAACTTCGACCATGATGGTTGGGACGTTAGACTCCAGTATGCTTGGTTTGATTCCAATGGAAGTGATTCAACTCGTGCTGGACTTAATAGCACAGTTATCCCACTTCGTGGATCATCTACCATCGTAGCAACAAGTGTTCCTGCTGTTGGAACAATTTATGATGCATTCCTGTATGCTTCTAGTGCAAAGTCGCAGTATGACTTTGACTACAAAGCAATTGACTTAGAGCTAGGTCGTGCATACTATATCAGTGGAAAGCTGTCTTTTCGACCTCACTGGGGTTTTAAGACTGCTTGGATTGATCAAGAACAAATCACTCGCTACACTGGTGGAGTCGCTACTCCTAATGACCAAGATAGGAATCTTGGACTTGGTGTGAATACAGTTCACATTAAAGACAATTGTGACTTTTGGGGTCTAGGACCACGTGTTGGTGTGGACTCTAAGTGGTATCTTGGGAATGGATTTAGCCTCTTCGGTAATGTTGCTGGTGCGCTTCTTTTCGGATACTTTGATGTAGACCACAAAGAGCGATTCAGTGCTGTTACAGATAATCGAATCAAACTTAATGCTAACCGACATGCATTCTCGCCAACAGTGCAGATGCAGCTTGGATTGCGTTTTGACAAGTACATCCATAATAACAAGCAACATCTTGGGATTGGACTTGGATTCGAAGCTAACTACTGGTGGAGGCAAAACCAGATGATTAAGATTGACGACGCCGCAGTTCTCAAATATGAGAGATATTCTGATGACGTCAGCATGCACGGTTTAACACTAGATTTCAAATGGGACTTCTAGTCTAAGCCGTAGCAATTAAGATCCTACAAAAGATGAGGCTCTGCAAGAGCCTCATCTTTTTTTTTGTTCGATTTCAATATATGTCAGTTAAGAGGTAAAAAAAAATTAACTCAAGTTAATCATTTTGTTACGTCTTTGTGTAAATTCATTATAGCTAAAGTGACTTAAATTAGTTATAGGCAGTGCTCCTTGAAAAGTTCGTCTATTCCACATTGATATTTTCTTCGCTTAGACTTTGCCTGTGCCCACTTGTGTTCAATAGGGTTTAGATCAGGGGAATAGGGAGGAAGATATTCCAAGGTATGGCCTGCAGCCTGGATCTTCTCTTGCATAGATTTGCTTTTATGGAATGAAGCATTATCCATAACCAGAATACTTTCAGAGGGAAGTTTCGGTAGCAAGTCCTCCTCTGCCCAAATGGAAAAGGCGTCTGTATTAATATTGCACTCGAATAACGCAAGTGTAAGGAGGCTTGTTCCAAGTAATGACCCTATTGCATTATATACAATTGGCTTTCCCAAACGTTTATATTCTGCGATTTTCCCTTGAAAGATTTGTCTTTTTGTTTCGCAGGCCTTGGGATGGTTGAGCGTTTTTTTTATAGCTAATTCTTAACCTCTTCATGGCACACCGAATGCCTGAAGTGCTTACTTTGAGACGATGTGCTCGTTCATAGTTGAAGGCATCAGGGTATTTCTTGATATCCTCCATCAAGACCTCTCTATCAATCTTTATTGCAGGTCTGATTTTAGTGCGCCTCGGCTCTAACCTCTTAGACCAGAGAAACACACTATTTACACTTACTCCAAAGCGTCTTGCTACTTGGGCAAAGCTTAATTTTTCTTTGCTTCGGATCGATAGAACTTTTTTTCTAAAATCTAGCGAATATGTCATTCAAAAAATTATAACTAAAACGAAATATTTTAGCTATATACATTAATAAGGAAATTCGAAAAGGTAAAGAGGTCAAATGTCTTTGATGGTGAAAAGCGAGGAGAGTTTAGAATGTTTTAAGCAATTAGATGTTTTAAGCTATGAAGAGGCAAAAAGTCAAAAAGCAAATTGGATTTGGAAACAACTGAGTCGGATTACGGCCTCAAGAGGCAGTAGAGGTTTGGTTATCTACATTAAGTGCAACGACACAGAAAAATTATCGAGCAGGCGTTAACCGAATGGTTGAGATGGGGATTTTGGATCCCTTGATGACCTTGCAGGCTTTTACCCTTGCCAATCATGAGGCAAAGATCGACCAAATCAAAGGATTTACTAATTGGGCAGAATGTACACGTCAAGCAAGAGCCGCATGTTAGATTGCGTTTACGGGATTTTTATATCGGAGGACAAAGGGGATCATCCCCAAAGCTCTTGCTAACCAAGAAGGGCATGGGAAGACCTTTTTCAAGGTGTACGATAAGGTGAAAACAGCCGCGATGAGCCAAGCCCAATGGTCGGCGTTTTTAGAGGAGCTGGAGAAAATTAGTTTTAGAGAGTGTTTGATCGCCAAGGTGATGCTCCAAGGAGGAAAGAGGGTGAGAGATGTCCTAGATCTGGAGATCGATCAGATCCGTTGGGATCGGAGAAAGATTTACTTTATGCAATCTAAGATGAAGGGGGTGAAAAAGATAACGGTGATTACCTATCCCAAGACGGTGATGGAAAAGCTCAGAGAGTATGTTGGAGAGAGGAAGGGGAGGGTTTTTGTGACCCGCACAGGAAAACCGATTCAGCTCAATAGGGTATCGGAAGCCTTTGCCAAGGCAGGAAGGAGGGCGGGAGTGCCGTTTAAGGTCACGCCGCATGTTTTGAGAACTTCCACAGTGACTTATTTGAAGCAGCAAGGGTTCCAGGATAGCGATATCATGAAGGTGACAGGACATGCCAGTGCTTCAATGGTGGCCTCCTATGACAAAACCTCCCAAGAGATCGATGCGACTGAAAAGGTGCAGCTTGTGAGCTAAGAAAAAATCATTAATTGATCCAAATATTGGATTAACATAACATTAAACACTAATTTTAAGTAAATTAAAATTAAAAAACCTATATTTAACCGTCTGGATTATTTCTTGTTAGAAAAGCTTTGTGTATGATACACTTTTGCCAAAACATAGGAGGTTTTATGGCAACGATAGCTCTAGGAAACTATCAATGTAATATTTCAAGAGGAGAATTGGCAATTACATGGAGTCAATCACAGGAGTCTATTGAAAGAGTACCTATTGAAGAAGTTATTGATATAGAAGGCACATTAACATTCCCAAATGGTCAGAATTCTGACGAACAAATTAAAAAATTTTGTATACGTTCGATTGAACATTTCGGGAATCCTGGGCAGAACAATCTTTCAATAGAAGTTAGCAAAAAGATTTTAAGTTGCTTCAAAAAACTGTGTATTGAACGGTTAGATGCGATGACTCTTCGAGAGTTGGAAAATTGGAAAAAAGATTTTGAAGTTTTAGACCATAATAATGCAAACATTAAACAATTATCTGATATAATAGCGACTAAGTTAGCAGAAAGCCGTAGAAATAATAAGTCCTGTTTTGAGATTTTTTGCGAAAAAACGTACAGCTCTTTTGATATGACAAAAATGAGTGGATCCATTGCTATCACTGCAGCAACAACAACTGCAGGAACTATTCATGGACTTTATTTAGATAATAAAGATAATCAAAATATTGGAAGTAGTATTTTACAATCATGTCTGGGTGCATGCGTTGGAGTGGCTATATCTGCCGCTCTAAATGGGGTCTATTCATGTTTCGAAAAATGTAAACAGGAGTAAATTATGGAATTTTTTAGTAAATTATTTCCTAATTGTTTAAAAAAAAACGAATGGTCTAATTTAGATGAAATCTCTACCTATAAAAAAACAGATAAATCCGTCTTTCACGATAAACTATTGGAAATAATAGATAACGTATCAAAAAATTTAAACCAAATGTCTAAATCAGAAATTGAAAAATCTTCTCTTAAAATAGGGAATTATTTCATACGACACTTAAATACCAGTTCAAATTCTGCTGATTTAGATAAAGAGGCAACTGAAATCTTGTGTAAATGCATTAAAGTAAATGCTTATTTTAAACAATCCTTTTTTAGGTTTCTTAGACAGCAACCAAGTGATGAGAATTTAAATAAATATAAGTGGGTATTTTCATCTTAGAAGTGTCCAAAATGTATTCCGTAATCTAAAATCGAGGATAAGGAAGACATATTATGGCTCGAGTCATCTGCCATGGTCAGAGAAGAGAAATTCGCAAATGTTATCGCGTAGACCAGTAGCGGGACTCAATACCCTCCTATTGGCGCTCTCGATAGAGGGATCAATAAAGGGTATCAAGAAAAAAGTTTAGAGCGAGCACTCTTCCCAAAGATCCATCTGCAGAGGCTGCTGCTTAGTTTGAGGATCGATGTGAGCCTTCTTAAAAAGCTCAGATTTGATCGTTTTTTCAATTTGACCCAGATGCCCTTTTCTTTAAAAACAATCGAAGGAACAAGCTTAGGTTTGATCCCAGCTTTCTTATTCGAATGAACACGGAAAGGAGGCTTTAACCCTAAAGAATTTAGTGGGTATCAGCTTGGATATGCGACTACCTGTTTTCGGGCCCAAGGACGGACAGTAGAAAGAGCATTTTTCTTGCACTCAGAGTATTTGAATAAGAAGATGGCCTATGTGGGGCTCACCCGTCATACCCATTCAGTGAATTATTATGTTCCTAAAGACACCTGCAAAAATATGGCTCAGCTTAAATGGTCTGCTAGTAGAGAGGGTTTTAAAGGGTCCACGATCCATTATACTCACGATCTAGAGCTTGCAAAAGAAGCTGCACAAAAAGAGCGCGCAGAGAAAAGTGAAGAGCTAGGAACGAGCGATAGTTGGCTGAACGTTTCCAAGTCCATTGCGATGGATGCGAGTGCTGGGATAAAAGGGTTCTTTTATAAGAGAGCTCAGCGGATTCAAGATAAAAAGCTCGATAAAAGCTTCTATGAGTTCCAAGAAAAGGAAGAGAAAGTTTCTCTTCGCGTTCAGCGATTTGAAGAGCCTCTTAACAAAGATGAGATAACGGCTAAAGCAATCAAAGCAATAGAAAAACAAGAAGGGGAGAAAATACTCATGAAAGAGGAGCTCAAAATTAAAGAAATAGGGGAGAAATTAGAAAAAGAGAGGCAAACTAGAGCTCCCAATGAAACAGTCGCAGATCCTAACCTTAAAAAGTATTGGTCCCAGGTGTTTAAGTGCAAAGAGCTTCAAACTCTTGTTGATGCAGAAAAAGAAGGGGGACTTAAAGATCTAGAAAGCTCTAAAAGCTTTAAAAAGTGGCAAGCTGCTTGTGCTAGAAGAAACACCCTTGCCTACGAGCTTGACTCTTCTTCTAAGTCTAGCTTACATCAAAAGGCAAGAGAAGTGTTTGAGCTTCAAGCATCGAAGCATGCCTCTTATTTAAAAGAACAAGAGCTCAAGAAAAGTCCTGATTTAGGTGAGCATTTAAGGTTTAACATTGAGCCTCTTTTGAGTAGGCTCTTTCCCGATGGGCCAACCATGAAGACTGCAAGCGCTTTCCGATTCGGATCTAAGGGATCTTTTTCTGTCACCCATAGTGGAGAAAAGGCTGGACAGTTCTATGACTTTGAAAATAGAGAAGGTGGGGGAGTTTTAAAGCTCATTGAACATCGGTTAGGAATGAATCGTAAAGAATCTGTAGAATGGGCAAAAGAGTTTTTAAATATCGCTCCAAGCTTAAAGATCTCTGAGACTTTTCAAAAACCCCTTAAGGAAGAGAAAACCTTATCTAATTGGCATCCTAAAAAACCTCCTGTACATAAGCTTCCGCCAACGCTGAAAGAATTAAAATTAGACAAGCACTGGAATGAAGCGATGCGTCATGAATATCGAGATCGAGAGGGGAATCTTCTATATCAAGTCCTTAGACTTCAAGACCCCAATAACCTCTCTAAAAAGATCACCCCTCCTTTGAGTTATGGCCATTATGCGGATGAAGAAAAGCTCTCTTGGCAGCTCAAAGGTTATAAAGATGAAACGGGGAGGAATTCTCTATATGGGCTCGAAAAGCTCGATAAAAATCCCAAAGCTACGGTGGTGATCGTTGAAGGGGAAAAAGCAGCCGATTTAGGTGGAGATAAATTTCTGCAAAAAGAGAAATATGTTTGCCTTTCCTGGGCCGGAGGAGCAAGAAGTGTTTCCAAAGCTGACTGGTCTCCCTTAGAAGGGCGGAAAGTCCTTGTCTGGGGAGACAATGATGAAGCAGGAAGAAAGGCTCAAAGCGATGTATGTAAAGAGCTCAAAAAGCTAGATCATATCGCCGTTAAAGCCATTGACCATACCATGTTAAAAGAAAAAAACTTCTCTGAGAAGTGGGACTTAGCTGATCCTCTTCCAAAAAACTGCTCAGAAATGACAATTCAGATTCTTAAGGATAAAGCTGTAGAGACGATCGGAAGTTTCGATCAAATGGATCGCTTCTATGAAAAACAAGTGATCCAAGAAAAAATCGATCTTGCAGAAAAGCAAAGAATAGTGTCTGGAAAGTCAGGGCTTTACGGGATCGAGAAAGTCTTTGAAAATGAAAGGACAACCGTTGTCCTTGTTTCAAGCCCCGAAGCCGCAGATAAAGGGGCAGACCATTTTCTTATAAAAGAGGATCACGTCTGTGTTTCATGGAATGGAGGAGCTAAAGGAGCAGAGGGACATTCCCATGAAAATGAGATTGATTTTTCAGCTCTTGAAGGACGTAAAGTACTTGTTTGGGGAGATCATGATGATACTGGAAAAGAAGTCCAGAAGGATATCTGCGAGCAGCTGAAAGAATATGACAACATGGCTGTAAAGGCTGTAAACCATGATCTAATGGACCAAAAAGGCATTATTGAGGGATGGAGTCTTGCCGATGATTTTAGTAAAGCAAGTCACTGTGGATTTTATACTTGCACTTATCTTGAAAACGATGCTGACAAAGTCGTTGGAGAGTGGAGAGATATCGACGATAAATATAGAGAGTTAGATAAGGAACTGGGTCTTGATAAAGACCGGGGATTAGAGCGTTAACCCTCCTATAAGAGCTTTAAGTTTCTGATTCTCACATTTTAATCTTTCTTCCCGAGAGGTTGGCTTTTTTGCTTCAAAAGGTTTGTCAAGATTAGATAAAAACTGCTCTCTCCACTGATAGTATTGGGCTTGGCTAATCTGATAATCATTGCAGATTTCGGCAACTTTTCTCCCTTTAATCCCCTCTAGAATTGCTCGGGCTTTGGTTCTCCCATCCCATTTTCTTGGTTTCATAAACTCGTCTCCTTATTGTTTTTTTGACCAGTTTACTCTACGTTTTCCTTTATTGTCTTAATGGGGAGCAGTATAGGACCTCTTTAATCGGGCTGCTTTTGATGGAGAAAGAATCGTTATGAGATCGGGCGATGCAAGTTTTGCCATTGTACCGATTGAAGATGTTCTTCTTTTAGAAAGTTTATAGTCTGAAAAATGTCCATTTTTCCGGAAAATTCAAATTCACAAGAAAAACGACCTTCTTATTTGAGCGTGAATTGAATATTTTAATTGGGTTCGATAGATTAGATTTCTACGAGTGCTTATGTCAAAAAAGAGCTCTTAAAAAGCCATTAGAGAAGAAACACTAAAAAATGACCAGGAAAGCTCGAAAATTTAAAGAATCTTTTTTAAACTGCATGAAAGAAGATTTCTGTGGTATACTAAAGGCGGCGTTTAGGATTAGGACCATAAATTAATGAAGAAATTACCTATTGGAATTCAGAGCATACGTGAGATTTTAGAAGAAGATCAAGTGTATGTGGACAAAACAAAATTCGCTTTGAATTTAATAAAGAATGGAAAGCATTACTTTATATCTCGTCCTAGAAGATTTGGAAAGTCTTTGTTTTTGAGCACGCTTCAAGAAATTCTTAGTGGCAACAAAAAACTTTTTAAAGAATGTGCAATCTATAATAGTGAATATGATTGGGAAAAACATCCCATCATTTATTTAGATTTCTCAAAAATAGCAAATAGAACCCCTGATCAACTCGAAGCCTCATTAAAAATAAGACTAGAGATTATTGCTAAAGAGCACGATCTATCGATTATTACTACTGACATTGTAGTTGGGTTTGATACACTAATTACCGAATTATCAAATAAATATAAGAGCAAAGTGGTGGTGCTAGTCGATGAATATGACAAGCCAATTATAGACCAAATGCATGACCTTTCCATTGCGCAGCAAAACCGTGAAGTCTTAAAACAGTTCTTTGGAACATTAAAGGGATCAGATAAAAACTTAAAGTTCACCTTTATAACTGGTGTAAGTAGGTTCTCTCAAGTTTCTCTCTTTTCTGGCCTCAATAATCTAAAAAACATTACGATGGATCCAAGGTACGCCGCAGTCATGGGCTACACAGAAAAAGAGTTGAAAGAATCCTTTGCTGATTATATTCAAGATATCGTTAAAAAAAGAAAAGAACAAGGGAGTATAGTTGCAGCAAATGAAGTTCTTGGAGAGGTACGTACATGGTATAATGGGTATCGATTCACAAAAAGCGATACCTGTGTCTATAATCCTTTTTCTACTCTTAACTATATGGATGAACAAGAAGTTTCATCTTACTGGTATAGTACAGGAACTCCTTCCTTTCTGATCAATCAAGTAAAAAAGTACCCCCAGTCAGTCACGTCCTTAAGGGGAAAAGCTGTTTTAAAAAGTACACTTTCAGATATCAGTAACCTAGACCGGATCAACCTATCCGCACTCATGTTCCAAACAGGGTATTTGACCATAAAAGGCTATAATCCTGAAGAAGACTCTTACCAGCTCAATTTTCCTAATCAAGAGGTAGAGCAAGCCTTTTTTAATTCTCTTCTTGAGGAGTTTGCAGAAATTGAGCCTTTAACCATTAGAAGAGCTGCTAAAGAAATCAAACAGGATCTAGAGTTATTTAATCTCGGACCATTTGTCACTAAAATAAACACGCACTTTGCAAAAGTAGCTTATCATCTTTTTAACAAAGCGCAGGAGGGATTTTACCAAGCAATCTTTTTTACCTTCCTCGAAACCTCTGGCATTAAGACAAAAGCTGAAATGGCAACAAACATTGGTCGGATAGATCTTGTCTGTGAGATGCCTAATACAGTCTGCATCTTTGAACTCAAATTAGATAAAACGGCAGATATTGCATTCAAACAAGCAGAATCAAAGAAATATATAGAACGATACTCTCTAGATGGAAAAGACATCATGGTGATGGGAATCAATTTTAGCTCAAAATTTCGCAACATCGGTGATTGGAAAGGTATTTTATATTCTCCTGAAGGAAAGTTGATACAAGAGTTTTTGCCTAAGGCAGGGGAATAAACCACCCAAATCCAGAACGTCGGATAATAATTATTATGTTATTTAACTAATTTATTTTTAACTATTTAAGCTAAAAGCCAAGTGCGTAGTCAATCGAGAAATCAGGAAAAAGAGGTATACAAAGTCTTAAAATAAATCATTGCTCTTTAAGAAATGCTCAAGTTAAAATTAAGCACTTAAAGCTAGAAATTGTAAAAAAACATTTAAATCATATGCAAGGTTATAAAAATGTCAGTGTGTAGGCTTTGTTGCATAATTCATTGAAAGTCTTTTTGGATGGGTTTGAATCTTTCTTATTTGTCATTTTGAGCCTATGGTTTTTCGTTTTCATAAACAAAAAAATTTATAGACTCACTGACCTTAAGGCAAGAATCACATTTTCTGCAGCTATTTATGCAACAAAGCCTAAAAATAAGTGAATAAAACAAAATGTTGGAATAACATAGTTGCAGAAGAAAGAACTGCAAGCCAGAGAGATATGTTATTAGAAGACTTCATCAAAAAATCGGGACTAAAAAAGAAATCCTTTGCTCAATCGGTTGATATAAGTACGACAAATCTTTGGAAAATATTGAAGGGGATTACGCGCCCTTCGCTTAAAACGGCTCAGAAAATTGAGGAGTTCACCGAAGGAAAGGTTTCTAGGCAGGAGCTTTTATTTGGTAAGAGCAGGAAAGGTGTGCAATTAAAACCATCAATCGAGAAGCGTGTTTCTGAACTGGAAAAGCGCATTAAGAAATTAGAAACCCAAGCAGAGTATTCATGAGGAAGTGCACGCTTCTTTTTTTCATAATTGAGACTGTAGTATTTGCTGCAGGAGATTGCTATTGTTCTCAGTGCGGGCATGCTAATCCAGAGTACGAAACGAAATGTAATTTCTGCGGAAAATCAAAATAGTTTTAAAAAAATAAGTTATTAATTACTGTAAGTTCAGATGTGCATTTAAATAAGTATAGTTTTGAGACTGACAAAAAAACTGTTTTTTATTTCCTTAATATTCCAAATTCCTTTCCTAGGGGCCCTAGAGACTAATTCTTCCAGAATTGAAAAACTCGAAAAAGAAATAGAAGTTTTAAGAGAAGACCTTCGCACTATGATGGTCAGTCAAGCACGTCCAAGTGCAAATCCCGGAGTGATGAGAGACGAATGGTTTTTAACCATCGAACCTCTTTATTGGCACCAGCGCACAAATGGAACGGCATTTGCTTATAGCAATAGCACACTTTTAACAAGTGTTCCGTTGAATGGCAGAACTAAGGATATTGATTTTGGGTGGTCTTGGGGGGTGCGTATTGGCAGTGGCAAGAATGTTACTTTTGATCAGTGGGATGTTTATGCATCTTTTGTTTATTACCAGAATCATGCATCTGGGAAATCTCGTGGAGGCCAAAACAGTGTTTTGATTCCTCTTCGTGGTTCTGTAATTACACAAACAGGCGTTGGATTCGCGAAGGCGACATATGATCTCGATTTTTATAATATCGATTTGGAATTAGGGCGTCATTACTATGTAAGTGAAAGGCTTTCCTTTCGCCTATTTATTGGTCTCAAAAATGCCTGGATTGATCAATATCAAACGGTTCGGTATACAGGAGGGTCTTTAGGAAATAATTCTGCGCATATCAATGATGATTGTGAATATTGGGGAATAGGGCTTAGAGGGGGAGTAAACTCTAAATGGCATCTCTTGGATGGATGGTATTTTGGAGGGCTTTTTTCAGGAGCAATTCTTTATGGATTTTATGATATTGAACATAGAGAAAAGGTAACGCCTAGTCCTCGCGATAAAATCCATCTGGAGGATAACAAACACCGGTTTGTTCCAATGGTTCAGTGGCGCTTAGGCATTGGGCATGGAAGATACTTCAATCAGAAGGAGTATTACCTTGATCTCGGAGTTTATTACGAGGGAATGTATTGGTGGCGACAAAATCAAATGCTTAGAGTCTATGAATATTCAGCGCTCAGATACGACAACTATTCTGAGGATCTTACGATGCATGGCCTGACATTTTCAGGGCGACTATATTTCTAAGCGATACTGAAGTCATGATACTCTCGGTCTAGAAGGCGAGAAGATAAGGAAACAGCACTGATTTCAATGGGCAATGGTTCGTTTTTTAGAAGGGTGACTAATGCACTGCTCTCCTTCCCCACAACACCAATTTCTACAGTTCCATCTAAAAGATTTTTGACATATCCCTTAAGACCTAGGTGATCAGCATGTTTTTTCGTTTTTGCACGAAAAAAGACCCCCTGAACTGTTCCACTAACAATGAGAATGGTTAAAATTTGTTTGTTCCCAGTCATAGTTATTGATGAGGGTTTCTATCTCAGTGAGTTTTTTTGTACGGTTCAACGATTCACGCAATTTTTTTGTCCCTGTCCCATTTCTGAGGTACCAACAGCCAACACGTCTCATATCAAGAAGAGCTTTACGATCGGTTTGATACGCTGCAGTATAGGCAAGATGGTTTAAAAGTGTTTCTTTTACATCAGGAATAAAAGGAGAGAGGCCTTGATCAAGACGTCGTACATCTTCAGCAATCCAAGGTTTTCCAAAGGTTCCTCGCGAAATGAGAATTGCATCGCATCCAGTATGTTTAAAAAGAGCAAGACCAGCCTCAGCATCAAATACGTCGCCATTTCCGATAACTTTAATAGAGGTAGCTGCCTGTTTTGCGGCTTTAATATGGTCCCAGTTTGCTCTACCTGTATATTTCTGTTGCCTTGTTCTTCCATGGATTGAGATTGCTTGAGCACCGGCTTGCTCTGCTATCTTTGTAATAAGAGAGGCGTTGATACTCTCATCGTCCCAACCAGCGCGGATCTTCACAGTAACAGGAATATCGACAGCTGCAACCATGTTGGCAATAACCAAGCCGATGAGCTCTGGATTTTTTAACATTCCACTTCCGCTTCCATCTTTGGTGATTTTATCCACGGGGCAGCCACAGTTGAGATCAACAACATCGAAGCCAAGCTCTTCAATAATACGAGCTGTGGGTCCTGCAAGCTGGGGTTTACTGCCACAGAGCTGGCCGCCAATCGGGCGCATTGAAGGGTCGTAGTCTAAAAGATGATACGTGGAGGGTTCGTGGCGGATGAGGGCATCCATTTTCACCATTTCGCAGAACATTAGTCCCGGTTTGAAGAGAGATGCCATCTGTCTAAAAGGATAGTCGGAACAACCAGCAAGAGGAGAAAAAAAGACGTTTGCTGGAAGGGTGAGCTTCCCTAGTTTAATCGGCTTTACATGCTTTTTCATATCATCATGATCAGAAGGCGTGTGATCAGATACTCGAGAAACTGAAGGAGAAAGAACCCGATAATTGGGCTTAAATCTAAAACGCCACCAATGGGAGGAATGAAACGTCTAAAGATATTAAGGTAGGGATCCGTGTAGTGGGAAAGGAAGCGGAAAATGGAAGTCTGTTGAAAGCTTGGAAACCAGGACCCAAAGATCCTCATAATGAGCATCAGAGAGTAAACCGTGAATAATAGTCGAACCGCTGAAATTGCATATGCCATAGTACTATGGTAACATCAAAATGAAAAAATTTCCATCCTTTTGTTTTTCTAGCGATTCCTTTACTATAGACCCATGGAAGTTATTGGAATTCACAAAGAAGATTCAAATATCCGCATTGCCTGTATCTCACAGGTCAATGGAGAAGTGTCTATAGAATTTTTGGAAAAGCAAAGGGATGCATTTTTTTCTAAAAAGGACCCTTATATCGTTACGGGAATTGAAGGACAAGATCTCCTCCTCCGGCGACTGAAAACTCCCTTAAAAAAACAGCGAGCTCTTCACAAAACGCTTCCTTTTCAGTTAGAAGCGTTGATCCCTTACCAGCTCGATGAAGTCGTTGTCAAACCCATTTACATTCCTAGTAGCAAAGAGACTGAAGCGCTCTTTTTCGCCGTTTCAAAGAAAAACCTTGAAAGTCATATTTCGTTGCATCAAGAAGAAGGATTTTCTCCGGAGTGGGTATCCGCTATTCCAATGGCTCTTTCCCGCTTTGCTTCCTTTACTTGTCCGGAGAGTTCAACTCTTGTTGTATTTCATATTGGATTAACAAAGATTCAAATTGTTTCTCAACGAGAAGGTAAAATATTATCTCATCTGACCCTTCACATGGGTTCAATTGACCTTGGAAAGGGTATGAATCAGAAGGCAGTTGCAAAACTCAAGAGAGAAGTTGATCGTGCCCTTTGTTTTCTTGCTCATAAGGAAGAAGGAAATGAGGATCGAAAAGTTCTTTTTTGTGGGGAAATGTCTGTAGAGATAGAAGCGCTACTGTCTAAGGAACAGGGTTTAGTTCCAGTTCATGGAAATGGAAGAGGAGGTTTTTCATGGGATATGGTGAGTCCATTTGCTATCCCGGTTGGGCTTGCTTTAGACTCTCTTAAAAATGATCAGATGAGCATTCAATTTCTCCAAGGGGATTATGTTTCAAAACGGTGTATGCAAACCTTAAAACGAAAAATGCTTCGCGGGATGTACGTAGCGGCGGCATTGTTTTTAACTGCAACGATTGCTTCTCAATTATTCTTTTCTAAAAAAGAAAAAATCTTATTGGAACATGTTGAATCTCTCGCAGAAAGATATGAAGAAGACCTTCCTAAGTTGCACCACATAGACAAAAAAGAAAATCTTAAGGAAGTCATGGAAGATATCCATCATGTTCTTCGTGCAACCAAAGGTAAGGAGAACTATTTTGCATCCCCACCACTGGTTAGTGATTTGCTTGCTTTTTTATCGACCCATCCACTCCTGGAA
Organism: Candidatus Neptunochlamydia sp. REUL1; assembly: GCF_963457595.1. Taxonomy (GTDB): domain Bacteria; phylum Chlamydiota; class Chlamydiia; order Chlamydiales; family Simkaniaceae; genus Neptunichlamydia. The sequence goes on from NZ_OY735137.1 coordinate 1,053,245, forward strand.
GGCATTGAACTCACTCAAATCGATTATGAACTAAAAAAATATCCCACTATTGAGAAACCAAAAGAGGTTTATCTTCCTAAAGTACGTGTTTCATTTACAACGCCTGTGGCGAAAAAAGCGCGTGCATTCCATGATGCCATTGTAGAAAATGAAGCAATTGTAAACGGAAGTGAGGAAATAGACTGGAAAAGAAATGATGATCACTATGAAGTTGCCTTTTACCTTCGCACTTAAACTCCCATTTAATCGTCTGATTCAGAATAGAAGTTTTGTATTTGGAATATATTTTCTCTGCTTATTGCCGACCTTGTTAACACTTTTTTCTATTCTGGATAAAAATGAACAGTTCAAAGAAATGAAGGTTGAGGTTGATTGTTTAGCGATAAAAATGGAGAGGGTCAAAGAACTCCAGAAAGATCGAAATGCCTTTTTTAAGACTTATAGTGCTGTTGACCATTATTATGTCGACCATGCCATTGAATCCATGCAGTTCCTATCCCCTGAAATAGAGGCGCTTTATCTTGTTATGAATAACCCTGCATTTGAATCCTGCGACGATATTAAGCAAAGGCTCGACAGTTTAACAAAGGGTAACAATCAATTTATTTTCTCCGAAGGAAATCGAAGAACAGGTGATCAAATTGAAGAACTAGAACTATCGCAGAAACGTCCGGTTGAATTAAATAGTCACGATCTCTGGCGCGTATTAACAGCTGTTGAAGGGGTGTCTATTGGAGAGCTTGAGCCCCCAAAAGGGCGCCCACAAATCATTACAAAACGGTTTCACTTGAATAAGAAAAAACTAGCTGAAAGAGAGACATATCAATTAGAAATGCAATTAATAAAGAGAGATAAAATTTTATGAGAACTGTATTTGAAAATAAGAAAATTAGGTTGCTTTCTCTATCTTTATTGATTTCCCTAGGGTTATTGACTGGGTGCGGGAGCCATCGAAAGGAAAACCAGGATAAACTTACAAGTATCCAGGTTATTGATCGAAATGGGTTCAAAGAAACAATTAGTTCTGCCGATCGCTTATCCATGTACGAGAAAACAAACTTTTTAGCTCCACAACCCTATGAAAAAGTCACTCGGATGTTTGGGCGGAGTGAAAATGGAAAAACCATTTCAAAACTGACGACATATCATGAAAATGGGGAGATTTGGCAGTATTTAGAAGTTGTAAATGGTAGGGCTTGTGGGATCTATCGAGAATGGCACGATAATGGAAACCTTCGTTTAGACGTTGTTGTCATTGAGGGACTTGGTGACTTAAGCGGAAATGCTCAAAAAGGATGGGTTTTTGATGGGGTTTCAAAAGTTTGGGATTCTGCAGGGCGCCTTCAAGCTAAAATTTATTATGAAAAAGGGAAGTTGCAGGGGAATTCCTATTATTATCATCGCAATGGTATTGTGGGAAAGATGATCCCTTACGAAGTTGATCGAATTGATGGAGATCTTCTTTATTATAATGAGCAAGGGCAAGTGATTGGAAAGACTCCATACTCGAAAGGAAAGCGTCAAGGGATTGCAATATTTAAAGGAGACAAACAACAACCACCTTACTCAGAAGAATATAGAGACGATCTTTTGATTAACGCAACCTATCATAACTTTTCCGGAAAAATAATTGGAAAAATTGAACATGGCAATGGCAAGCAGGCCGTTTTTTTAAATGGGATACTTCACTCTATTCGGGAGTATCGCAATGGGATTCCAGAGGGGGAAGTCCAGATATTTAATAAGAGAGGAGACTTGACTACCCTGTTTCATACTAAAGAGGGAATGAAACATGGTGAGGAATGGATTTATTTCACTTCTTTTGAGGAAGAAAAAACCAAACCAAAGCTATATATCGAGTGGGTCCAGGATGGGATCCAGGGAATATGCAGAACCTGGTACCCAACTGGAAATTTAGAGAGTGAAAGAGAAATTAGAGATAATAAGAGACATGGGATTTGTTCAGCATGGTATCAAGATGGATCTCTAATGATGATCGAAGAGTATGAGAATGACCAGCTTCGCAGAGGGACTTACATGAAGAGGAGAGAAAAAACTCCCGTTTCCACTGTTGAAAATGGAGAGGGAACTGTTACGCTCTATGACTCTGAAGGGGTCTTTGTCAAGCGAGCCCTTTATCATAAAGGGCTTCCAGTTGATGAGCTGTAAAGCCGAGGTAAGGAAAACTTTTCTCGATAAGCGGCACGATCTTTCAAAGGAAAGAAGAAAAGAGGCCAATTGCATGGCTCTTGAAACTCTTTCGAGGAAACTCAAGGGGTTTACGAAGGTTCTCTCCTTTGCCAGTATGTCTGAAGAAATAGATTTGTGGCCGCTTAATCAGGAGCTTGTTAAAGAAAAACGGCTTCTTCTTCCTCGCTTGACAACAGCGACTGAAATTTCCCCCTTTACAGTCTCTAGTCTTGATCATCTTCTGCTTCATCCTAGCTGGAATGTTCTGGAACCAGATCCTGCGCTTTGCTCGGAAGTCCTATTGGAAAAGGTTAGCGTTGTTCTTGTTCCTGGTATTGCTTTTGATAGTCATTATGGCCGCCTCGGCTATGGTAAGGGGCATTATGATCGTTTTCTCGCAAAGCTCTCTTGCCCTTTCTTTGGCGTAGGCTTTAAGGAACAGCTCACAAAAGCACCGCTCGAAACCGAGGCGCACGACATTCCTCTTACGGAACTCTTTTTATTTTAGATAGTATTATTTCACATGGGGTTGCTGATCGCCGTAATCCCTATGAGTCTCTGGTTTGAGTGTGAGCACTGCATTTTTTCGGGCCTCGTGTGCGCTGAGCGTGTACTGTTGTTTTGCCCTACGGGGGAGGATTTCCCATAAAAGTCTCCATTGGGGCAAGTAAAAATAACGCGGAATTTGCCTTCAGAACAGTCTTTTGCATCGTAATAGCTATCAGACCATTTAATAGAGTGGCTGGAAATGACTGTCATTAAAGAAAGTTCCACATTTTTAACGGAGTATATTTTTGCTTGGAGGGTATAAGGGCTGTCATTATAAACATCAATTGCTATAGCAGAAAGTATCGAAGTCAGAAAAAGAAGCAGTAACAGCTTATACATTATGGAGGACCCCAAATTGGATCACCAGGGAAGCTCTGAGGATCTGCAGAGCCTAAGGGATTAGAATTTGCTCCTACCTGCGGGTCTTTTTATGACGGGGATTCTTGGTCTGAAACCGGGGCAAAGGGGGTTTGATTCGGATTAAAAGGCTCTTGATTTGGGTTGAAAGGGGTTTGTCCTTGTTGTGGAGTTTGTTGCTTTCCTGTTGAACTCTGTCCTTGCTGATCCTCATCTTTGTCTTTTGCGCAAAACCTAGGTCCGTTTGCAGACATAGCGCTTACCGTTCCTCCTTGCTGAACACCATTAACTGTTCCAAACTGCTTTCCATTTTTGCAGGTAAGAATGACTGTGTAGGGTGTTTGGGACCAGGTGGCATTTTTCCCAGAGAAATCTTGCCATTGCGCTTGCTGTTGAGGGGCTAGAGTTAGAGACCCTTGATGGCTCCCATCTGCAGCTAGAATATTAGCTGTAAGTTGATAGGAACTATCATTGTAAATCCTTACAGAGCCTCCAAAAAGGAGTGTTGACGAGAAAATAAATGCCAATAGGGCAAGTTTATTCGTTATCCACATGTGCCCACTTAAAGTCGAGACCACCCATTGTTGTCAAGACTACATCTTTAAGATTGTCGTCTTGAATGTAAAGCATCGTATAGTGGTAAAGTGGAATGACTGGCATTTCGCTTATGATGAGCTCTTCACTTTTGTGAAGGACTTGTCTTCTCTCTTCCTTATCAGATGTTTGATAAGAAGTTTCCAAAAGCTCTCCGTAGCTTGGGCTTTTCCAATTCGTATTATTGGTGCCAGCGTTCGCTGTGAAGACTTCAAGGAAGTTAATGGGATCGCCAAAGTCAGCAAACCAATCTCCTAAGGCAAGAGTGTAGTTCTTATTAGAAACTCGATCAAAGTAGACCTTCTTTTCAACAGGTTCTAATCGGACTCGAATACCAAGTGCCGTTTGCCATTGGCTCTGCAGAGCTTGTACAACAGAATGTGCTCGCTCTCCTGAACCATACGTTAAAACAACTTCAGGAAAGTTACTTGTTGAGACGCCCATTTCATCTAAGACTTCATTAAAGAGTTCTTGGGCCGCAGCAATATCTGCATCATTGAAGTAGGGGCGATCGGAGAGGCCCATTGCTTTGGGGACAATCCCTGTGGCAGGAATCTGCTGTCCCTGAAGTACGTGCTCAACGATTGCTTGTCGATCAATTGCTAAAGCAAAAGCCTTACGAAGTTTTTTTGAATCGAAAGGTGGGACTTCAATATTGATCCGTATCCAGCTCGTTGCTAATGCTGGAGTGCAGCGGAGTTGTTCAGCTGTCTTCAGGGTTTGGATGGCATCAATGGGGATTGCAGAATAAGGCGATCCATCCCAGCTGGTGTCTTTTGCATCGAACATTTTAAAGCCAGTGTCTTCGCTCACCATTACCATCTTTACATGGGAAAGGTTTACAACTTTGTGGTCCCAATACCTGGGGTTTTTTTCCGCAACAATCGTATTGTGATGCTTCCACTCAAGAAGGGTGAAGGGACCATTTCCGACATAGGAGGTTTCTTTTTCAGCCCAGTGAGAGTTTGAGCGGTCGACCTTGGCATTGACGGGGAAGTATATCGGATGAGCAATCAGGTCTAAAAAATAGGGTGTTGGGTGATTCAAATTGACGACGAGTGTTTTTTCATCAGGAGTTTCAACTCCTAGCAAGCTCAATGGCAGGTTACCTGTATTTGCTTCTTTTGCATTTTTAATGACGTAAAGGAGGTTTGCATTAGGAGCAACAAAGGTGGGCGTCAGGCTCTTTTTCCAAGCATATGCGAAGTCATGGGAAGTGACCTGGTCTCCGTTTGACCAATGGCTTTCCCTTAGAGTAAAGGTATACGTCTTTTGATCGGGAGAAATGTCTACTTTTTTTGCGACAGCAAGCGTTGTTATTCCTTCTTTGTCGGTGCGTGTCAGGCCGTCCATAAACATACGAATGACATTTGCGTCATTAAGTGCACGTACCTTGCGGGGATCTAATGTTTGGGGCTCTGATGTAATATTGATCGTAATTTCTTGCTGATGAGCACCGCGCGTAGCTTGGGCTGATGAGCTCCCTCCCCGTTTGCATCCCAATAGGGATAGAGCGATTAGGGGCAGAAGAATCGTAATTCGTAAAAATGTTTTCATATTCACCCTCGTGCTATGCTATAAGAAAGGTTCTGAAAAATACGAATTTAGAGTGAAAAGGTATTTTTTGCACGAGATTTTTGAAATATGACGTTTTTTGTCACAGACAAACCAACCCCAGTACTGAATACACCTCGTTTTAGCGAGGTTTATAGTGGAGCTCTCCCTTTTGATGATCAACAGCTTGTGAGAGAGCTAGAGTATATTGCATTTCCAAAGCAGACATTCAAAGTTGTGAATGAAGTTAAGCCAAATATTCTTCATGTGACAACGTCCGAATATTCATCAAGTGCTTCCCTTTTTGTAGATAGGCGTTTTGGAGGAATTTATGCTGAAGAAATTCCGTTTTTTCAACATAAGATACCCTCGAAAGAGGTCCTTATTGAGCGGCTTTTGTCAAAACAAGGCCTTCCCTATGTTTGGGGAGGAAATTGGTCCAATGGGATCCCTGAGTGGGAATGTTTTTACCCCCCTCCAGCTCAAATCAGTAAATTTGAACGTGCTCATTGGTCTTTTATGGGACTTGACTGTTCGGGACTACTTTATGAAGCCACGGGAGGATTAACACCTCGAAACACGAAAGAGCTGATGACATATGGAGCCGAGATTCCCCTTACTGAAGCGCAGGCTCTTGATCTGATTCTCTATCCGGGGCATGTGATAATTATCCTCAGCCCTGACGAGGTGATTGAAAGCTGCCATTGGCTTGGGGGAGTTGTTGTTTCTTCTCTTAAAAAGAGAGTGGATATGATCAGAAGTCCTCTAGTTGTCCGTCGCTTTTTTCAAATGCGTCAAGATATCGCTTAATATTGGCGTCGGTTTCTTGCAGTTCTGGTTTAGCCGCAGAGTTTTTTTTCTCACGTCTCCGTAAAATGAACCGAACAAAACCGTCAATTGATTTTATTTTTGCTCCATGATGTTTTGCTTCTATCGCGAGTTTTTTGTCTGAGGTAACAAGAGTCGTGTTTTTTGCATCCCATTCAAGAAGTTCTAAAATGTAATGGTCTGCTGAAAGGTTTTTTGGAGAAAAAGAAACTTCAAGGTTTTTTAATTTTCGTTTTGAAGCAAAATCTTCAGCATTTTCTCTGTGGCTATCAAAAATAAGAAGGACCTGGAGTCTCAGGTCTCCGACTTCCTCATCAAGAAGAGAGATAAACTCTTCCCGTTTTTCTTCTAGAGGAAGAATCTCTTTTTCAAGCTTAAAAAAGAGATTGTAACCGTCAATGAGATATCTCAATTTTACGTCTTCAAAAGGTTTTCAAGAGTGGGAGTGAGTTTGTCCAAGGCTTTGCGGCGGTGAGAGATTCGGTTTTTGGTTTCTTCGTCTATTTCTGCAAAAGTCTTGTTGTAGTCATATTTTAGAAAGAGAGGATCGTACCCAAATCCTTGGCTACCACGTGCTTTCAAGAGAAGGGAGCCCTCACAAGATCCTTTAACCTGCACTTGAATGCCATCAGGTGAGGCAAAAGCCAGAGCACAAAAATAGTATCCAATTCGCTCATTTTCTGGAATGGGGTCAAGAGCTTTAACTAATTTGACTCGGTTTTCTTTGTCACTGGCAGTCTCTCCTGCATATCTGGCGCTGCGCACTCCTGGTTCATTTCCAAGAGCTGGAACGACAAGGCCAGAATCGTCTGCAATAACCCATCGCTTCAATGTATTTGCAGCGTGTGTTGCTTTGATAAAAGCATTTTCTTCAAATGTTTCACCAGATTCTTCAGGAGGCTGATATTCGGGAAAATCAAGCAGTGAAAGATAATCAAAAGGATACTCTGGTTTTAAGATGGCCCGGATCTCACGGATTTTGTGGAGGTTTTTAGAGGCAATAACAATTTCCATAGTGACCTAATATTAGAGCGTTTCGAAGTAATTTCGCAAGTGAGAGATTGTAAATGTTTTTCCTTTGAGGGATACTTTATCACCTGGTTTTTTTCCCATAAGACTTTGTGCTAGTTTTGATTCAACAGAAAGGATGTATTTTTCGGGGTCTGCTTCCCAAGGGCCTAGTAAAGTATATGACACGTTTTCTCCTTCATCACTTTGACAGTCAACCACTACACCTACACCCACCTCATTGGTCGTCACCTCATTTGCTGAGAGGATTCGTGCGCGGTTAAATTGTTCTGAAAGCGTGCGAAGTTCACTCTGAAGGCGGTCTCGTCTTTCTAGGGCTGCTTTAAATTCAGCATTCTCCCTTAGATCACCAAGTGCACGGGCTGCTTCAATTTCTTTAGCATTATCCACTGTTTCCGAAGTAGAAATTTCCTTGATTCGCTCTTTGATTTTTTGGTAGCCTTCTTGCGTTGTCCAGATGACATCGCCCTCATCTTCTGCATCTATTTCATATTTTTCCCCAAGTTTTGCAAGGGAAGGATGAACGACTTCAGCAAGAGAATGAAAGATTTTAATGTCATGTTCAGTGAAGCTCTGACATTTTGTTGCCAGAAGGAGAAACTCTTGAACAGCTTCTTTTGAGGCACTCTTGTAGATTTTGCGAACGTTGTTATACCGCTGGGTGGTTAAAAATGTCAGAATTTTTTTAATCAAGTCGCGATATCCTGTGGATTGTTCCAAGCTGCTAAGTAAAATCAAAAGAGCTTCAAAAAAGAGATTTTTCCCTTCCTGATCTGATAGGGGAAGAGTGGAACTTTTCATAATCTTCTGGACGTACCACAGGAGCACTTGAGGGTAGCGAGTGGGGAAGGTAAGAAGCTCCTGAAGTTTCACCTTAACCTCAGCTTCTTTTTTTACCTTTAGAAGTTCGGTCAAGATATAATCTCTTAAGGGGTTTTGATCGACCATCAACAAAAGGTTTAAAAAGAATATGGGCCAGTCTTTGCGTAGTTTGCGAACTTCTATGAGAGCCCGTTTTTTAAAGGCGACGATCTGAATATCTTTGATAACATCTTCGGGAGATGTAAAGCGCGTAATCAGTTCTTTTGTTGGCGCGTAGGACTTTACTTCACTCAGGTCTTCCATGAAAAAATGAAGTTGTAGTTCCTGGGCGTCAGAAATCTCTGCAATAGACAAAGCTTCTTTAAGTTTATCTTCTAAATTCTTTCGAAATTCCTCATTCTTGATTATTTGAGGAAAGTCTCGAAGAAAAGAGTAAACCATTTGGATAAGAGCAGCAGCATCGGGTTTTTTCTCCAAAGCTTTTTGAAGGCGATCTTCGTGCGTTACTTCAGTTTCTCGAAGCTTAAAGGGCTTCCGAATATCCTCGGGGGTTTCAACCATTGTATCTTTTTTGATTTTAGCTCGAGCGGTCTGCCACCAACGTGCCCACTCTTCTGCAGGGATCACGAGTTCACACAGCTCATCCTTAATTTCTGCTGCTGTCGATGGACCCAAATCACGAAGCATAACATGAATAACCTCAATGGGATTTTTCTTTAAACGTTCCTCTAGCTCATCAGGATTCCCAAAGCGAAGCGCAAGGAAGTGCTCATCAGAGATAGGTAAGAGGGTTTTAAATGCGTTGCTAAATGAAAGGTCTTTTGTCCCTCCGACGTAATCAAACTCAATTGAGAGCTGCTCCCTTAGAAAAGAAAGATCCATGATCTCCCCAACTCCCCACCCACCAGTGTGGAATACAAAATTTCCCTTCTTCATGTGTGTTAAGAGTTCATAATTACTAATGGCACCCTGAAAAGTTTTCATTTCGCGCAGCCCAATAAGTCGAATCTTATCATTGAAATAAGGATCCTCGGCGTTATGCTGCCTAAGATACTCAAAGGCAAGATTTGCAAGTTCTGGTGAGTCTGTTGTTTGAAGATCGAAAATCAATTTGATGACTTCATGCCCTAGATCAGTTTCTTTGATTGTTCCCCAAAGATGCAGAGCTTTTTCAACATGGCGTCCAAAAGGGGTGACCAGCTCAGAATTTTTTACACTTATGAGGGTGCGCTTAAGCTCCTCTCCATCAATCTCATCTCCCATGCAATACTCTTCCCAAAGTGTAAGAAAAGAAGGGTAATCATGATTCTTTAGGTGTTTCTGAAATTGATCTAAATAACTCATCGACATAAATTGGGAATCCTCTTCACTGCGTTGAGAAAGAGTATAAAAATTTAGCTAATTAACTTCAATTCAGAACTCATACTGCTGATAAAAAGGTGAATCAAAAATTGTGTTTTTGGCTTCACTTATGGAATTTTATTAGCAGCAACAGATGGATTCGATTAAGATGGATCAATGAACCTATCCAATCACTATAAATAGTACCTTTTTTGCTCTTTGGTTCTAAACAGCCTCCTTATACAGCCTTCAGTACTTAAAATGCGAAAGTCCTGAGAATATTAAGTGCAAAGAGGGAGCAAATTCTGAAAAAAAAATACCCTAATATTCTGATATTTATAATAGTGGGGGTAGGTTCATATGAAGATCAAGATTAAAAAAGGTTTAGATATTCCCCTTCCTGGTCAGCCAAAAGGAGAGGTTCGGTCGATTCCTTTTCCTAATCAGCTGGCTCTTGACCTCAGCCCTTTTGAAGCAACTCTTTTCAAACTGATTAAAAAAGAGGGGGAGTCTGTCAGAGTTGGAGAGCCGCTTGCCTACGATAAAAAGTGCCCCAAGCGTCTTTTTGTCTCTCCTGCATCTGGGGTAATCAAAGAAATCGTTAGAGGGGTAAAGCGTCGGCTCCTTTCTGTTGTTATTGAAACTGATCAAAAGCAGAGCTCTTTTGAGGAAAAAAAAGAGACGTTATTCGAGGCAGGGCTTGCGCCACATATCCGAGTGCGCCCAGGGCTTCGCATTGCCCGTCCCGATCAAAAGCCTGAAGCAATCTTTGTAAAGGCAATTGAATCAGCTCCCTTTGCCCCATCGCCCGAGATCCAACTCGAAGGTTACGAAGATTTCTTTAGAGAAGGAATCAAAGAGCTTAAGAAGTCTGCTCCAGTTCACCTAGTTTGTAGAGAGGGGAGCGGTGCATTCTCCAACTTTGATGCACAGGTGCATACTGCCTCAGGTCCTCATCCTATCGGTAACCACTCGATTCACATTGCTGCGATCCATCCCATTACCATGAATGATCAAGTTATATGGACGCTCAACATTGTGGATGTCATTGCTATCGGCAGATGGAAAATCGAAGGGGCCTATCATACAGAGCGGGTCATAAGTGTTGCTGGAGACAGTGGAGGGGTTTACCGGACCCACGCAGGGACTCCTCTTGCGGGCCTTATAGAGGGGGACCGGATCATCTCAGGAGATCCACTTACAGGCGTAGAGGTGGGGCCAGAAGGTTACCTAGGTTTTTACCATCATACTATTTGCTCCCTTCTAGAGCCTAAAGAAAAGCGAGAGTTTTTGCATTTTTTAAAACTTAATCGCAAGGGATATACTGCTTCTAAAGCCTATTTATTTCGCCGGAAGACAGCAGCTCTTTCTACACTCATGCACGGAGAAGAAAGAGCTTTTATTGATGGAGCTATTTATGATCGTGTGATGCCCCTTCCTATAGAAACAATGCTGCTTGTAAAGATGCTTTTGACTCAGGAGTATGAAAAGGGAGAAGCTTTGGGTTTATTGGGTGTTCACCCAGAAGATTTTGCCCTTCCGGCTTACATTTGTCCCTCTAAAATTGAGATGACAGAGATCGTGAAGGAAGGGCTGAAAGCTTACGCTCTGCAATATCTTGACGATTAGATTTTGATATCCGAAGAAAGCTGACTAAACTCTTTTTCTTGAGATTTGATTGCTTGTGTAGTAATCACTCTTAGGTGCTCAAGATACAGTTCTTTTCGATCTGCCTCTTTGTTATCACTTGTTGCCATTTTTAGAAGAGTAGCTTGATCAATTTCGTTGGTTTCAACATCACCATTGATTTCCATAATAATACCTCAAAATTTTTGTATTTATTTTCTAAGATTCTTGTCTCTAATTAATTGCCGAATAATAATAAAAAACGGATTTTTATTAAAGAATTAAATATATTATTTGTCAATTCATATTAATCTTGATTTTATCTTCAATAATTGCGAAGTTAAATAACTTTTAAACCAACATGTTTTTTACCTTTGAAAGGTTTGTGCCGTCTTTTTCTTATGTTCCTCATATTCTCTCTCTTTGCTGAAGAGGAGCTCTCTCTGCTGTTTAGAGACCTTAATCTAGTTAAGGAGGTCAATGAGGAAATTAATGACCGCCTCCCCTATCATTATAATTATTCCTTGATGGGAGGGTACTTTTCGATGCCTTCTGCCCGAATGAACGAAGTAGGGACTGCTGCGGTAGGAGCTGCTTACGTGCCCCCATATAGAAATTATGCTGCCACGATTCAAGCTATTGAACGTTTGGAGTTTGGGGTAAACTACACCACCTATATAGGGGTCCCGGACCCCGCCATGGGAGATCTGGGGTTTGGAGATTTTACGGATCGAGGTGCAAATGTTAAAATTGCCATGCTTAAGAAGGAAGATGGCTTTCCGTATTTTCCTGAAATTTCAGTGGGAATGGAAGATTTTTATGGAACCAAACGATTTCATGCTTTCTATGTTGTGGCAACAAAGGAATTTCTTGACTACAACTTTGAGGCAACTGTTGGTTGGGGAAAGGGGCGAATAAAAGGATGGTTTGGGGGCTTTGGATGGACGCCCTTTCGCAGAAGTTGGATCCCAGGAATCAATCGTCTCTCGCTTCTTGCTGAATGGGATGCAACTGATTATGAAAATCATTTTCACGAACATCCTGAAGGAAGAGGGGTGAAGTCTCGCGTTAATGTTGGGCTTACGACAACGTTTCTTGATGCATTGCAACTCAGTGTGAGTTCTATTCGAGGCGAAAAGGTGGCTGCTTCGGTGTCGCTTAATTACAACCTAGGGGACACAAGAGGGTTCTTTCCTAAAGTGGACAATCCTTCTATTTACCGGACCCCCCTTGATACAGAGCCGTTGGGATACCTCCGTTCGGAAAGAGAGCTTTCTTGTGAACTTGCTCTTGCTTTTGCAGGGCAAGACCTTAATATCTATCGGATTTACATCACTACTGACAAGGAATCTGGACGCTCTCTTTGGATTAAAATAATCAACATTCGGTACCGTGAAGAGCGGGATCTTAAACATCGGATCGAGTCAGTTTTAGCTGCACTAACACCCTCGAACATCGATTCAGTAACCGTTGTGATTGAGGCTGATGGGATTCCTACGCATGAATATCGATTCCATACGGTTGATCTAGAAAAATTAAGAGAAGGGGTGATTGGAAACTTTGAGTTTCAAACTCTATCGCCAATGCGAGAACCACCACCACAACCTAACTCATACGAAGGATCACTTCTGTATCATCGATCAAAAGGGATTTGGACCTTTACTGTCCGCCCTCGCCTTTTAACCTTTTTTGGAAGTGCAACAGGAAAGTTTAAATATAGTGCTGGTATTATTGGAGGGCCCGAGGGGTATCTCTTTGATCAACTTTACTATAAAATTCAGGGTGCCTACAACATCAAATCAAGCATTTCAGATGTGGGGGATATGGATATGCTTAATCCCTCTCAAACTCTCAACGTCCGATCCGATAGCGTGAAGTACTTTCAGGCAAACTCAGTTGCCCTAGAACAGGCTTATATCCAACGAGGATTTTACATTAATAAGGGGTGGTATGGGCGTTTTTCAACAGGATACTTTGAGCCTGCCTATGGAGGGCTTGCAGCAGAGTTTCTTTATTATCCCGTTGGATCAAATTGGGCGATTGGGGTTGAAGCTGCAGGAGTTCTTAAACGCAATTATTATGGCCTTGGGTTTACAACTAAGATCAGGAAGTTTGACGGGTTTAACCCTGAATTTGCCCACTTTATTGGGTTTCAATACTTTCTCGATCTATACTATGAAATCAAACCACTGCAAATCGATTTGAAGGTAAGTTTTGGAAAGTTTTTAGCTCGTGATGTTGGTGCGCGCTTCGAATTGGGACGCTACTTTCCTAGTGGATTCCGCTTTTCAGTTTGGTACGCAATGACAAGTGCCTACGATATCGTAAACTGGAGTCGCTATCGGGACAAAGGAATCGCATTTATGATCCCTCTGGACTTTTTTCTGAAGAAAAGCAGCAGAACCTTTGTTCCTTATGCCCTTTCGGTTTGGCTCCGCGATACCGGAGCAAGGGCTGCTACAGGGAAAAGACTCTATCCGACGCTGCAGAAAGAGAGAGAATCCCCTCCGTATTAAGAGATGTCAAGCACCTTTACATTGAACTTTAGTGTCTTTCCTGCAAGAGGATGGTTAAAGTCTAGCATCACCTGCTCTCCGTCTAAACTGTCGACACGGATCAACATTTCCCCAAATTGCTCATCAGAAACAACCAAGAGAGCTCCTTCAAACCGGAGATCCTCGGGAATCAGCTTAGCTTCAACCTTTTTATATGCGTGAGGATTAATATCCCCGTAAGCACTGTCTGGGTTTAGAGTGACCTTCTTACTATCTCCGACTTCAAGCCCCCTTAAGGCTTCCTCAAGAGCAGGCAAAATCTGGTGTGATCCAAAAAGGAACACAAGAGGATCCTTCCCTACGTTGGTATCGATCTGTGTGTTGTTGTCTGAAAACACACTATACTCGATAGCTACTTGCTTCCCATTTTCAATCATGATGGTTCCCCCCAGTTGATTTTGTCATGTAGAGATGGGCCTCGCGAGTGAAAGCGCGCAGTCCCTTACTTGATAGTGTCACAGGTGATTAATTTAGTAAAGCGAGGACCTGAGGTGCTGCGTAGGTGAAAATAAAGTCAGCGCCTGCGCGTTTTATTGAGATAAGCGACTCATAGAGAGTTTGCTCTGCATTGAGGTATCCTTTTTCAGCCGCTGCCATCACCATCGCATATTCTCCACTAACATGATAAGCTCCAACAGGGAGAGAGGTTTTTTTCCTGATCTCGATTAAAACATCGAGGTAGGGAAGCGCAGGTTTAACCATTAGCATGTCTGCGCCTTCCTCTTCGTCTAGAAGAGCTTCTCGCAGGGCCTCACGCCGATTTGCTGGGTTCATCTGGTAGGTTTTTTTGTCTCCAAAAGATAAACTTGTTCCGACCGCCTTGCGAAAGGGGCCATAAAATGCTGAAGCATACTTAGCTGTGTATGAGAGAATTCCTACTTGATCATCTAGAGCGTTTCGAATGACTCCAACGCGACCATCCATCATATCACTTGGCGCCACGATATCGCACCCTGCTTCTGAATAACAGACTGCTTGTTTAACTAGAGCTTCCAAGGTTAAGTCATTATCAACTAGATTGTTGTTAATAATTCCATCATGCCCATGAGATGTAAAGGGATCAAGAGCCACATCTGCGATTACACACAAGCTAGGAATCTCTTTCTTAAGGACTTGAATCGCTCGGGTGATTAAAGAGTCTGGATTCCATCCTTCGCTTCCTTCTTCATCCCTTAACAAGGGATCAACTGCCGGGAATAGGGCAACTGCTGGGATTCCCTGGGCATGTAGAATCTCCGCCTCCTTTGTTAGGAGGTCTATTGAAAGACGGTGGATCCCTGGCATTGATTCAATAGGTTCCCTAGTTTTCGTTCCTTCAACTATGAAGAATGGAACAATTAGGTCTGAAGCACACAGGATCGTTTCAGTGCTCAAGGCACGGATTGCAGCGGACGCTCTGTTTCTGCGGGGCCTTTTTGCAATGCTGTAACTTGTCTGTGTGACCATTCTTTGAAGTCTAGCATTCCAACAATAGTTTGGCCAATAGAAAGCGAGGATGTTGCAGCAGGAGAAGGTGCATTAAGAACATGCAGTGAATGCTCATCTTGCAAGATGAGAAAATCATCAACCAACTTTCCATCAGGACGAACAGCTTGTGCACGAACACCGCTCCCACCATCCATTAGATCCTCTGCTTGAATTTCAGGAACAAGCCTCTGTAGACTTTTTGTGAATGCTTTTTTGCTCATTGAGCGATACATTTCATACATTCCTGTTTTCCAATATTTCATGCTGAGCTTCCAAAAACCAGGATATGACATTGTTTCTGCAAATTCATGCATTACAAAATTTGACTTTGTATATCCTTCTCGAGCTGTTGCAAGAACAGCATTAGGTCCAGCCTCCACCCTTCCATCAATCATACGCGTGAGGTGGACCCCCAAAAAAGGAAGTTTAGGATTTGGAACTGGATAGATCAAGCCCTTGACCAGGGAATCCTTTTTTAGCATATAGTACTCTCCTCGGAAGGGGAGAATTTGACAAGAGATCTTTCTATGAGGGAGAGCTATTCTGGCAATTCTATCAGAATAAAGCCCTGCGCAGTTAATCACAAAATCGCACCTTTCAGTTTTTTGACTTGTTTCGATAATCCAACGGGGAAAAGAAAAGTGGAGGTGCTCTACCCGTTCACTTGTTCGGATGGCCCCACCTTTTTTTTCAAAGTCTTTTGCAAGAGACATAGTAACCTGTTTATAATCGATAATTTGACATTCTGGAACAAGGAGCGCCCTAAGGCCTACGGCGTGGGGTTCAATCTCTTTAAGTTCCTCAGATGAGATTTCTTCGACCTTGACACCGTTGGCGTCTCCCCGTCGTTTGAGTTCTTTAAGTGTCGGAACTTCCTTTTCCTGCGTTGCAATCAAAACTTTTTTGCACTGCTCATAGGGAACGTCATGTTTATTGCAAAACTCTAGAAGTTTCTTCTTCCCGTCCACGCAGTTCTTTGCTTTCAGTGACCCCGGTTTGTAGTAGATCCCGGAGTGGACCACTCCACTATTGTTTCCGGTTTGATGAGCAGCTAGCGTTGGTTCTTTTTCTAAAAGTGTTATTTTGAAATTCGGAAACTTTTCTATTAGGGCATGAGCTGTTGCGAGTCCGACAATTCCACCACCTATAATTACGATCTTCATATTTTACCTTTTGCCGAGTTGCTATCCATCTCCATCTAGCACCTCCGGTGCAAAATGTGGGTTTTGAAAAAGGTTACCAAAAAAAGGAGAAAAAGATAGACTCTTTTCTTTTGGATACGTGCAACCTTGGAGCTCCCGCATGTTGAATGATTATGAAGAATTTAGTGAATCACAGCTAAAAATCATCAAGAGATATGTGACGAGTACATCCAGTCATATCTTCTGTCTCCGTAACCTTCCAGAGGTTATTAAAGGCGCTCTTTTTTCTCGCTACTCAAGATCGAGTCTAGGTTTACGTTCTCTTCTTTTAAAAGAATTTATTTTGAACGAAGAGACGGAGTTTTCGACTATTTCTGGTCAGAGAGAGGCTGAAGTTGACAGCGAGCTTGAAGATCAGAGCATAGCAATTAAGAAAGCGCAAAACTTTTACGACCGTATCCTTGATGGATATGGAGATGACTCTATTGGAGAACTTGGAGGAGCGCATCTTGCCATTGAAAATGTTTCGATGATTGCTGCAAAAATTATTGAAGACTCTCGACTTGGGGGATCTCCTCTGGAAAAATCGACACGTTACATCTATTTTGATCAGAAATACGAAGGGGAGTATCTATTTTATAGAGAACCTATTTTGATGACTTCAGCCTACCGTAATTGCTTTGTCGATATGTGTAACCATCTCTTTGAAACTTATGGCAAGCTAATCCCTCCGTTAACAGCGCAGATGGAAAAAGAATTTCCTAAAGAGCACGATGTTTCCAAAGTGGCTTATACTGCAGCCTTAAGAGCTAAAGTGCTTGATTGTTTGAGAGGACTTCTTCCTGCGAGTGCTCTGACAAATATGGGTGTTTATGGGAATGGGCGTTTCTTCGAAACACTCATTCAAAAGCTCAACTGTCACAACTTAACCGAACTTCAGGAAGTTGCCAGAACCTCTCATCAAGAACTCTCAAAGGTAATCCCTTCTTTTATCCGACGGGCTGATCTGAGCCACAAGCACCAAAATACATACGCTGAATTTCATGAAAAGATGAATGACGAAATTGCCATGATGCGCGACCAGTATACTGGTTCGATCCAGCCCTTAGACCAGCCGATGGTTCGTCTTGTAAACTTTGATCAGGAGAGTCCTATTAAAGTTGCGGCTGCCTTGCTATTTAATCAGTCTGATTGTGGTTTGATGGAGCTTCAGGAGATGTGCAAGAAGCTTTCAAAAGAGGATCTCTCTCGAATTTTTGATGCCGCTTCTGCTTTTAGACAAAACCGTCGTCATAAATCCCCCAGGGCTTTAGAGCATGCAGAGTTTACTTTCGAAATTGTTGCTGATTATGGAATCTATCGCGATCTTCAGCGGCATCGTACGCTTACTCAAGAACGACAACTTCTTACCTGCAACCATGGCTATTATGTTCCTAAAGAAATCCTCGGTACTGAAATGGAAAAAGACTACCGAGAAGCAATGGAAAGGGCAAAAGAAGTTTATGATGAGATTTCTGGGGAACTTCCTGAAGAAGCGCAATACGCAGTTCCGATGGCTTATAATATCCATTGGTATTTTCATATTAACCTGCGCGCTTTGCAGTGGATGTGTGAACTCAGATCCTCTCCTGCGGGACATCCCATGTATCGCTATGTTGCTCAGGAAATGGCAAAGCAAGTTTCTCACACCTTTCCAGAATACGAACGCTTTTTTAAATTTGTTGACTACGACGGATACGAACTGGGCCGCTTAGGTCATGAGATTCGCACTGTAGAAAAAATGAAGTCGACATAATGGGGAAACAGAAAGGCAGCATCTTTGGAGGGACTCTTCTGATCACCGGTAGTTGTATCGGTGCAGGGATGCTTGGTCTACCAATTCTTACTGGAATTCCGGGTTTTCTTCCTTCATTTCTTATGTTCTTTATTGCCTGGGCTTTTATGCTTACAACGGCGCTTCTCATGGTTGAGATTATAGGATGGTTTAAAAAACCGGTTAATCTCATCTCTATGGTTGAAAAAACCTTAGGGCCTATGGGGAAATTTCTATGCTGGTTTCTCTACCTGTTTTTGTTTTATGCGCTTCTTGTGGCTTACATCTCAGCTAGCGGAAATCACTTTTCACTCTTTATGAGTAATACCCTTAAGCTATCACTTCCTAATTGGGCCGGATCCCTCTTCTTTGTCATTATTTTTGGGTGGATCGTCTATCTTGGAACTAAACCGGTTGACCATGTCAATCGCTATCTCATGATTGGGAAGGTTTTATCCTTTGTTCTCCTTGTGTTTCTTGGAGTTCAATTCATTGTTCCTCGATTCCTTCTCCACTGGGAACCAAAGTATGCTCTTTATACCTTCCCCATTCTCATTATCTCCTTTGGGTTCCACAATATGATTCCTGTTCTTATGAAATATATGGATATGGATCGGAAAAGAGTGCGCAAATCAATCTATGCAGGGTCTCTCTTTACCTTTGTCATTTACCTCATCTGGGAAGTTGTTGCTCTTGGTATTCTTCCATTTAATGAAGTGCTCCATAGCTTTAAGATAGATGTTGATGCTGCTCAAGCCATACGTACTTACCTAGGATCCCATCTCATTGGTTATATCGCACAAAGTTTGGCGTTTTTTGCGATCCTTACCTCATTCCTTGCGCAAGCGCTTAGCCTTACCAACTTTCTCAGTGATGGTTTCAAAATCAAACATAAGGAACACGAAAATATTGGAATGTGCCTTCTTGCACTCATTCCACCCCTCCTGTTCTCTCTTGTTTTCCCAGACCTTTTTTTCAAAGCCCTCAATTTTGCTGGTGGGATCTGTGCTGTAGTTCTTTTTGGAATTTTCCCCGCTCTAATGGCCTGGATCGGTCGCTATCAACAAAAGCATCTCCTGAAAGACCGTGTTCCGGGTGGACGCTCTCTACTTATCGTGATCCTCCTCATTGCCGTTCTTATCTTCTTTTACCAGTTCACTAATATGCTCAACTTCCACCTCTTCCCTAAACCCTAGATAGAAAATATAAAAAACTTTTACGGATATTTTTGTGTATTGTAGTTATTCACTCTTACGCAAGTGAAAAATATATTCTAACCCTGCCAAAATCGGGAACCTACCTTCTGAAAAAGATATAGCTAAAGTGACTTAAATTAGTTATAGGCGGTGCTCCTTGAAAAGTTCGTCTATTCCACATTGATATTTTCTTCGCTTAGACTTTGCCTGTGCCCACTTGTGTTCAATAGGGTTTAGATCAGTTTCAGAGGTTATTTCGGGGAAACCTGCAAAGGAGTCAAACAAATGGAGAGAGCTTTTCACTTTGCAAAGATAATCGCTGTAAAGCCTTCCAATGTACCAAATTCTACAATATCTCCCTCGATTTGATTCATTTTGGTGAATTCAATAGCTCTATCAAATGCTTCTGTGTAGACCTTGGTCCCCTTCTCCATAGTATAGCCGTAGATGTCAGGCTGATACTCTGCATGGAGAGACGCGGCAAAGGAAAAAGCAATTATAAACGACAAAATTTTTCTCATAATAAATCACTTTCCTCAATGTAGACGCAAACAAATCAAAACGTTAACAAAGAAAAGATCATCAATGGTAAACTTGTTTCGAACAGGAGAGCGTGATGAAAATCAATCACTATGTAGGCGGGGTTTTACTTGTAGCAGGGACGACGATTGGTGCGGGCATGCTTGCCCTTCCTGTTATGAGCTCTTTTGTTGGTTTTATGCCCTCAATTGCTATATTTCTTCTTTGTTGGGGAGTCATGCTTGCAACGGCGTTCTTTTTTCTCGATGCGAACTTTGCTGTAGAAGGGGAGCCTAACCTGATTTCTATGGTTCATAAGACCTTAGGTGGATGGGGGAAAGGCCTTAGTTGGATCGTTTATCTACTCTTGCTCTATTCACTCACTGCGGCCTATATTTCGGCGAGTAGTCCCTTGTTTGTTTCGGCAGTTCAGTATGTGACAGGATATACAATGCCGCATTGGCTCGGTCCGTTTTGTCTTCCATTGATTTTTGGTTTTTTTGTTTACTTAGGCACGCTGGGTGTCGATATGATCAATCGGATATTAATGTTGGGGCTTTGTGTGTCGTATCTGTTGCTTGTAGGTTTTTTACCAGAGCATATCGATGGCGCTCTACTTACCCGTGTTGATTGGGACCCTACACTCATGATTTTCCCTGTTGTGATTACCTCCTTTGGGTACCATATTATCATACCAAGTTTAACAACTTATATGAATCACGATAAGAAAAAATTGCGGTGGATCCTTGTTGTGGGAAGCCTGCTTCCTCTTGTGATTTACTTACTATGGCAAGTACTTATTTTAGGAATTGTTCCTTTGAGTGGTGAAAATGGACTCGTCCATGCATGGCAACACGGCGCTTCTGCAACGCAGCCACTAACTCAAATCGTTACAAATCCTTGGATCAAGTTGGGGGCGCACTTTTTCTCTTTCTTTGCAATTGTCACATCATTTTTAGGGGTGACATTGAGTCTATCCGACTTTTTAACCGATGGTTTTAAAATTAAGAAGAGCTGGGAAGGCCGGTTAATGGCATGCCTTTTGACGTTTATTCCTCCTTTAATTTTTGTCCTCACTTATCAAAGAGGGTTCTTTGTTGCTTTAGAATATGCTGGTGCGTTTGTTGCCATCCTCCTAATTTTTCTTCCTGCAATGATGGCATGGAAGCTGAAAAAACCACGGTTTTATTCAACAGTTTGGGGACGCACTCTCCTTGTATTTATCATTTTCTTTGCATTCTTTATCGTGGTAGTTGATGTGCTGGCACAGCTGGGCATCTTTAAGCATTTAATTTCTAAATACCTTGGCCATGTTTAAATTAGTCTCCAATTTTGATCCTCAGGGGGATCAACCTGAAGCAATTGAAAGGCTTACCGAGGGGATTAATCTTGGCAAGAGGTCTCAGGTTTTGCTCGGAATTACAGGGTCTGGGAAAACCTTTACCATGGCAAATGTCATAGAGAATGTGCAAAAACCGACGCTCATTTTGGCACATAATAAAACACTTGCAGCGCAACTTTATCAAGAATTTAATGCGCTGTTTCCAAACAATGCTGTGGAATATTTTGTCTCTTATTATGACTATTACCAACCTGAGGCATATGTTCCAAGAACAGATACTTATATTGAAAAAGATTTATCGATTAACGACCGAATAGAAAAGCTGCGGCTACGGGCAACGTGTTCTTTGCTTGAAAGAGAAGATGTCATCATTGTCTCCTCGGTGTCATGTATCTATGGACTTGGAATGCCTGAGTACTTTCGTGAAATGAAGTTAGCATTGAATGTGGGAGAAAGTTATCGCCGTGATGATGTCCTGTTGCACCTTATTGAGTTGCAGTATTCGCGGAATGATTATGAGCTCTCTCGATCTCACTTTCGAGTGAGAGGTGATATTCTGGAAATTGTTCCTGCCTATGAAGATGATGTAGGGTATCGCATTGAGTTTTTTGGAGATGAGATTGAGAGAATTAGTGAAATTGATCCACTAACAGGGAAAGTTAAGGCCCGGGTAAAAGGACTTTCAATCTATCCAGGTTCTCACCATGTCACTCCTGAAGAAGCACGATTAAGCGCAATGGTCACAATTAAAAAAGAGCTGAGAGAAAGAAGTGATCATTTCCGCCGAGAAAATCTACTTGTTGAACAGCAGCGTATTGAGCAGCGGACGAAATATGACCTCGAAATGATTAAGGAAATTGGGTATTGCAAAGGAGTTGAGAATTATTCTCGCCATTTTGGGGCAAGAAACCCTGGAGAGCCTCCCGCATGTCTTTTGGATTATTTTCCTAGCAACTACTTGGTTTTTGTCGACGAATCTCACCAAACCCTCCCACAAATCCATGCAATGCACAATGGGGATCGAGCAAGAAAGCAATCTTTAGTGGATTTTGGGTTCCGGCTGCCTTCAGCTTATGACAACCGCCCGTTGAAATTTGAAGAATTTTATAATCACATTCACCAAGTTGTGTATGTATCGGCAACTCCGGGACCTTGGGAGGTAAACGAAGCTAAAGGGGACGTAGTTCAGCAAATTATTCGCCCAACAGGACTTCTTGATCCTGTGATTGAAGTAAGGCCCGCAACAAACCAGGTTGATGACTGTCTTGATGAGATCCGTGTTGAAACAAGCAAAGGGGGACGAGTTCTTGTCACAACGCTTACAAAAAAACTTTCGGAAGATCTTTCTAAATATTTGCAAGAGATTGGAGTGAAGGCAAAATATTTGCATTCTGATATCGCTACTTTAGAACGGGTAGAAATCATTAAAGATCTGAGAAAGGGAGTATTTGATGTGCTTGTGGGGATTAACTTGCTTAGAGAAGGATTAGATATTCCCGAAGTGACATTGGTTGCGATACTAGATGCTGACAAGGAAGGGTTTCTGCGGAGTGAAACGGCGCTTACCCAGACCTGTGGGCGAGCAGCCCGCAACAATGAGGGGCGGGTTATCATGTATGCGGATAAGGAAACCAAGTCTATCAAGAATACGATTCAGGTGACTACAGATCGTCGGAAGATTCAAACTGAGTATAATCGTAAACATGGGATCACCCCAAAAACGGTATGCAAAGATTTTTCAGAAGATTTGGCGGAAGCATTTCATGAATATAAAGCAGCGGAAGGAAAAGAAAAAGAAGCTGCTATCTCTGTATCTCCGAAAGAAATCCTTGAGCGAATGAGAGAGTGCGAAAAGGAAATGAAGCTTGCTGCAAAAGAGCTCCGTTTTGAAGACGCATCTCGCTTCCGCGATCTTATGAAATACTATCAAGATCTTCAGCTGTTAGAGGACTCCCCTCTTTAAGCAGCTTATTCAAATGAAAGTGACACTTTTTGAAAAAGGCACGAGGGAAAAAAGGGCGGTACTCTTTGTGTTTTGCAAGGAAGAGGACGAGACGGACTCCTCCATGGGAAAGGAGCCCTGTTGATTTGAAAAGGTTTTCTAGGTCTCTATCCTTAATATCTCTCATAAGAGCATGAAACATTCCCTCCTGATGCTCAGATGACTTTAGAATGTTTGCGTACGATTTCTCTGAAAGGCGGAAGGCTCCAAAAAGAGAGGGGATGTAGCCAACACCGTAGTGCAATGCTACAAGACAGTTAAGGTACCAGTCACTAAAACTTTTGAGTTCGGGGTTCAATCCTCCAAATGCAACAATGTGTTTCCTGCGATAGATAGCGCAGTTTGAATGGATAAAAAACGTGGTTTTTTTAAAGACTTTAGGGAGAGTTTCTTTTGTAAAAATCTGGGGAGAGTTCCCTAGAGGCATTCGATCAGGAACAAGAAAATGAGGAGTATGGTCTTCAAAATGACAGGTTTTACCTGTGCACATCCCTACTTCGGGGTGGCTTTTAAGAAAAGATGTAGCTTTTTCAAAGAATCCAGGAAGAATGAAGTCATCGGCAGAACAAAAAGCAAGTAGTTCAGATTGCGCTTGTTGGATGCCTCGGTTAATGGTGGGGACAGGGCCTTGGTTTGTTTCATTTTGAATGAGTTTAATTTGAGGGTATTTTTGTTGCCATGCTTTGATCAAAGGAACACTTTCATCAGTCGAGGCATCGTCAATGATAAGGACTTCATTTGGAAGGAGTGACTGAGAGAAAATAGCTTCAAGCGCTGCCGCCAAATGGTGACTATGGTTGAAGTTGGGAAGGACAACAGAGAGCGCCATTAGTTGAAGGTGACGAGGGTTCGTGCAGCTTGGCCACTATCTAATAGGGAGACAAGGGCATTGATTTCACTCAAGGGGGACTCGTGAGAAATTAGACGGTTAAGCTGGTTATTTCCAGGATAGAACGACCGCAGGAAAAAAGGGATGTCTTGATCAGGCTTAACTTTTCCGCCCCAAGTCCCAATAAGTTTTTTACCCTTAATAAAATCAAAAGGGTCACATTCAATCTTGGTGTCTTTGGGAACATTTCCTGCAAGAACACAGAGGCCTGTTTGGTCTTTTACTGCCTTAAAAGCAAGTTCCATGACTTCTTTTTTACCCACAGCCTCAACAGCAAAATCGATTCCTTTTCCATCGGTGATTGAGTCAAGTGAAGAAAGAAGATCATCCGGGTTGTAAAGCAGAGTATGAGTTGCTCCAAATTCTTTTGCCAGAGTGAGCTTTGCAGGTTCCAGGTCGATCGCGATAATCTTTTTAGCTTTTTTGGCAGTTGCTGCAACAAGAGCACTGAGACCGATTCCACCAAGTCCGAAAAGAGCAATTGTTGAGTCCAGGGTAAGGGTGAGTTCATTGTAAATAATCCCTGCTCCTGTGGGAATTGCACATCCAAATAAAGAAGCTTCTTTCAGGGGGACATCTGAAGGGATGGGAATAAGGCGATTCTCGGCAATGACTGCGTACTCTAGAAAAGTACTGATAGGCCCGGAATTCACTTTTAAGTTGCCACATTGGTAGATAGCTCCTTTAGCATCAATTCCCTCTCCCTTAATCCAGGTCAGAATCACTGAGTCATCTATTTTTACTTTCGTAACACCAGGTCCAGTATCAACGACGATCCCTGACCCTTCGTGTCCGAGTGTGTGAGGTAAAAATCTGTCGGGACCCTTGAGTCCTTTGATTTCATTGAGCTGTGTACGGCAAATTCCGCTGTATTTCATTTGGACAAGAACCTGACCTTCTTGAAGCTTCGGAATTTCAAGTTCCATCAATTCAAGAGGAGCACCACACTCTATTAAAATGGCAGCATGGGACTTCATGATTTCTTCTTGCACCCAACTGTGATAAAATAATGAGCAAGAGGAAGATACCCGGTATGTACAACTTCATCATTAGCAGCAAACATGAATACAAACTCGAAATGCTCTCGCATCTCAGCTTCTAGCCTTTCATGGGAATAGATGTTGATGTGGCCTTTTTTAGACACTTCGGAAGCAAAATCTTGAGAGATCTTACTTGGTGTTCCAATAACGCAGAGTCCTTCAGGAGTTAGCTCTTTAGCAATCCCTTCGATAAAATCATGTGCATGTTCCGGAAGAATATGCTCAATCACATCAAAATTAATGACTGCATCCCAATTGCCTGTGTCTTCGTTTTTCAAAAAATCGCCGGTTTCAAACTCCACAAAAGGTTCTTTAAAGTTTTTTTGTGCCTGGGTAATTGCATCTTCATCAAAGTCGACTCCTTTTGCAAACCCACATTCCTTACCAACTAGAAAAGTCCCGAGACCTTCATTGCAACCGACGTCAAGAACTCGCCTGCCTTTTCCTATGAGCTTGGAAGCAAATTTATAGTACGACATGCAATGCAAAACGCGTCTCGGGGTTTTATGGAACCAAAACGAAGCATACCGCCCCAAATTAACTTCAGGAACTTCCTGCATAAGTTCTTCTGCGACACAGGACCAATTTGACTTAGACTCTTTCATTATTCACTTGTCTCGTTTGCTGTTGCGGTGAAATAATTTTGTGCTTGCGCCGTTAAAGCAGAGCTGCTGAGCGGTTCGTAATAGTCGGGGCGGGCACTGAGGTCGACGGGCGCAAAGGCACTCATGACTCGAATGTCTGAGCTCCAGCGGGTTGTGGTTCCGTTGTTGACCACACATCCATGAACGGTTGAGAGGCTAAAGGCGATGGCTTGGCCCAACTTAAGTGGGACGGCAAGCATCTCATTTGCAATTGAGGGATCCATCACTTTTGGAGCATAGAGGAAACCCAACTGGTGTTTTGATGATCCTTTACGAACAGCCTCATCTGGATTTTCAATTTGCGTTGTAGGAAAATGATTTTCAGAAAGGGTATGAGATCCTGTCATGACTTGAAGAGCTGAAGGTGCTGGCACATCTACGTAAGGGACGAGAACAGAGAGTTCAAAAGGGGAACCTCCATAAAAGGTATCTCTATGGTAACCAATGTTATCTTGAGATTTTCCTGGGCGAGCCATTCTTAAGTAGGGGCTTCGCTGGACACAAAGGTCAAGCCCCATAAAGGGTTTAAATAACGAAAGTTGTTTTTCGATGATTGCCTTTCCAAATTTTTGATTTCGGAAGAATTCAGTCATCTTAACCTGAAGATCAGTGTGTTGAGCATCATTTTCAACTTCAGTATGGTATTCTTCTAGAGGAATGTTTTTTCCTAAGAGTTCTTTTAAGTGCGCTTGAAGGGCTTCACGCGCCCTCATTACGGGAGCTTGATCGATAAAATCGATAACAACCCAACCTTTCTCAGAAAAATGTTCAATATCAATCATAATAAACCTCTTTTTTATGAACCCCGACACACAGAAGATAGTGGGCCATCGAACCAAATCCAGTGTGCATGGTTTCATCATTCATTCCAAAAGGAAAGACTTGATGGAAATACGTTTTCATCACCTCAAGAAGGCGTTCTTGAGTGTACATATTGACATGCCCTAACTGGCTGGCTTTAGACGCATAGGGGGCTGCTGTAATGTTAGGTGTCCCAATGATACAAATTCCATTTTCCGCCATATTTTTATGTACAGTCTCAAAGTATGTATTTTCAAACTCTGGGAGGATGTGTTCCACAACGTCAAGGGAAACAACTCCATCAAAAGAACCATAGGTTTTCCCCATAAAATCATCATGAAGAAACTGAAGTTTCTCATCGATCATATTTGTTTTGGCCGCTTCTAGAGCAGGTTGATCAAGGTCGACGCCGGTGTATTTGGTGGTGTTTTCTGCCAAAATTGTTGTTCCGATTCCGTCGCTACACCCAAGCTCTAAGATATGGTGACGCTTTCCAAGCATTTTTGTTGAAAATTTATACCGAGAAAGAACGAAACCAAGACGCTTGGGATCGTTCCTAAAGTTGAAAGACCAGTGAGGACCAAACTTATAAGTGTGTTCCGAAAATAGTTTTGTTGTTTCGTCCCATGCAGCTTTTTCTTCACTATCAAATATCGCCATCGTGTTCTCTATTCAATTAATGAAATTCGGAGTCTAGAGAAGTTCTAATTTTTAGAAAAGAAAAAGTTGCTTGTTATCCTTTCGGAAGAATTGACTTTATATATATAAATGACTAGCCTGCGGTCGTCCACTCAACATAAAGGATGTTATGAGGTCGTACTCTTTGTTGGAGCGTGTACTGTTATACAGAAGGTTTCGTTTAAAGGTAGTTAACGCGTACAAATTTGATGGGCAACCTCCTTGCTATGTCTTGTGGTTTATAAAGCGGACTTGGAGATACTTTAGATCTCGTATCGTTCGGTTCATCATAGGATTCTTTAAGCATTCGGAAGCCCCTCTCGGCATTTGTCTCGAAAAGCTGGTCTATAGTCCCATCAAAAAAAAAATTGATCATCTCTCGCCTGACGCGCAATTGTTTTTGATTAGTCGGCATGACTTTGGGCCCTTGATCTGTATGATACATTATGCAGCTCTATGGGAAAAAGAAAGGGGAAAGGTTGCAATCATTATTCTTGCGCAGGAACAAGCATTTGTCTGTTCGCTAGTAAAGTTAGTTTGTCCAGAAGCTACAATCATTGATTGCTTTCTTTTACGAAATTTTAGGACTCTTTATAGAAATCAAGAGATCTTCAGTTCAACATTTCAGAACATATACTCTCAAGTGCTTATTGAAAATAACAAAGCTATTTTCCTTTGGGACAATCAATTTTCATTTTTAAAAGAGAACTTTTTTGTCATTGGGGAATATGTAAGACATTTTGATCCAGTTGTCAAGTTTGAAGGAAAAAAACCAAAAAGATTTACAGCGGCATATTTAACTTTTCGAGAGAACTATTTTGTGCGCAAAAAATATTGGGATGATTATACCGATATGGTTGTTTCAGGGCCTGCTTTACAGCCTAATTCAATCATTGAAAAAACGAGAAAGAATTTAATCAGAGAGATTAATGTAACTAGACCCTATGTTGTTCTTAACTTAAGCTCTATCAAAACGACCTCAGGAAATATTCTTACGGATCGTAGAAGGATCCAATATCCCCACAGGTTTAATGGACTAATTGATTTGCTGATAGAGAAAGGATTTGATGTGGTACTTCAAGGTCGAAAGGAACAACCGCACTTCAAACCTAGAAAGCATTTTTTCGACTATGCTCATAGTAAATACTGCACGCCCGAGAATGACCTGGCTCTTTATTCTGATGCTCTGTTTGTGGTTGCTGCCAAATCAGGACCAGAGATTTTTTGTAGCTTGTTTGATATTCCGCTTCTAGGTGTTAACTATAATGAGAATGTATTAATGTTGCATAACGTTAAGTATCGCTTTTTCTATAAACACGTAAAAGGACCCAAGGGAGCTTATTTAAATTGGAAAGAGATATTAAGAAGCCCTCTCTTTTTTGAGTTTGGAGTAGAAACAGTTCATCCCAATTCAAAAGCATATATATATGAGGAGATGAATGAGGAAGAACTGATTGATTCATTGGAGGAATTTATCCCCTTTATTCATGCTCCAAAAGAAACGTGGCTAAATTATTCAGAAAACCAACAAAGGTTTCGGAAATCTTTGACTCCGTTACATTTTGACTTATATACTTGTCCTTCTGTTCCTTGTGATACATATCTTGCCTCTGCAAAGAGCGGAGCCTAATACCTCGTGTCGTTATCTACACGATGCTATTTCCAAAGGTCCACTCGAAGTGCTATGCCTACTTTGATCCATTTGTTCTAAATATGTCATGGTGGGAACCCCATAAGCCTTGTGGAGATCAAAATGTTTTTTCTCTAAACTACCTTTAAAAGTCTGTTGAAGCGGAGAATAATCTAGCCAAGATTCTTCGTTTTTATCCAAGAGCGTAAGGAACTCTTCAATTGTGTGAATAATTTCTTCTTCGCTCATTTCGTCATAACGAAGCTCACTACTTGTATTTAGATTGGTGTGATTAAAAAATCCTGGATGGTTTAAATACTCTCTCCAACTGAGGTATTTTTCTTCCCTTTTGTCGTAAACATGTTTAAAAAAGAAGCGATGCTTCTTATGCGGAAGAAGGGAGGTTGGTTCAACGTAATTTAGGCCTAGCAAGGGAGTATTAAAGACCTGAGACAAAATTTCAGAGTTGCCCTTTGAAGAAATCACAAATTCTGCATAGGCATACAGAGCTAAATCATTTTCTAATGAGACATTTATGTCGCGTGAGTAGTCGTGGAAGTGTTGTCTAGGGGCAAATGCTGGTTGTTCTCTTTGACCCTGAAGAATGACAGCATATCCTCTCCGAATGAGTAAATCAATAACCAGGCTAAACTTCTTAGATGAAGTTCCTCTGAAAGGGGAGCTATTGAGATGGAGAATAACATAGGGGCGATTAATTCCGAGGGTATGTAACAACAGATGGTTGATTTTTTCTAACTTCTCTTTTCTGTCATTAATTGTTATTTCTGAAAAAATTTGAAAGTAATCATTCCATGTATCTTTTCTCTTAAAATAAAACTGATTGTATTGGGTGTAAGCTTTTAAGAAGGGTTTCGGAACATCCTTAGTTTCAGAAGATTCTATGAAATGATTATAAGAAGACGTAAAAGTCTTGTCATAAGGTATAGGTTGATATTCGAATAGATATAATGAGTTTGATGCTATTGTTTTGAAGTAAGAAAATATATTTTTTGAGAAAAAATTATGATGGATTTGTAAAGAAGTCCTTTGAAAGAGCCATTTAGGGAAAGGATTATCATAGCGAAGGACCTTCACACTTGGGCAAATATAAGGAAATAAAAGATCTATAGTTTCAGCTGCATGCGATGCTGCAATAAGGATGGGAGGCTGTCTTATTCTTGCCCAATATTCTGCGTATTCTAAAGTATGTACTATTGCTTTTAGATTAGTTTCAATCAAAAGGAAAATATCATCATCGTTGGATATAAAATCAACTTCTTTACAAATGAATCTACAGAATTTCCTAGAGTTGAGCTTATTTATTATTGGTAACATAAATTATTTTTGTGGTTAACATTCCATTATTCAACTGATACCGCCTGTTTCTGTCGACTTAATCTGCGTTTTAGCAAAAGCAGTTTTGTGTTTCAACTCATTCAAAAATAAATTTTTATTGTGGTAGATAGTCGCTAATTTTGAGATTGAATCTTGAAGAGTCTGAGTCTTAATGGTAATGGTTTCATACAGTTTTTTGCAGTTAAGAGTTGTTTTTTTGGGGCGTGTGCTTCCCTTTAGCTCGTCTAGGGTAATTGGTTTGACAAGTGTTGTTGAAATATTAAGGGCTTTACATACCTTTAACGCCAGTGCGTACCGGCTTAATGTTTCTTGTCCCCCAATATTTATCAATCCTGTAATATTTTGATCTATAAGTTCTTGGGTAATAGTTACAAGATCGTCGACGTGGAGGGGACAAAACTCTTGATCGGTTGCGGCTCGAATTGCTTTTCCTTGTGTTAAATTGTGCATCATCTCATCTAACAGAGAATTATCGCCTGTGAAGGTGGAGTAGATTTTAGATAGGCGGAGCATTAAATAATTTCCGCTTGTAACATCGTGAATTCTGCTTTCCAACTCCGCTTTCTGTTTTCCATATGCATTGATCGGGCATGTAGATGAAGACTCTGTATATCCTCCTTTTTCTCCGTTGAAGACGTAGTCTGTAGAGAATAAAATGGGACATAAGCCCATTTCTCTGCATTGTTTTGCAAGTTCGAGTGTCCCGGTAACATTGATTGCGTAAGTTTTTTTGGGGTTTTTGTTGCATTCGTTAATATTTGCACATCCAGCAGCAATGATCACATGTGTTTCTGTTGAAAGGGGCAAGGCTTTTAAGTCAGGAGATCTTAAATCAAGTAGGTAAGGTGCCTCTTTGTAATTTGTAAAAATGGTAGGGTTCATAGAGACTGTAAGGCGTTTGCCAATGAATCCTTGAGATCCAATAATGACTAGTTTGGTACTCATTCAAACAAGGGCTCTTTCAGGGGGGTGTGTAGATTGCAAGTGCCAGAGATAGGAATATTCTCCGTTTGCTTCAATGAGATCTTCGTGGGTTCCTGTTTCAGCTACTTGGCCGTCATTAAGTACAATAATCTGATCTGCAGAGATTATCGTTGAAAGGCGGTGAGCTATGACAATAAGAGTGCACCGATTTCGGCACTTCTCAAGTGTTGTTTTAATGGTTTGCTCATTAAGACTATCAAGATTACTTGTTGCTTCATCAAAGATCATAATTTCGGGATTTCTGATTAATGCGCGTGCGATAGCAATACGTTGGGCTTCTCCTCCAGAAATTTTATACCCATGCTCTCCAAGAGGAGAGTCAAGCCCGTCAGGAAGATTAGTTATTACCTCGTAGCATCCAGCGGTTTTACACGCTTCTAGAACCTCCTCGTCTGTCGCTGTTGTTCCAAAGCAGACGTTTTCACGAGCGGGGTCGTTAAAGATAACTGTATTCTGGGATACGACACCGAGTTTTGATCGCCAACTTTGAATATTGTATTTGCTCAGTTCAACGCCATCAATAAGGATTTTTCCTTCTGTTGGTTCGAATAAGCGTGTGATAAGGCTAACCAAGGAAGTTTTCCCTGCCCCAGAAAGCCCAACAATAGCTGTCAACTTTTGGTGAGGAATAAAGAGAGAGACGCTGTCTAAAGCATTTTGCTTCTTTGAAGGATATCTAAAGGAAGTATTGCGAAACTCAATCCCTTTTCGAACCTGGGCTGCGGCTACTCCATCCGTGGGCTCAAATCCTTTGTCTTTTGTGGTTAAGATCTCATTAAGCTTTACGATAGACCCACTTTGAGAAGCCATTACTCCAAAGTGGTTTAGGATTTCTCTTGCAGTTGTTGTAAAACGATAAGCTGTTACCGTGTAGGTTAATAAAAGAGGAAGAGAGTGTTCATTAGAGATAACAAGAAACAGAGAGCTTATCGCAATAGTTGCGGCCATCATGACCATGCTAAAAACCTCACCAGTAGCAAGCAATAATGCTTGTAGTTTGGCATTTCCTTGCTGATATCCCTGCATTTTTGCCATGAGCGAGTGACTTCGTTTGAGGATTGTTTTTTGCATGCCAAAAATATGGATGAGTTTGATTCCATTGATTGCTTGGACAACATCGTTGTTATATTGTAGCAACTTTGTTGCACATTCCTCTGAAAAGCGGCTGATAATAGCAAGGATTTTCTTATAGGCAATTCCTGAGATAAAAAAAAAGCCACAAAAAAAGAGGGTTAGAGGAGCAGATATCTTAAAGAGGACAAGACTTAGAACTCCCAATACACAAGACTGAACAATAACCTTATGAAAGGACTGAAGCATGGGAATGATGGCTCCAGAGGGGATTTGCGTATAGGAAGCAAGCCCACCTGTTTTATAATTACTCACCGTTGAAAAGTTGAACGAGAGAATATGCGAGTAAATATTTTGGTGTGCATCACAACCAATACGAGCATTAAGCTTTGCTGCCTGTAAAGCCGAAAGATACATGACCAAAGATTTCAGAATCTGTGCGAAAATTGCGGCAATAACCATGTAAACAAAAAGTTGATTCGAAGAAATCTCTTGGAGATGCGGAATACGTGCTATCTTGGATAAGATGGGTTTCCCATGAAAAACTTCAACGCCTTTTCCACTCATGATATATAGTGAAGAAAGAAGAAGGGTAAAAGTTATGCCTTCTAAAAAGGCAGCAAGGCAGCCTGGAGTAGAAATGAAAAAAAACTTAATCAGGTCTTTCTTTTTTCTTTTAAAGATGATGTTGTAGATATTACGGACATATTCTTTTCTTCTTTTTAGCATAACCTATTAGCTCTTTGATAATCTGAGGGGGCAATTTAACTAAAACAATCAATCGTTTTCATTCGCATCGAACTGCTCTAATGGAGTCACCTTCAAGGTGACTCCTAAAGAAACCGGGCTGACCATTGCTAAGGGCATTATTCCATTTATTTAATAAAGCGTCTACACCAAACGGGCGATTCCAAACTGGTCTGGATTGAGGTCTTGAGAGGTCTAGTTTGTAATCGTTTGCAACTTTGTTCATTTCTTTGATCTGAGAACGTTTCATGCATTCATAAGTGGTGGTCACTTACCCAATTTAGGGGATAAACCAGTAATAGTCCCCGGTGTAACCAATATCGTTGAAAAAAGATTTCCACTCGTCAACGTGCATGATTGTCTTTGCAGTAAGATTCCAGTGATACATGAGTTCTTTTTCTTGCTCATTGCGATAGGCATCCACAGTGATAAAACTATTTCCTCGTGAAACTCTTTCGATTTCTTGGAGAGCGCTGGCAAGCTCAGGTTTCTCGAGATTGTGAACAGTGTTAATTGAGATCACAAGGTCGAAAGAATTGTCCTTATAAGGGAGATCAATCGCATTGGCGGTTTTCAGAAACGGTTTGACTTCCTCTTTTGCATTTTTGATTGCGTAGTCAGAAACGTCGCATCCCGCAATGGTAATATTTGGAATTAGACGCCTAAAATCATATAGCATAAATCCTTTGGCGGCTCCAATGTCAAGAACAGAGCTTTTTTCGGTGAGGTTGTACTGGTTTTGGAATGTGGGAACAACAGGGGTCCAGAATCGCTCCATATATCCAAAGCCTCCATATCCGTGGCGACGGTCGCCATCAAAGAAGTCCTTGCCGAATTGCCTTGCAATGGCGCGGTCTTCTTCAGTTTTAGTTGCGCCCCTTTCTTTGACGTCTCGTTTTGTTTTTGGATAGTTAATGAGAAGGTCGATTTCTTGTCCCATGATTTCCTTAAGCTTTGTGGATGTATTCGAGTGGTTTTTGGTTGATGGCATCAAAATGAGAGTTGACCCAACCGACAGTCTGGTTGATTCCCTCTTCAAGGGAGATCTCAGGTTTCCAACCGAGCTCAGTGCGGATCTTAGTAGAGTCGATAGTATAGGCTTTGTCTTGACCGAGGCGCTCGGGCGTGATTTCTGTCGAATTTTCGAAAGAAACATCCATTTTTTTGCAGATGGTTTTGACGACATCCTTAACAGCGACTCCTTGATCGGGTGAGATATGGTAGATTTCACCGTTCTTACCTTTTTCCATTGCTAGGAGCTCGCCGTTGGAGACATCACGGATGTGGATATAGGATTTAACGGCAACACCGCCCCCATGAAGGCCAATCTTTTTATTGTTTTTGAGATAGATGGCAGTGCGGGGGATGATTTTAAAAAGTTGTTGGTGTGCGCCATAAACATTTGTAGCGCGGATCATTACGAGAGGAAAGTTGAAATTTTTATAGAAGGTAAAGAGAGACATATCTCCTGCAGCTTTTGAAGCAGCATAGGGAGTGGACGGGTTTACAGGCGTGTCTTCCTTAATAAATCCCTGACAGGTGCCATAAACTTCAGGTGAGGAGATATGGACATATTTCTTAAGAAATTTTTTGTCTTTAAGAAGGTTGGCGAGTGAGGTGAGGGCAACTGCATTGGTTTGAAACCAATGGTCAGGATTTTCCCAGCTCGGCCCAACTTCACTCTGTGCTGCAAAGTTAACGATATACTCGGGTTTAAAGTCTTCTAAAAGGCGGTCAAGTTTATCGAGGTCTTGATTCAGATCGATCTGCTTAAATGTAAAGTGAGGGGAGTTTTTCGCACGATAGGGGAGAAAGAGAGCATCTTTTTCCTCTGAACGGCTGATGCCGGTCACTTCATATTCTCCCTTTTCAAGAAGGAGGTCGATAAAATCACTCCCGGAAAATGAGTTACTACCAATAACGAGGACTTTTTTCATTTTTTGTTTCCTATGTCTTCTAGAAAGGGCCAGTAAAGGAAGCATCAGGGACGTCAAGTGGGCCCTCGCTTCGGTATTCGAGTAACTCTTGAAGAAGTGATTGTGCCTTAGAGGGCAATCGCATCATCTTAAATGTTTCCATTGCAATATCGCGATGGGAAGGGTAGTAGTGGTTTGCAAGTGCCCAGCTAGTGGGGCTATGGCGGTCGGGATAGGTGACTCGCGAAGGAGGTGCTTTTAAATCGTTAAAGGCTTCTTCTGTGATGGATGCGATAACTTCAGCTGCAAAGCCACAGCTTTTCCAGTCGGGGTCTGCAACAAGGAGGCGTCCGGTTTTTCGGACTGACTTGATGAGCGTTTCTTTGTCAAGCGGCTTGACCGTGCGAAGATCGATGAGTTCGACACTTACTCCTTCCTTTTCTAATACTTCGATCGCTTTACGTGCTTCTAAAACCATATGCGAGGTGGCGGCGATAGTGATGTCGGAGCCTTCTTGAATGACACGAGCTTTTCCAATAGGAACTTCATACATTTCCTCAGGGACATCGCCATGAGTATTGTGAAGCCACCGGTGTTCAAGAAAAACAACAGGGTTATTATCCTTGACGGCAGAGATTAAGAGACCCTTTGCATCATAAGGCGTGGAGGGCATGACGACTTTAAGGCCTGGAATGTGGGCGAATAAACTTTGCAATGATTGAGAATGTTGTGGGCCTTGCCCCCATCCTCGTCCCATGACAAGGCGGATGACAATTGGCGCAGTCATTTTGTCACCGAACATATAGTGCCATTTAGCGGCATTATTGATCAGTTGATCGAGAGCCAAAAGAAAAAAGTCAACGCGCTGGTGTGTCATAATAGGGCGCATTCCTCGAATAGCGCATCCAATAGCAACACCGGTCATTGTGTTTTCAGAGGTGGGCATGTCCATCACACGACTGGGACCAAATTTCTCTTGAAGTCCGGTAGTTGTTCCAAATGTTCCTTTAGGATCTGGAACACCCAATCCCATGAGGTAAACGGAGGGGTCAAATTCAAGCAGTTGGGAGGTTCCCTCTAAGATGGCTTGATTAAATTTAAGGTCTCTCGTCATGGGGCTGCTCCGCGTACATCAGTTCATAGTCTAGGTCAAACTTCGGAAGTGGGCTTTCCTTTGCAAAGGTGAAAGCCTCATCAATTTCCCTCTGGAAGGTTTCTTTCATAGTGCTAACATCTTCTTCAGTGATGATATTTTCTTTAATAAGTTTGTTTTGGTAGTTTGCAATCGGACACTTCTCTAACCAGAAATCAAACTCCTCATGTGTGCGGTATCCAAGGTCGGTGTCATAGTTAGGGCCGCAGTGCTCTCTAAAGCGATAAGTGTCAAGCTTGATAAAAGCAGGGCCATTCCCATTACGGATCGAGTCGATTGCTTCTTTTGCAATGGAGTAGCTTTCTTCGACGTTGTTCCCATCTCCTTTTTTTGAAAACATTCCGTGTGCTTCGGCAATTTTGCATAAGTCACGGGTCTCTGGTTGTCGGACATCAATGGGGGAGTAAACAGAATAAAGGTTGTCTTCGCAGACATAGAGCATGGGAAGGTTTTTTAACGCAGCAAAATTGAGACATTCCCCAAAGACACCTTCTTCAGTAGCTCCTTCTCCAAAGTAAGAGACTGTTATTTTTTTGTCTCCTTGAAGGAAAGAGCTAAAGGCGAGCCCTGTGGCAACAGGAATACTATTTGCTACGATAGGAGTGGAGCCCATCATGCCAACGGATTGATCTACAAGGTGCATGGATCCACCTCGTCCTAAAGAGCATCCTGTTTTCTTGCCATGAATTTCAGCGATCATTGCTTTAAGATCGCCGCCTTTGGCTAAGTAATGCGCATGGGCACGATGATTACTCATGACGAGATCGCCGCTGTCGAGGGCTTCAGAAACTCCAACAGCAATCGCTTCTTGTCCAATACTGAGATGAGTTGGGCAGCGCATCTTCTGTTCAGAATAACGATCGGCAATGGTTTCTTCAATCATTCGAATACGAAGCATTTTATAAAATAGGTCTGATTTGTTCACTTGAGTAACCTCGTCAGGAATTTGTTAAAGGGGATTTTTTTGATCGGTTCTTTGTTACCAACGATTTGCACGTTAAGAGCGGAGGCAATCGAGCCAAAAAATCCGGCAAGTGATATGGGGTAGTTCTTTGCAGCGCACATAGCAGCCAAAGCGAAGAAGCTATCACCAGCTCCGACTCGATCGACAGTATTCGAAACAAGGGCAGGGATTCTAATAGTAGGCTCTTCTTCAGATGAGCAGAAGACTCCATCAACTCCTTGTGTAATGCAAATATTGCGGCACTGAAGCAACTCAGAAATATCAGCAGCAAGGCCCTCCATCGAACTGTATCTGTCGTGGGCTGAAAGACGGAGCTCTGGTTCATTGAGGGATATCAGATCGGCGCGGCGGTAATGGGTTACCACGTTAAATCCACGATTCCCGCTATTTGTTTGGGTATTAATGGCTAAAAAGTTTGGAAGTGCAGACAGGGCATCGATGATCAGAGGATTGGTGAAGCCATTCCCAAAGTCGCAAACCAAAACGAGATCAAAGTCTTGAGTGTGGTTTCCTAGATATGTAATCACATGGTCTGTTTCTGCTTCTGTAAGAAGGAAATCATTTGTCGAATAGGTTTCAAAAAGCTTGGATAGACGATTGCCATCTTGGAG
Source organism: Candidatus Neptunochlamydia sp. REUL1 (assembly GCF_963457595.1). GTDB lineage: Bacteria > Chlamydiota > Chlamydiia > Chlamydiales > Simkaniaceae > Neptunichlamydia. The sequence continues at coordinate 1,090,655 of NZ_OY735137.1, forward strand.
AACATACCGTTTCTTTATCAGAGTTGAATGCTTGGGTTGTGTTACGAATTCCTTTTGAATGTTTGGATCAAGGAGGTTATCAATAAGAGGAAGGTGTGAACACTTCTCGCCAAGCGAGGTTAGGAGAGTGACATGATCAGAAAACTGAGCGATATGGTTTGCAATAATGAGTGAGCCACCAAGGTAACGTTCGTTTTGGCCGCAGCGGGCAACCATGTGGAGTCCTTTCCCTGATTGTCCCATCGGATCGGTAAATTGATATTCATCAATAATAGCGTCCCCTACAACTAGAACACGTAGTTTTTTGAGCTCTTCCACTTTATTAAGTAGGTCATCGATGGTGTATTGTTCTTTCATTTCTGCAAGAAATGCACGAAGCTCAGGGGAAGTGCTTTCGTAGTAGCGGTTGAGAAGAGAGGAGGAGCTAAAAACAATGTCGTCCGTATAGAAAACGGAGCCATGTGCAGCCTGCACGGCGCGCACCTCGTCGGCAATCTTCTCTGTTACATCTGTGGCATGGTCCGCATATTCTTTCCCTTTCACATAAATATTTGGCTTGATTTTCTTGATGCAACTCACTGCATCAGGGCTATCATTCAGGACAACATAATCAACGCAGTTCAATGATGCTAAAGTCTCTGCTCGGAGCGCTTCATTAAAGGCGGGGCGACCAGGGCCCTTATTGACGAATCGGTCAGGTGTGATAGAAACAATAAGTTTTGTTCCCTGTTTTTTGGCTTCTTTAAAGTGACGAATATGTCCAGGGTGAAGCAGGTCAAAAACTCCATGACAATGGACAATTTTCTCCCCTTCTTTTTTATCTGCCTCAAGGAGCTTTTCAAGCTCTTCAAACGTCTTTAATTTATTTTGCATGGCTTAATTGTGCTGTTGTTTCATTTGAGGTGAGTTTAAAGCTCCACGAATCAATGATTGTGTGCAATAAAAAAAAATGTCCCATTTCGACAAGCCCATAGTCAACAATCGGCAGATAAAAATTGAGACCACCTTGCGCTCTTAATGGGTTGTGAGGTTCGAATCCGCTGAGAGTAATGATTGGAATATCTTTTGATTTGGCAATAGCTGTTCCATTCAAGATGTTTTGTGAATTTCCAGAGCTACTAATACATACTAAAAGATCGTTTGGTCTGAGTAGTAAATCGAGAGGTCGAGAAAAAACTTGCTCATAGCCAAAATCGTTGGAAATGCAAGTCATTACATTAGAATCGTAAAGAGTTTGTGCAGGGATCTTCAATGCGTTTAGAAGGTCAATGGCAAAGTGAGAAGCGATTCCTGCGCTGCCTCCATTCCCAATCACAAAAACGGTTCCGTCCTTCTCTTGAGTTTGCAGTAAAAATGCGTGGAAAATTTGAAGAGCTTGCTCTTTGCTCAAGACCCTACCAGGGGATGAAAATTCACACTTGCTGATAACTTCATTAAGCTGATCAAATCGTTTTGAAAACATTGCTGCTCCTTTTACGAGAGGTATTGAAACCAGGTTTTTGTTGCATCTTCAATGCTATCTGGGTCCCATAAAGGGGCCTCACGGAAATCTTCGACTTTTTCGAGAAGCTGTTTTACTCCCTCTTCAAACGGTGTCTTAGCTTTGAAGTGAAGCATCTTTTCTATTTTTGTCGTATCGGCAAAAGTGCAGTCAGGCTCTCCAGGACGCTTTGGTATATTGACGGAATCTCCAGAGAGGAGTTCCACAATACGGTTCACTGAATAATGGCTTCCACTACCAACGTTAAAGATTTCTCCACTGACAGATGACTCAGCAGCAGCAAGAAACGCACGTGCAACATCCTTAACAAAGGTGAAATCGCGCGTTTGCGATCCATCGCCCACGACAGTCATGGGTTTGTTGTTGAGTTTTTGTGTGAGAAAAACTCCAAAAACGGCTCCATAGGTTCCCGTGGTTCTAGCGCGGGGACCATAGACGTTGAAGAGACGCAGTGAAAGACAAGGCATTTTATAAACCTGCTCCCAATGCATAACGAGTTCCTCACCCAAAAACTTAGTGAGTGCGTAAGGGTACTGAGGTTGAATAGGCTCATCTTCTGAAGTGGGATAATTTTTTGGAATGCCATAACATGAAGAAGAAGCGGTATAGAGAAACCGTTTCACGCCCGCTTCTTTTGAGCATTCAAGAACATTAAAAGTTCCATCCACATTCACTTCGAAATAATCACGTGGAGACTCAATCGAAGGGACGACATCAGCCAAAGCTGCCATGTGAAATACCCATTCGACCCCTTCAAAATAAGGGCGGATCTCATCTATTGAGCGGATATCTGCCTCAACAAACCTGAGGTTCGGGTTATCCTTAAACTCATCAAAGTTTGTGAGTCTCCCAGAGCGGAGGTTATCTAATACGACGACCTCATGGCCATTTTCGAGTAGAAGTTGTGTAAGATGGCTACCAATAAACCCAGCGCCACCCGTTACAAGTGCTTTCATTGGAGATTGATCGCCTTCATTGTTTTGATATTAAAGTATCGCTTATCATCTAGAGAGTTAGGCAGTTTCCCGTCTTCAAAGGCCTCAACTAGACTGTCAACGGCATCTTGGATGGTATAGTTTGGTGTAAAGCCAAGCTTATCGGCGATCTTTTGAGAAGACACATGGTAAGAACGGTTATCATCGGTTGGGATTTTCTCAAGATCAATGTCCTTTTTTCTTCCGACGGTGGATTGAACGATGTCCCCAAGTTCTTGTACCGAATAATTGTGGTATCCTACGTTGAAGATTTCTCCCTGGATTTTTTCTGCTGGCGCTTCCAAAACATGCAAATAAGCACGGACCATATCGCGTACATGGATATTGGGACGCAGTTGATCTCCTCCCATAACCTTGATCCTTCCAGTATTAAAAGCCAGGTTTGTTAAAATATTGACCACAACATCAAGGCGCTGGCGGGGAGCATACCCGCAGACAGTAGCAGGCCTGAGCACACAACATGTAAAGTTTTTATCTTGATACTTCAGGAGGATTTTTTCGCAGGCTGCCTTAAATTTCGAGTAATCGGTTAGAGGCTTGAGTTCCATGTCTTCGGTGACATTAGGAACATCTTTAACGCCATAAACTGAGGATGATGAGGCATAGATGAATCGTTTTACTCCTTTTCTTTTTGCCACCTGAACAAATGGTTCGAAAGGATCAAGATTGATCGACTTTCCAAGGTCCGGATTGAGTTCAAAACTAGGGTCATTTGAAATGCAGGCAAGGTGGATGACAAGGGTACATCTGCCATTTAAGGCAGCTTCCATTTCTTTAAGATTGCGAATATCGCCCTTTATAAGTTTAAGTTTGGGGTGATCTTTGATGTCATCGAAGACTTCTTTCCCATAAAGGAAAAGGTCATAAACAGTCACTTCATAACCAGCATCCAATAATGCTGGAACAAGGAGCGATCCAACGTAGCCTGCTCCACCTGGAATAAATACATGCATGTTGCACATCCACAATTTAAATCAAAGAATAGGACTATACAAAATTTCTTGTCATCGCGCAAGCGCAAACCCTGTTTGCTTCCTATTTGACCTTCCTTTATATTGGTGGGCATGCGAGTTGCACTGGTACATGATTGGCTTACAACTATGGGCGGCGCGGAAAAGGTTTTGGAAACCTTGACCGAAACTTTTCCTGCAAAGCTTTTTACTTTGGTTCAAGATCCAAAAAAACTTGAAGGGACACCCTTCGAAGAAATGGATGTTAAAACCTCCTTTATTCAGAAGCTTCCACGTGCAAAGAGCAAGTATCGCTCTTACCTTCCTCTTTTTCCTATGGCAATTGAGCAATTTGATCTATCGGACTATGACTTGGTTATTTCATCGTCCCATTCGATTGCGAAAGGGGTTCTCACTCACGCAGATCAACTGCATATTTGTTATTGTCATACCCCTATGCGCTATGCTTGGGACCTTTACCAACAGTACTTGAGAGAAGCAAAACTGAAGAGTGGATTAAAGGGAGTTTTTGCAAAGTTTTTTCTTCATTATCTTCGAATGTGGGACGCTCACTGTTCTTCTCGCGTGGATACATACGTTGCGAATTCGGAGTATGTCGCGAGAAGGATCCAAAAGCTTTACGAAAAAGAGGCTATGGTTATCTATCCCCCCGTAGATGTTGACTATTTTTCACTCTTTGAGGAGAAAGAAGATTTTTATCTAACAGCATCAAGAATGGTTCCCTATAAGAAGATAGACCTTATCGTAGAAGCCTTTGGGGAAATGCCTGACAAGAAACTTGTGGTGATCGGGGATGGCCCAGAAATGGATAAAGTGAAGGCAAAAGCTAAGGGAAATGTCGAGGTTTTGGGGTACCAAGAGGATTCTGTTCTCCGCTCTTATCTGCAACGCGCGAAGGGGTTTGTCTTTGCTGCACTAGAGGATTTTGGGATTCTCCCTGTTGAGGCTCAAGGCTGTGGTACTCCGGTTATTGCCTTTGGAAAAGGTGGGGCTTGTGAAACCGTGGTAGAAAACGAAACAGGACTTTTCTTTGAGGAACAATCAGTACCCTCTCTGATAAAAGCGATTAAAGCATTTGAAAAGCGAGAGTTTGACCCCAAAAAGATACGCGCGCATTCTGAGAAGTTTAGATCGGAAATCTTCAAAGCAAAATTCCAGGCCTTAGTGGCTGCAACAGTGGAAGGAGCTCGATGAAAGGACTGATTCTTGCAGGAGGAAGTGGCACCCGTTTATGGCCCTTGTCGCGAGAAGACTATCCTAAACAATTTTTATCTTTAGGTGAAGAAGACTCATTTTTAGAACAAACCGTTTCCCGATTGTCCAATCACGATTTATTGGTAATAGCCAATCAAAAGCACCGCGCTCTTGTTGAGGAGCAAGTAAAAAAACCGATTCTCATTGAGCCTTCAGCTAGAAGTACTGCTCCAGCCATTGCCTTAGGGTTGAAACATTGGATCGACTGCTGTGGAGCAACTTCTGAAGATGTCTGTGTGGTGACTCCCTCGGACCTTTATTTTGAGAATGAGGAAGATTTCATGAGACTCCTTCCAAGTGCTGAAGAAGGAGCGCGCCGATCTGCTATTGTTACTTTCGGTGTTGTTCCAACCCATCCTGAAACTGGGTACGGCTATATCAAAACGCGAGGTGGAAAAGGAGTTCTTCCTGTTGAAAAGTTTGTAGAAAAACCTAGTTTTGAAACAGCGGTATGCCTGATTGAGAAAGGCAATTATTATTGGAATACAGGAATTTTCGTCTTTCAGATTGGGCATCTTTTAGAAGAATTTGAAAAGCATGCTCCTGAAATTTCAGCGTGGATGAAGACCCCATACGACTCTTGTATGGAAACGTTTTCTTCGCTTCCAAAAATTTCTTTTGACCATGCGATTATGGAAAAAACGGAGGATATTCTTATGATCCCCTATCCTTCAGTGTGGTCAGACCTAGGAACTTGGAAACGATTGGATGCAACCCTTCCAAAGGACGAAAAAGGGAATTATTTTTCTGGTGCTGTTGAAGCAATCGAAACTGAAAATTGCTTGGTCTTTGGAGAGGGTATTGTCACTTTTGGAGTAAAGGATCTCGTCGTGGTAAAACACCAGGGGAAGGTGGTTGTTTGTTCGAAGAAAGATCTTCACCGTCTGTCCAATTTGAAAACATAGTCATATTAAATAGAAGAAAGACAAACCACGTAAGGTGGTGGTGCATGTTATGGTTTGTTGCAGCAAACAAAAAAACATGAATCAACCCTACAATAGTGATTTGATTGTTGTTGAATTGCACAAAGATTTTTCGAATTCGATGGCCATTTTCTCCGAAATAGTAAATAAGGGTGCCTCCTAACAGAAGGGTGCCTATGAGGCCCACTTCAAAAAGGAGCTCTAAATAGACATTATGGGCGAGAATATTAGCGCCAAATCCATTTCCTAAAAAAATGCTTTTGTTTAGGTCTTCAAATCCCTTTATCCATTCAGCAACTCGAATTCCAGTCGACCCATAAGTAAAACTAATTGCTTTGACTCCAGCGACAAAAATTTTAAAGAAGTCGATCGAGTAAGCTTTTAGAATCAACAAGAGTGTTAAGCCAAGAAGAGTGACTTTTGTAACTATTTTTCGGATTTCAAGGGATGCAATGCAAAGATAGATGAGCGTGATTCCAAAAGAGAGGTAGGCTGCTCGTGTTGTGGTGAGAAGAAATGCGATAAAAGTCAGACCAGCAAAGACGAGAGTTAAAAACCGTTTTTTCTTTGCGTATAGGAGAAGAAGAAGTGAAAGGGCAAAGCTGGATACATTGCCGTATTCATTGGGATATGTTCCTGGGGAAAAACGAAGAAGTCCCCACCCCATTTGTGCTTCAACAGAGTAGCGGTGAATCGTTGCAAAAGAAATTTTCCCTGAATAAAAACCGATATAGAAGATATATCCGATCAGAAGGGAAAGAAAGAATCCTGCTAGATAAGTACGAATAAGCCTTACTCTCTCGTTTCGGTCACGAAGGCAAAACGCTGCACCAAACATAAAGAGACACTGAGCTACAAAAAGAAAGCATCGGAAAAGAGGGTATGCATCCCGGTGGAAGTCTTTATTATGAGTAAAATATGCCGAAAAGAGGCAATAGCCCATGAAAGGGACAAAAGCTAAAACTGTTTTCCACTCTTTTGTTCTAAGATTAACAAAGAAGAGGGGTGAGAGGATTAGCAAAAAGTGGTAGAATCGGAATGCGTATGGCATAAAGGAGGGGGTAAGAAGGGTTCCCAGTGGTCCAAAAAAGACAAAGCAATAGATCAAGAACCTTTGAAAACTGCTCAGAGTAATCATTTCAGGATGTGTTTGCTAAGGATGCCGGCAAGCTTCATCATGTCAATAGGATCGGAGTGGCCGAATACTTTAGCAAGCTTATCATCAGGAACAATAAGCCTTTTATTGTTAGGGTCTTGAAGATTCTTTGACTTGATATACTCCCAAACTTTTTTGGTTACCTCTGTGCGAGAGAGTTCTTTGGCTCCTACAATTGCCTGTAGCTCTGGAGAAAGGGGATTGGGTTTTCCAACGGCTTTTTTTGCCCCTTTTTTCTTTACAGAGGTTTTTTTTGCTGCCGTTTTCTTGGTTGCTTTTTTCTTTGCACCCTTTTTTGCAGCGCCTTTCTTAGATGCCTTTTTGACATAAGGGGTTTTGGGATAGTCTTGATACTTGATTTCTAAGTCATCCAGCTGGTTTACAATTACATTACAGTCGGGGTAGTTTGAACAGCTAAAGAATGGCTTACCCCAACGACTTCGTCTTTGCTTGATATCTCCGTCGCAGCCAATTGCTGGACATTTAGGCATATCTTCCGGAACAGGTTCGTCCTTTTTGGGAATGTTAATAATTCCGTTGCAATCAGGGTAACGTGTACAACCTAGGAAAGCACCAAAACGGCCAAAACGAATTTTCATTGGAGAACTGCACTTGGGGCAAATCTGGTCCCAGTCAAAGTTTTCTGCGTAATCTTCTTTTTTAAACTCAAGCGATTCAATCGAAACGGTGAATTTACAATCGGGATAGTTTGAACACCCATAAAAATATTTATCTCTCGCCCAAATTTTTTGAAGCTTGTTTCCACATTTCGGGCAGTTAATATCTGTCATCAACTTGGGGACAAATGCTTCCTTTTCAGCTTTTTCTAAAATGGGAACAAATTTTGTCCAAAACTCTTTTAAAAATTCTTGCCAGTCTTTTTTGTTTTCTGCGATCTCATCGAGATCAGCTTCCATCCGAGCTGTAAACTTGATATCCATGATCAAGTTGAAGTGGTTTTCCAGCATCTGGGCAATAATTTTTCCAAGTTCAGTTGGCTTAAGAGCTAAACGTTCCTTGGTTGTATAGGCGCGCCCTTGGATCTTGTTCATAATAGAGGCGTAAGTAGAGGGTCGTCCAATCCCGCATTTTTCAAGTTCTTTTACAAGAGAGGCCTCGGTAAAACGCGGAGGAGGTTTTGTAAATGATTGGTTTGAATCCACGTTAAGAAGTTTGAGGATTTGGCCTTCTTCTACTGGGGGAAGGAGTTTATCTTCGTTTTGTTTTTTCTTTTCATCATCATCGAGATCTTCTTTTTCTTGGTAGACAGCTAAAAACCCTTGGAATTTGATGATAGAGCCAGAAGCACGGAGGGTTAAATCTTGATCCGTTTCAATTTCGCAAGAGACTGTATCGTAGATTGCTGGGTTCATTTGTGAAGCAAGGAACCGGCGCCAGATTAGGACATAAAGTTTATATTGATCGATCGAAAGGTGATTTTTGATTAAATCAGGAGGGTGATTCAGGTTAGTTGGTCGGATTGCTTCGTGAGCGTCTTGTGATCCTTTTTTGGTAGCATACATTTTTGGTTTTGAGGGAAGGTATTCCTTGCCATAGGCACCATCGATAAGTGTTCGAGCAGCATTGATTGCCTCCATTTCCACGCGAACAGAGTCTGTACGCATATAGGTAATCAAACCTTCTGTTCCTTCCGTACCAAGATCAACCCCTTCATAGAGACTCTGTGCGATTCCCATTGTTCGAGAGGCTGCATAACCATAATGGCGGCTGGCCTCTTGTTGAAGAGTTGAAGTGATAAACGGGGGAACAGGATTTCTCTTTTTCTCTTTCTTCTCGACCTTCGAAATTTTGTAGGAAGAGTTCTCAAGCCGAGCGACAAGTTTTTTGGCGTCTGCTTCATTAGAAATGAGGGCGACATCTTTTCCAGCAATCGCTTCCTTTTCAATCCGCTTTCCTTCGATTAAGTGGAGAGAAGCTGATATCGAACGTTCTTTCGGATCTCCTTGAAGGGTTGTTCCTATAGTCCAGTATTCCACTGGATCAAAGGCTTCGATTTCAAGTTCACGGTCGACAACTAGCTTGAGTGCAATAGATTGAACTCGACCTGCAGACAAGCTCGTCGTTCCGCTTCGCTTGATGCGTCTTTGCAATAGAGGGGAGATTTTATAGCCTACCATACGGTCTAGTAGGCGACGTGCTTGTTGAGCGTTTACTGTTGAATGGTCAATCTCTCTAGGGTGTTTTAACGCCTCAGAAACCGCATCTTTAGTAATTGCATTGAAAGTCACCCGTTTAACTGTGGGGCCCTTTGGCAGGATATGTGCAATGTGCCATGCAATTGCCTCCCCCTCTCGGTCAGGGTCGGGAGAAAGATAAACGGTGTCACACTCTTTCGCGGTTTTTTTGAGTTTTGCGATGACATCCTTCTTATCAGGAAGGTTTTCATATGCCGGCTCAAAGTTGTTTTCGAGATCGATTCCAAATCCCTTTGAGGGAAGATCTCGAATATGGCCAACCGATGACTCCACATGATAAGAAGATCCTAAAAACTTTTTTAGGGTCTTCACTTTCGTAGGAGACTCGACGATAATGAGTGTTTTGCCTTTCGACTTTGTCATATAGTTCATTAAATAAATGATAAACATTTCAGGCTACTTAATTTTTAGGATTTATTGCAACCTTTCAATGGGTAGCTATGAATTCTATTTTTTGGGTTGAATGAGAATTGTGAACCAAGTAACGTGTTTTTCAAAAAAATTACTGTCGTTGGAGTATTCATTTCATGAAACGATTTTTCTTTATTCTGTTTTTGATTGGGATTGGATTTGCGCTTGGGGTAAGTTATCGAGAAATCAGAGCGGAAATTCAGACAAAAAGGCACCTACAAAGAAAGCAAACTGCTTATGCGACTGAACCTGTTATTCACAACAAATCCTTTGTCGTCATTACATATGCTCCAGATAGCAGAGGTGCGCATCAGCAAAGTTTGCTGTCAACTCTCAGTCAAAACTACCCTGATTTTCGGGTCATTTATATCGACGACGGTTTAAACTCAGACTCCTCATTTGTTGAAAAGTATGATCAAGAAGGGAAGGTGACCTATATAAGGAATAAGGAGTCTATCGGGAGCATTGAAAGTTTTTATAGAGCGGTTCACTCGTGCAGGTCTGATGAGATCGTGGTGCTCCTCAGAAATGAGGAGATGTTTGCTCAAAATGATGTTCTCAATCGTCTGAACAGATACTTTGCAGATTCTGCAGTGTGGATGGCATCAGGTGAGGAAATAAGACTCAACTCATTTGAAAAAATTGCTGCAGGGAAAAGTTATCAATTTTTTTATGCTGGACTTTTCAAACACATCAAATTGCAAGATTTTTTGACAGATGGTGCTTTTAAGACAGGAGAGTATGAGAGAGTCATTGCAACACCTCTTTTGGAGCTTTCTGGAGAACATGCATATTTAATTCCTGAGCCACTTATGTTAAGCGCATTAGATAAAGTGAAAGCGGATCAGTTAGAAGTGAAAAACTATGCGCGCATTAAGGAAAATCCATGGCATGATTATACCTTGGACGAGGAAAGGGTTGATATTGTGGTTTTTTCTTACAATCGACCTTTGCAGCTCTATGCTTTCTTAGAGTCTTCAGATAAATATCTGGAGAATCTTCATCGACAATTTGTGATTTATCGAGCAGGAAATGATCATTATGAGCAAGGCTATCAAAAAGTTAAAGAGGCGTTTCCTCATGTGATATACATTCGTCAGTCAGTTGAAAATCCTTCTGAGGATTTTGCCCCTACAGTCCAAAAAACTGTTTTTGATCGCAATGTATCGACTGCTCGCTTTGTAGCTTTTGCCTTGGATGATAATGTGATAAAGGATTCTATTGATCTCAATAAAGCGACACAAGCTTTAAAGGAAACGGGTGCATATGGGTTCTACTTTAGGCTAGGGCGACATCTAGATAATCATGTTGAGGAGAAAAGAATTCCCCTTGCTGAGGGTGTGAATGCTTGGCAATTTTCTGAGATGGATGGAGAGTGGTCACTCCCAAATTCTGTTAACATGACCCTATTTAGAAAGGAGGATATCTATCCTTATTTCTTATGTATGAAATTTCACAGTCCAAATATTTTACAGGCTCTGTGGAATGAACATGCAGATTTATCTCAAGTTGGGTTATACTATGACCAATCAAAAGTTGTGAATTTGCCCCTAAACATTGTGACGGAAAATGAATGGGTAGTTGAGCAGGTCACAAATATATCGACAAAAGAGCTTCTGACCTTCTTTGATCAGGGCCTCAAGATGAATATTGCCCCCTTGGAAAGAGTTGAAAATGAAAGAGTTGAAATTGATTTTAAGCCAGAGTTTACGAAAAGGTAAGGTTTGGAAAAAACGTTGAACCCACTACGTGCTTTCCTTTCTGTCCGTGCGAAAAAAAATGTATTTAAGCACAGCGATGACTTCAATACCTTGATGGGATCCAACAAGAGCGTTTGGGATTTTGTTAAAACTCATGAAGATCACCAAAATATTCGGCTTTTTACCGAGCAATACGAAAAAAATAGTAAACTGCAGTTTTTGAAGGGTGATGAAAACAGGATTCCTAAGGTCATTCACTTAATTTGGATTGGACCGAATCCTTTCCCTAAGGAGGCTGTTGAGAATGTGAGTTCTTGGATCGAAAAGCACCCTGACTGGAAAATCAAATTTTGGACAGACCGCAAGCGCCCTCTTCCGAATGGAAACATGGAATTAAATCTTGTTTCGGATTTTAATTTTGAAACGTTGGGTGCCTATTACAAGGCTTCTGACAACTATGCTGAAAAGTCTGATCTTCTCAGGTATGAGGTTCTCTACCAAGAGGGAGGCCTTTATGTTGATCATGATGTAAAATGTTTTAAATCCTTTGCGCCGTTCCACCATAACTTCGATCTATACTGTGGTTTGGAGCCTCCCCATGAACCAGTGCTTAACAGTTCGATATCTGTGAATAATAATGTTATTGGAACCTGCCCAAAACACCCGATTCTTAAGAAAACTATTGGACATGTGAAAGAGCGTTGGGATGAAGTTTCTGCTGCTTACCCAGGTAATGATAAGGAATCAACTATTTATCGCGTAGCGGAGCGTAGCTGGTCTTCTTTTGGCGACTCTGTAAGAGAGCTTATTGGAAAAGTTGAAACGAAAGATATTGCCTTTCCGGCAGCGTACTTTAACCGTATTGATGATGGGATTCCCTTGTTTGCTCACCACTATTATGCCTCAACGTGGTTTGAGGATGAGACAAAATTCGAGAGGAACGTTAGGAGGAGGCTTGTCTCGATCTCTCGCAAGAATAACCAGATTCTCCTTTTTAACGCAGTGATCTTAACTGTGAATTTGGCTCTTTTTGTAGGGCTAATATTAACATTAATTTTAAAAGGTAAGGTTTGAAGAAGGAACTGATACTCTTATTATTTATCTGCCCCCTTGTTTTCTTTTATGTTTTTTCTAATAACCTTAAGAAGAGCAAGGTCCCCGTGGTTACAAATTTAACTCTTCAGCATCCATTCGAAGAGCTTGAGGGAAGTGGTACAGACGATTGGGGCTACATTCAGACAAAAAGAGATTACAAAGATATTGAGTATTTTAAGACTCTTTACAAAAAAAATCAGCAGTACCAGTTCAACTCAAGTCCAATTTTCAAGATTCCCAAAACAATTCATTTGATTTGGATCGGTCCCAAACCCTTCCCCTCTAGCTCGGTAGAAATTATTCGTACTTGGAAGGCCCACCATCCAGATTGGACCTTCATTTTTTGGACTGATAGAAAACGTCCTCCTCCTTGCCGAGAAATGCAGGTCCGATATGTGGAAGATTTCAACTTCCTATATCTAAAAGAGAAATTTGAAGAATCAAAGAATTGGGGAGAAAAATCAGATATGTGGCGTTATGAAATTCTCTATCAACTTGGAGGAATTTATATCGATCACGATGCAAAGTGTCTTCGTCCTTTTCATGGACTCAATACCGGGTATGATTTTTATGCGTGCTTAGAGATGCCTCATGAAGGAATCGATAACCTTGCAGTAACAGCTGGGATTGGAATCATCGGTGCAAAACCTCATCACCCTGTAATGAAAGAAGCGATTAAGAAAGTGTTGGACCGTTGGGATGCTGTGACAGAAAACTTCTCTTCGACAGATCCACTGGTTCAGGCAAGGCGTGTTGTACATCGCACTTTAATCGCCATGACTCATGCTTTTAGCGCGGGGCTTAATCATCCAGAAAACACAGATATTATTTTCCCTGCTTGCTACTTTTACCCGAAGCATGGACTTCCAGGGTTCTATTCAGAACATCTTTATGGAACCACTTGGCATGATCTCGATGAATCTCCTAATGAAAGATATTTTTCGCAGTCACTGCGCTCTTTGAGAAGTCGCGATGCAAAAATTATTAAAGTTGAGCTGTTTAGTCTGCTTGCTTTGATGGGGTGTTTCATTTTATATGTTCTCACCAACAGAGAGATAAAAAAGGGGGAATCATGAAATTGTTTAGAGTTTTAATTCCTCTTCTCTTTCTTACATTTGCTTGTGAGAAAAAAAATGAATTCAAACAGAGCGATGATTTCAACACACTGATGGGATCCAACAAAAGTGTTTGGAAGTTTGTTAAAACGCATGAAGATTACCAAAACATTCGCCTTTTCAAGGCATTGTATGAGAAGAACAGTGCTCTGCAATTTCTAAAAGGAGACGAGGTTAAAATCCCAAAAGTCATCCATTTTATTTGGGTTGGACCGAATGCGTTTCCTAAGGAGTCTATTGAAAATGTGCATTCTTGGATTGAAAAGCACCCCGACTGGACGGTCAAATTTTGGACAGATCGCAAGCAGCCTCTCCCAAATAAAAATATGGAAATGAAGCTCGTCGCAGACTTCAATTTTGAATCATTGAAATATTGTTATGAAGAGTCTGATAACTATGCTGAAAAGTCGGAGCTTCTTAGGTACGAGATTCTCAATCAGGAAGGTGGGGTTTACGTTGATCATGATGTAAAATGTTACAAACCTTTTGCTTCGTTTCATTATAATTATCATCTATATTGTGGCTTGGAAGCTCCCCATAAGCCAGTGCTTAGCAGTTCGATCTCCGTAAACAACAATGTTGTTGGAGCTTGTCCTAGGCATCCAGTTCTTAAGAAGACCATAGACAATGTAAAAGAACGTTGGGATGAAATTTCTGCGGCTTTTCCTGGAGATGATAAGGAGTCAGCGATTTATCGCGTGGCACACCGTAGTTGGTCGGCTTTTGATGATGCTGCAAGAGAGCTTTCTGGCAAGGGTGCAACAAAGGATATTGTCTTCCCCGCAGCCTATTTTAATCGCATTGATGAAGACTTTTCTCTTTTTGCACACCATTACTATGCTTCAACGTGGTTTGAAGATAAGACAAAATTCGAGAGAAACGTTAGAAGACGTCTTGCCTCGATCTCTCGCAAGAATAACCAGATTCTTCTCTTTAATGCGGTAATCTTGACCGCAAATCTGGCTCTTTTTGCAGGTCTATTGATCCAGCTTAACACGATTAGAAAAAGAAAGCATGCTAACTAAAGAGGAACTGAAGTCATTAGGGGAAGAGGGGATTATCCCCGGTCCAGATGAAACTGAGGCGGCCTTTGTCAAGCGCATTGACATTCTCCGGAGTCAAAAAAAACAAGAAATTGACGGAAAAATCCTGGAAGAATGGGATCCTGAGTGCGGAGAGCTCTATGGAGTTTTCCCAAAATGGATTCCAATGACATATTCGAATCAAGGGCTTCTCCCTTGGCAGGGCGCAGCACTCTGGGTTTTCGGTGAAAAAATTCCTCTTATTCAGCTTCGGAAGGGGTTTAAAAAGGGGAGATTTCTATTCTATTCAAGGGATGAAGTATTAAGTCATGAGACTTTGCATGCGCTCCGTGTGGCTTTTAATGAGCCTCGTTTCGAAGAGATTCTTGCATATGAATATTCTGCTTCTAGATGGCGCCAATTTCTGGGCCCTTTATTTCGTAAACCCAGCCATGCACTTTTCTTTATCTCATTGATTTTGATTTCTTTGGTTGTTCAGATGACCTCTCTTTTCTTTCTATCTTCTCCATTTCTTCCTATTATTAGGATTGTGGCGGTGATTCCTTTTGTCGACTTAGCCTTTAGATTCGCGACATTAGTTAAGGATCGAAGAATACTAAAAAAAGCTCTCAAAAAACTTTCTCAAATCTTTCCTAATCAAAAAAACACATTTCCTATTGTACTTCGATTAAAAGATTCTGAGATCCAAAAGTTTGCATCGCAACCCGTTGAAAAGCTTCTCGAATATTTGGAAGTTGAAGTTCCAAAATCACCCCGAATTAGGCAGATTTTAGCTCAATTCTGTTGACAAGCCTTCTCTCTCTAGTTATTCAAACTATAAGGGGAGTATAATAAAATGAAATCAAATAAAAGAGGAAAGTCATTATCACATAGGCTTTTAATACTATTTATTATTCTATTATTGCCGACCTTTTTTGTTAGAGAGTATCGGTTGATCAAGTCTAAGAAGGAAACTCGGATCATTCCTGCGGAAGATTTTGCTTTTATTGAAATAGAGCCGGGCGAAGATAAATCATTTACTTTCATTGTATTAACTCATAATAATATCGATTCAATTGATCAAAATATTGACTCGATCCTCATGCAGAAATATTCAAACTTTCGAGTTGTTTATATTGATCATCAATCAAGCGATGGCACGACAGCTCAAATTCAGAAAGCGGTGAAGAGAAAAGATCGTAAAGTATCCTTAGTTGAATGCGAATACGATCATCAGGTTTACGAGAGATACTACAATCTTGTTTCTCATTCTAAGGATGACGAGATCATCATTCACCTCTATGGAAATGACTGGTTAACTCATGAGGATGTTCTCACCCGTTTAAATCAGAATTATACCAATCCCGATGTTTGGCTTACCTATGGACAATACATCGATTATGTGAACCTGGAAAAGGGAATTTATGATCCTAAGCCCAAGAAGACCCTATACAAAAAAAGAGTCCAACGTGCTCCTTGGGTTGTTGCGCCATTGAAAACCTATTATGCAGGGCTTTTTAAAAAGCTTCATATTGAAACAGGATTTTTTATCTCGATTAAGGATGAAAATGCGCTGCTAATCCCGATGGCTGAACTTGCAAAAGCTCATATCCGCTTTATCCCCGATGTCTTATACATTCATAATGAAAAACTTAAAAGAAATCAAAAAAATAGAAGAGTTACCTTTATAGCTGACCCTGTAAAAGCTGCCCTAAAGCAGCCTCATAGGGAATCTTTGGTAGATCTTGTTCTTCTTTCTGAAGATTCTCCTACGCAGCTCGATGCTTGTTTGGCTTCGTGCGAAAAAAATCTCAATGGAATCACCACGATCCACGTGATTTATCAATGTACTGAAAAAAACTTTAATGATTATGAAATGGTGAAACAAGTGCATAGTGGGGTACGGTTTGCGCGCTCTTCGGACTACGGCGAAGCGCAGTTAAAAAAAGCTATTCTTCGATCTCTTTGGGGAAACGCAGAGTCTTCTCCCTATGTCCTTTTGTCAACAGATCAAGTGGAGGTCTCAGAAACTATCTCTCTTCCGGTTTGTGTTGCAGCCATGCAAAAAACCCATGCCTATGGATTCTATTTTCACCTTTCTAGGGAGGATAGAGAACCTCTGCAAAAAGGGATCTACTCTTGGAATATCCGCCGGGGAGAAGGGTCATTCAAGAATCCAGACGCTCTCCAAATGGGGCTCTATCGCCGTTTGGATCTTGAAAAAGACATCAAAAAACTGTCTTTTTCTTCGCTTCATGGGCTTATCAGAGCTTGGGCAGATGAAATCGATTGTTATAGAATAGGCCTATCGTTTGAAGAATCTAGGGTTTCCTCAACTTCCGTTGAGATGCTGACCCGATCTTAAGTTCCTTGCGATATTTTGTGACAGTGCGCCGAGCACATTGAATTCCCTGAGATAGAAGCTGTTTAGAAAGTGTTTCGTCTGAAAGGGGAACTTCTTCCTGCTGAATAAGTTTGAGAAGGAGATCTTTTGCTTGCTTGCTTGAAATGTCTCCTTTTATGGATCTGAGCCCTTGATTAAAAAAGCTTCGGAATGTCAGCAAACCTCTGGGGGTAGCTAGAGCCTTATTAGCAATAGCTCGAGTGATTGTCGATTTGCTAAGAGAAAGCGCCTTTGCAACCTCTTTCATTGTAAGCGGAGTGGGAGCAGAAGCGATTCCTTCAAAATAATCTTGCTCTCTCTTCAATAGATAAGTTGCAATCTCCTGTAGCGTCCTCTTCCGACGATCTATTATCCGGATCAGCCATTTCCCTGCATCCAAATGGCGTCTGATTAGAGCGATCTCATCATTTTTTAATTCTTTCTCTTCCAATGCATTGAGGTAATAGGGATGGATTTGAATCGGTGGCAACGAGGAGTCATTCACTTCAACGCTCCACACGTTTTCTTCATTGCGGAGGGTAACATCTGCTGTAAGAAAGGGGTTCGCTTCATCTTGGTAGCCGTTAGCAGGGAAAGGGTTGAGGGGGCGGATCTGTTTGTGAATGATAGCTTTAACTTTGCTTAAGGTAAGATGCATTTCTTTTGCAATCTTTTGAAGCCGGAGGTGAAGCAGATCATCATAGTGATTCGAAACAAGCGAGTAGGCAAGGGAGTGGTTTTTTTCTTCGAGTTGAATAAGAAGAGCTTCTTGAACAGAGCGGGCTCCTACTCCCCTTGGCTCCATTCTTTGAAAGACATGAAGAACTTTTTCCTTCCCCTTCACTTCTTCTTTTGAAAGAGTTAGCATCCCTTTGCTATTAAGGGAGCCGGCAAAATAATGGGCGATTTCTTTTTCTTCTTCGGTAGTGAAGTGTATGGCAATTTGAAAGAGCAAGTGATCGTAGAGACTTGGCTTTGAAGGCGCAGAAGAAGGATCGAATTCCTTAGCAGGGCTACGGGGCAGGTCGAGTACAGGGTTTTGTTCGATTTCCTGCTCTAGCCAATCAGAGAGTTCTTCAGTGGGAAGTTGAAGAACGTGAAAGGCACGCTCCATCGCAACGCTCATAATTAAGTGTTGATCTTGCTGAATACACTGACTGAAATGAAGGTTTCTTCCCATTTTTCTCCCCCTATTTTTCTTATATATCAGAGAAAAAATACTAAAAAGCTGTTTTTAAATTCCTTTGATTAATAGAATGTTGGGGTCTTTTGAAGAAAAATTACTTGCGAAACAAATTATAAAATGACAACAATTGATCGCAATAAAAGCATTTTGATAAAGGATGACAAAAGATGGAAAAGCCAATCGCCGTTATTTTAGTTGCTGGCATTTTTCTGGCAGCGGTTCCTTTTGCTCATCTCTTAGTAGAGAATCAGAATGATAATTATCTCCGCTATCGAGAAAAATATACCCATAATCTTAAAAATCCTCTTATTCAGCGGTACCGTGAACGTTCCTGTGAGGCGTGTAAAGCAATGCCAAATCAGGGAAAAGAAAATGAGGAAAAAAAATGGAATTACTCCCGCTAACGAGTGTTATATTTTCACTCCTTGCAGGGGCGCCTGATATGGGTGGCCCAACAAGCGATACAAAGGGTGATATTGTAAGTCGCTATATTGGTAAACAAGTTGAAGAGTCGCATGATGACAGCATTGTCCACAAGGGTGACGAGGTTGACAAAGAAGTCTCTTAGATCTGGGTAGTTACCGATCTTTAAGAGCTAAACATAGAAGTGGACCTCAAGCTGGCTCCTACTCTATGCAGACTTTAAACTTGGCGTATTTGCCGACAAGTGAGCGGGTCGAATTTGATTCGAGAAATTCGACATCGTAGCTGAGGCCTAGTGATGTTTTGTAGGATTTCTTGATAATTCCTTTTCCAAAGTCTTTATGAAACACGGTAGTTCCTGCTTTAAAACCTGTTTCTTCAGCCCAGTCTTCTTCTTCAACGAGGTCTTCTTCAGAGAAAGAGGTAAGAAAATGCTGGGGGATTTCTTTAAGGAATCGAGAGGGACACATCACTTTTGAGATGCCCCACATAAACCGGTATGTTGAGGCAGTGAGGTAAAGAAGTTGCTTTGCTCGCGTCATCCCGACGTAGCAGAGTCGTCGTTCTTCCTCTAGGGCTTCAGGTGAGTCCTTAGAGTTAATATGTGGAAAGAGGTCTTCTTCCATCCCTACAATAAAGGTAAGGGCAAATTCTAGTCCCTTACCGTTGTGGAGGGTCATCATTCGGACAGAATCGTAAGCAGGCTGATCATCAAGGCTTGACTTAAGGGAGAGTTCTTCAAGAAAGGCGACTAGAGTGGGAGTTTCTCTTTCGCCGCTCCATTCTGCTGCTTTGTTAATAAGAGCTTCAAGATTGCTTTTCCGATCTTCGTGTGTTTCGGGGTCTTCGCGGAGGACGCGTTCATAGTTTGAGTTTTCAATGGCCGCTTGAATGATCTCTTCAAGAGGTTTGTCATCAGAAAGCATATCTTTGAGAGTTCTCAAGGTGTAGAGGTAATCGGTGATTCCCTCCTCAACTTTCTTAGTCAGCTTCACAACCTCTGTTTCTCTTGAAAGAAGTTTTTTCACAAGAGTTAGGATCGGAAGAGAGCTGCTTTCAGCGGCGTCTCGAAGCTTTACAAGGGTGGCTTGCCCAATTCCTCTTTTAGGGAGATTAATTGTACGTGCAAAAGCGAGGAAGTCGGAATCAGAAACAACCATTCGCAACAGGGACAGAATATCCTTAATTTCTCGTCGTTGATAAAAAGAAAGCCCACCATAGATTACATAGGGAATCTGGTATTTTAATAGGGCATCTTCAAAGGTGCGAGATTGAGAGTTGGTCCGATAAAAAATCACACACTCTCTAAGAGGAAGGTGTTCTTCCCTTGTTTTACGCACAAGCTCTTCAACAACAAAAAGAGCTTCTTGCCGCTCATTTTCGGCAATGTAAACACCAATTTTTTCTCCAGCGCCAAGATCACTCCACAGTTTTTTTTCATAGCGTTCTTCGTTGTGTTGAATCAATCCATTTGCAGCTTCCAATATGTTAGACGTGCTTCGGTAGTTCTGTTCAAGGGTGATTACCTGAGCATTTTCGTAATCTTTTTCAAATTCAAGAATGTTTTGGATATTGGCCCCGCGCCATGAGTAAATCGATTGGTCAGGATCTCCCACAACAAAAATATTGTTGTGTTTTTCAACAAGGAGTTTTGTCATAAAATATTGAGCGGCGTTCGTATCTTGATATTCATCAATTAAAATAAACGACCATCTTTTTTGATAATGCTCGAGGGTTTCTTTTGACTCTCGAAAAAGTTTCACAGTTAGATAAAGTAGATCATCAAAATCCAGAGCATTGTATTCTTTGAGCTTTTCCTGATAGGTAACAAAGACATCTTTCAAGAGTTGGTCGGTGCGCGTGCGAAAGTCTTTAGAGAGATCATTCGGAGAGAGAAGGTCATTCTTAGCATTCGAAATTGCAGCGCGGAGCGATTTTAAGAGTCCTTTTTCGTTTTTGTAGCCCATTGCTGCAAGACAGTTTTTTAGCAGTTGAAGGCTGTCATTTTCATCATAAATCGCGAAGTCATTTCGATAGCCAATCGCACTAATCGATTCCCGAAGAATCCGTGCTCCTATAGAGTGAAACGTTGATGTTAATACATACTGGTCAGCCATTCTTTTAATGCGGACCCGCATTTCATCAGCGGCCTTGTTAGTAAAGGTCAGAGCCAGAATCTCGGAGGAGGGAACGCCAACTTCTAAAAGGTGGGCAATACGACATGTTACGACGCGGGTTTTCCCGGATCCAGCACCAGCCAACACCAGCATGGGACCTTCCATGTGCGTTGCCGCAATTTTCTGTTGTCGATTGAGATCATTCATAAGGGGACCACGATAACACGGCTAATATATCGAATCAAGAAGAGGTAGAATTTCCAATATTTTCATCATTCTTCTGCTTCAATCTCTATTAGCCTATAAAGAGACTTTACTGAGTTCTTCATACAGGTGCTTTCCAAATTCCCTTATTTCTTTCCAGGCGGGATCTTGGCAGATCTCCTTATCACTTTTTTCGAAAATCTGATTTCCGACTTTTTTTGTATCATCGTAATTGACCAGCAAATCATAAAGCCTTTGGAGATCTTGACGCTGTTGGTCTGAAAAAATAGACCGCTTTTTGACAGACTCACAAGGAGAAATAAATCCTTCGAAAATTTCTACAAAGAGGCTGTTTAGAACCAAAGAGATTCAGAAGTTTCAGAATGTAAAACTTTTGAGTTCGAAAAAACAGGTGCTTTTTGATAGGTTTTGTAGTTTGTAAGTGTTTAGAAATGGAAAATTCCGTCCATTTGGACACACCTCTTCCTAGGAGAGACACAAATTTGGGGGATCTAGAACCGCGAGCCTCTTCAGATTGTAACAAATAGCTTGCATAAAACTTGAAAATTGATTTTTCGCGATTCCTCGGTACCGCACTCGTTTCTCTATTTGCGAAAAGACCCGCTCATGAGGGGCTCTCACGGAATTGTACCACCGATCCTGATCTTTATTTTTGCCCTTCATGTTATTCTTTTTGATAGCGCCTAGATGTACCCCCTTTGCCTTAGCTATTCTGGGCGCGGGATTTATACAATAGCCCTTGTCCATATAGCTAGCCCCCTGAGAGGGACAGACGTGTTTGAAACCTGAGGCATCTGTGATATTAGCCGGAGTAATCGCAACCTTATTGATAAGACCTGTCTGCATGTCTACACTGGTATGCTGCTTATAACCATACCAGTATTTATTCTTCCCTTTACAACCAATCTTTGCTTGAACGTCTGCAGAAAATTGTGAGATGTTTTCGTTGTTCAGTTTCTCGTATTTTTCTGCAATCGCCTTATCTCTTTCCTCCCATAAGTTCGCTTTAGCAATTAAATGGGTTGCATCTACAAAGGTAAAAACTTCACTCATAAGTCCTTGATCTTTTAGCTGATCTCTTAGATCAGCTAAGATCTTGGACAAGATATTGGTCCCTATTTTTTTTCTAAGCTGACAAAAGACTGTGTGATCTGGGGTATTGTCTCTCAGGTTAAACCCACAAAACCATCGAGCTG
Source organism: Candidatus Neptunochlamydia sp. REUL1 (assembly GCF_963457595.1). Lineage (GTDB taxonomy): Bacteria > Chlamydiota > Chlamydiia > Chlamydiales > Simkaniaceae > Neptunichlamydia. The sequence continues at coordinate 1,112,544 of NZ_OY735137.1, forward strand.
CAGTGTTTTCTTGGATAAAGCGTTCTAATTCTCTATCGCTGCAGTTCTCCATAAACTGCAGCAATAAACACTTGAATATCCGCAGCAAGCCATGCCCTTTATGGGGATTGTCCTTCTCCAGTTTCCTGAGTCTTTTCTCCACAAAACTAAATGACCAAATCTTGGCAAATTTACGGTAATTGTGGCTTTCTGGAACCAAGTCTTCTAAGCAAGTCATCTCAACTTGTTGCATGGGAATCCTCCATCTAAAAAGAGAAAGAGCTTAAATTATTTTAGAAAATTATGCCAGTTCTCAACAGTCCCAATATGGGAATTCTTTGATATGTGGTTGTAAATCTTTGACTAGATAACCGCTATCGATTAAGCTCTTATGGCATCTTGATCAAACTAGTAGCATGAGCCGATGCAGAAGTTAACACATCTTAGAGTCCCTCCTCCCTCCAGCCCCTCAGCAAGCTCTACCTCTAGCGATCATTCATGCGGTTATAGTTCTGCATCTAGTTCTCCAGAAAACTCTCCTCCGGCAAGACATTTACCACTAAGACTTCCAGAAGCAAAGTATCAAGAGCTATTTGACTCTATAGATCCCTGGCACCCAAATCCCGAGCAAAGACTATCTGCCAATACACAGCACATGAAAACCCTGCAGACAACAATCAATAGGAAGATTCAAGAAAGTTATTTCTTTGTTTTGGGAAAGCAGCAGGAAGATGAGCGCTTTCAAAAGATTTTTGTTGATTTCTTCCGTGAGATACGTGGTGTTAACAACTTAGCTAAAGAAGCATCTATTTTGTTAGCTGATCATTTTCGAGGCTATGCAGACGTGAGTGAAAAAGTCGAATACACCATAGATGCTGGAGACTTTTCAGATATCCACTGTACTTATCATCAACCAACAGAAGAAGTGATTCTTGAGCTCAAGAAGATCCTTGAAGAAGAGTATGGCCTGAAGGGGCAGCTTATAAAATCTCTGAATAAAGCAGGACAAAAGATTGGAGATGTATTTCAACTAGATACTCACGATACCTGTTTGCGAGAGTTTTCCATATTTCCTAGATTATTTCCCAAATGCATGAAAGCACTGAAGGAGATATTCAGCAGCCTATTGGTATCAGAGTGGCTCAAGAAAGACATTGAAGAGGTTAAGATCTATCTCAAGCAATACCCCTCTAAAGAAAGCATCGAAAGACCAAGACTCACAAAGGAAGATCTCACTCGAGCGATAGCACTCTGGACAGCAGCAAAGCACTACGCTGAGCAGCAAAAGATACGAGATCATCAGCTCTCAAATAAACATAGAAACGAGCTAAAAGATGATCTATGTAGTGCCTTGATCTCTGGAGGATTATCCTTTATAACGGGAGATCCAAGCTTAGTAATTGGACAAGCAGCAAAAACGGCAATGAACTCTTTTGGCAATACAATCGACCCTGAAGGAAAAGATCAGGCAGTGCAAGTCTTAAAGCTATTTGGAGGCTTTGGTCTTGGTAGCGCAATGGGAAGAAATTCCTGGGATCTAGGAACGGCTCTTGGTGTTGATCTTCTTGACCTAGCAACTCGAGCAGAAAAGACAGGAAAAGGAGAGTCTGCCTTAAGAAACCTTGGTGGATCTGTACTCAAAGGCGCATTAACGCAAGATAAGAAAAAGCTAGTCTGCCAAGTACTAGGTTTTAGCGTAGCTGAGGCTGTTAATCAGCTTCCTGAGACAGATGAGACAACGCCGCTTGACATACGCATCGCAAGAGCATTGATATCCAATGGAGATGTTCAAAGTCACTACATTAAGCAGTACGTTGACCAAAAGTTCAAGGAAGCTCCTAAACCAAAAGTTGGCGGAGAACTTACTCCAGAAGAACAAGAAAAATACCCCAAGCAAGAACCAACTCTGGCAGACTTACAGCAGCAAGAAGACAGCAAGCAACATGCTCTAAAGATCCAAGCAGCACAAAATGAGCTCATACAAAAAGAAGCTGGTGTTGCAGAAGCAAATAAATACCTCAATGAGAAATTTGCAAAGTATCAAAAAGCCTGTGGTGCATTCAACTCTGCAACTAAGGAATTGAGCAAAGTCATCAAGGGAAACGAGAATCTATCAAAGGCGATAGAAGAAAGAGATGACGCCCAAAAGACACTAGATAGTCTACAAGGGATAGAGAGAATTCCAGTTCCAGAATCTAAACCTGAAAAGCCCAAGAAACCCAAAACAGTAGTAGGGAAAGCATGGAATTGGATAAAAGAAAACGTTGCAGTAAGCGGTGAAATATCTGCAACTAAGATGCCGCTGTATACCACGAATCCATCTACCTCTTCAGATAGATATGTGCCAAGAGAATTGTCTCAAGCCCCTCCATCTCCGAATAGACCACAGATAAGGGAGCCTAATGCAGGACAGTGGAAGAATGTTCAGGCGATGCAACAAGGCCAACTCTTCAACAAAAACATGCAATACCAAACGCCTGTTGTAGATAATAGCCCTAAAGCCCCCTTGAACTATCAAGCTTACTGGGGGCAAGGTCTGGCAAACAATGTGCAAGTGCCACCAATGGAGCTTAGAAGTCTTGGGAGGAGTAATCCTGTAGATATAAGACCAGCGCATAATAGACCACTTCAAATGGCAGGTTTTGTTCCCTTCGTTATCAGCAAAGTTGTTCCAGAGCAGACTCAAAGAAATGTAGAAACTTGGGTTAAAGGATACGTCCAACAATGGAAAGAGAACCCACTCAGGGCTAAAAGAGATGCAGATATTTGTTTGCTTATAGGCGCTAAAAAAACCATTGTATTTGCGATTCAAGCTTTTGAGCAGCCAAGCTTAAAGACTAAACCCCATACCTTTGGATTGATGGAGGTTTCGAATAGACTCGACAATTGGGTTGCTAAGAAGGTCAACCTAGATCTAGGTTCCCCCAACGCTCAAATGAGTATGTTTGTTGGAGAAATTGCTGTGCCGCTTCCTTTGCTTGGTGGATGCAAGCCCTGCATGAAGGTAGGTCAAGAAGCATTTGCTTTCATGAGACAATCTACCAAACTTCTGAAGCCTAATCCGTTATTAGATAGAGCACTTTTGAATTCTCGCGGATTTGGGAAACAAGTAAGGGCTATTGAAGCACTACAGAATCCTGCTTACCACAGTGGAATCGGAAATCCTTGGAGCGAAATGCTTCCGATATATCCTAAGGGATTCTTTAAGAAAAGCATTACTAAGGTTGAATACAAAGCACTAGAAGCGGCAAAAGGTGTGAATAGAAGTAATAATTATCAGTTTGTAACATGGGTTGAAAAGGGTGAGACTAAAGCAGTCTCTATAGGAGAAATGAGTCACTCTGGGACTTTTCATGATCGGGGTGGATTAAGTCAGGCTGGAAGAGCCTTGCAGAAGAAAACAGATAGGTTAGGGTCAGTATTTCCAAAACCAAGTGGTAATATACATGAGGTAAATATGCACGGACAAAAAGTCCTCGATGAAATATTGAATCATCCTGATAAAGTGATCATTAGAGATACAGCAAAAAAGCGTTATGGAACCGTTTTCGATATAAGAGTAGGAAATGAAAAAGGAAAGGGTGTTAGATTTACAACTGAAGGCAAATTTATTGGGTTTTTGGAGCCAAAGAAATGAAAAACACTGATTTTAATATAGATATTTTAGAACTTCCAGAAAGAGAGAACACTGTTGCAGAGATTGACTATAAAAAACATCAATGGGTAGAGATTTCCGCAGAAATACCAAATAAATTTTCAGTGCAGTTTTATCCTCATCCTGAAAACGGTTACTGGGAGTTTCCCTATGACGAAGCTATGGAGGTACTTGAAGAAGCTAAGAAAAGCCTAGCCAAATACCAACGAACACCCGAACAACAAGCAGCTTATGAGGCGCGAATGAAAGAGCTTGAAAACTGGAATCCCACTCCAGAGGAAACAGCAGAGTATGAACGTAAGATGGAAGAACAGCGTAAAAAGTACTATGGATAAATTCTCTAACTAAAGGGCCAAAATACTGTGCTAAAGCTACATAAATCTCAAGAAAACACTGGGAAAAACATTGCGAATATTCTTGAGGAGTTCAGAAACGATAAAGAAATATCTCCTGAGCTAAAAGAGTTCAAAAGAACACTTCCGAGGACAAGAAGAACTTATTGACCTTGCCCCGATTTTGTGGACGGTTTTAATATAGGCTTTTGTAGTGCCTCCCCATTAAGCAAGCAAAAAAACTGTGAGTATTTTATTTTGTCTTTGCTGTTTATGACAGCTTCACTTTTTTTCTATTGAGGGGGAACGTTATCATGCTACCTCTTGCTTACTAAAATTCTCTTCTGCCCACTCTGGAGATCTGTATCCTAGAGCAGAGTGAAGATAAGTCCGATTATAATTTTCTACCCATTCACTTAGTGCATCCTCTACTTGCTTCACCCCTTTCCATTCCTTGATCCAAAAGAGCTCTTCTTTCAACGTTCGGATGCTTCTTTCTGTTTCAGCGTTTCCTTTAGGATTGTTATAGCTTGTAAATATTTGATTTATTCCCAGGGTGTTACAGGTTTTCATAAACCGTGTTGACGTTGGCTGGCAACCATTGTCAGATACAAGGTTAAGCTCTTTGCCCAACACTCCTTCAGGATATTGCTTTGATAACCCTTCATCCAAGGCTTCTAGCCAGTCTTCTGTTTTTGAGACTAGTCCTACCTGTTTTCCAACGATCTTTTTACTGTACCAGTCCAACACAACTACAACATACACCCAACCGATTTCAGTTTTGATCTTTGTCATATCGATTCCCCAGATTTCGTTAGGTTTTTTCGCCTGTGGCTTTGGCCTTAAAGAGCCTCTTTTGGCTCTCAGCTTTGTCTCTTTATTTACCAGTAAGTTATTCTTCTTCATTATGTTGTAAACTCTCTTCTTGTTTACAACTATTTGATCTACATACGTAAGATGAGCCCAGATCCTTCGATAACCCCAGAATGGATGCTCTTTTTTCAGCTCTTCCATTCGCTTCAAGATCGGCTTGTTTCTCTCGATGACAGCTATGGAGGTTTTTCTTCTCATAGCAACTCTTCTTCGGTTTTTTTTAACTCGAGCGTTAACCCTCCTATAAGAGCTTTAAGTTTCTGATTCTCACATTTTAATCTTTCTTCCCGAGAGGTTGGCTTTTTTGCTTCAAAAGGTTTGTCAAGATTAGATAAAAACTGCTCTCTCCACTGATAGTATTGGGCTTGGCTAATCTGATAATCATTGCAGATTTCGGCAACTTTTCTCCCTTTAATCCCCTCTAGAATTGCTCGGGCTTTGGTTCTCCCATCCCATTTTCTTGGTTTCATAAACTCGTCTCCTTATTGTTTTTTTGACCAGTTTACTCTACGTTTTCCTTTATTGTCTTAATGGGGAGCAGTATACCCTTTTCCATCCATGCTGATCTCAATACTGTGTTTCTTGAGCAGTTCTATCCAACTCTTGCTTGTAAACTGACTTCCTTGATCAGAGTTAACCATCTTTGGAAACTCTTTTTTTAACCCCTGATTCAATGCTTCTAAACATGAGCTGGCATCCAAAAAAGGACTCAAGCTCCAACCCATAATCCGCCGGCTTACCCAGTCAATAAGCCCTGTTAAGTAAGCATATCCTCCACATATTCTTATGTATGTGATATCAACCGCCCAACAATCATTTGGCTTGAGGGGTGGCTTTTCCTTTAAGAGATAAGGATAAACTGGATCATCATCATTTCTATTTGACAGCTTTCTCTTGGGGTAAACAGCCATAAGCCCCATCTTTCTCATGAGCCTCAAGACTTTCTTTCTGTTGACCTTTGTCTCCATTCTCCTGTTTAAAATTTCAGTGATCCGTCGATACCCCAAAAAGCAATGCTTTTCATACAGATCGCGGATTTCATTCATCAGATCTACATCCTCTTTTTTACAAGACTGATAGTAAATCGTAGATCTATTGATCTTTAGCAGCTTAGCCTTTTTTGCTAGGCTTAAATTGCCTTTCAATTTTACAAGCGCCTGTCGCTCCTTTAGTGGGAGCTTCCAAGCGCTCTCTCTAAAAAATCGTTTTCAACCTTCAGCTTCCCTATGACTCCATGAAGTTTATCAACTTCTACCCGATGAGAGTGCTCTGGGCTCTTCGTTTCAAAAATTTCAAGCCCTCTTTCTTCAAGGTCCTTTTTCCAGGCATAAATCTGACTGGAAGCCACACCAAATTCTTGGCATAGCTCTGCTATCGTCTTGTTTCCCTTTAAAGCAGCCAAAGCGACTCTAAACTTAAGGGCGGGTGAATATTTACTGCTCATTTTTCTCCGTTTCATAAACTATCTCCTTTTAGTCTATCCGAGACAGCTTATTCTCCTAAACACACCTGTCTAAATTTTGGGGAGCATTATATTCTTCATTCTTTTAAACTCCTCATTTTCTTGAAAAGTCTATATCATATCCGTCCACTTTTTCGGGGCAAGGTCACTCTTAGTTTCACGCTACCCAATAACGCAAGAGCTATTGAGAGGATACAACAGCCATTCTATAGAAGTGGCTTCGTTAGTGATAAAACGGCTATGAAGCTTGCTGAAAGAGAAGTGAGAATCATAGACCAAATAGAAAGTTTTGTTGGAAGGGAATCTAGAGCTTTCTATAATGAGGCCGGAGATATTCTTATAGAATCGAAGTATGGTTTGAGACAGTTTAGGATTGATTTATTACGTACATATCCTCATGACAACCCGCATTCTCACATTATAGAATATGAAGGATTCAAAAACAAAAAAATAGAGGCTGAAAACATAAGAGTTTTCCCTAAGGGACTTAAAAAGGAATAACATGAAAGAACAATATAGCATGGTTCAAGAACTTACGGATCACTTCCTAGTCGAAAAACCAGACAATGGAAAATTTAAAATACATATTGAAGCACCAGAAAAGTATAGGTTTCTATGGATGTCGAAACTATCCGACTTAAGAACTACAATGGAAGAAATCAAAGAAATGGAAAAAGATGAATAGGCCTAAATCGCAAACATCAAAAGCTGCCCAGTCCCGTTATCGTCTTCCATTTCATCAAAAACCAAGTCTGTCTATGAAGAACTCACAGGAGAGAAAGTTTAGCTCGATATTGCCTCCCATAGTTGCGCTATAAGAGCCTATCTTCTACTTCCTGGTATGACCCTATGGCTATATAAAAATAAAGCGCTTATATTTAGCGTGATATTTGCTAATCAAACCCAAAAAGGCAAAATATGGACATATTTGTAAAAGGACTAGCAGAAAGCGTGACTTCGTCTCAGCTCAAAGAACTCTTCAGCATGTACGGCAAGGTGTTATCATCTAGAATCATCGTAGATCATGAAACGCAAGTATCTCGAGGCTTTGAATTCTTCGTCAAATTTCTTCATTCTTTTAAACTCCTCATTTTCTTGAAAAGTCTATATCATATCCGTCCACTTTTTCGGGGCAAGGTCACCTGGACGACCCGTCTCATATGGTCGGCCATTCCTTCAAGCATTTCAAAAGTAATCTCTCGCTCTACTCGATTTTCTAATCGCAAGATCATGGCAAATAATCTATTCTCCCAATAAATTTCTTCCGCTTCAATCTCTATTAGCCTATAAAGGGACTTTACTGAGTTCTTCATACAGGTGCTTTCCAAATTCCCTTATTTCTTTCCAGGCGGGATCTTGGCAGATCTCCTTATCACTTTTTTCGAAAATCTGATTTCCGACTTTTTTTGTATCATCATAATTGATCAGCAAATCATAAAGCCTTTGGAGATCTTGACGCTGTTGGTCTGAAAAAATAGACCACTTTTTGACAGACTCACAAGGAGAAATAAATCCTTCGAAAATTTCTACAAAAGTATTAAACCCTTCATAATTACCATGAATCCAAGCCTTCTCCTGTTTTTCTACATTGGAGATATCGTCGAGGCTATCTAAAAAAATATTCCGATAGTAATTCTGGGCGTTTCTGTCTAGCATACTTATTCTGACCTAATTTTTTCTGAAATTTTCTCAAAGTCATATTCACCGTGATCAATGTGAGCTTCCAAGGTGGTTTTGTCAACAACGTTTCCATCCTTATCATAGAAGTTATCTTCAACTCGGTGTTTTACATAGGGTCTTCGTTGAGCCTCATTAGGACTATTAGGATTGGCGGGCATCACCCTAACTTCTTCTTTATTATATAAATCACCATTCTTTTTAGTAGTTTCTAAGGTATATTTCACACCTCCTCCTTTGTCAGAGGGGGCTATATTCCAATTTTCCGGAATTCCCTCAGGCCTTGGAGGGGTATCATAACCCTTTTCTGCTAGCTCATTTCTTATTTGATTTTCTAGTTGCAGTTGAGGGATGTTGGCGGGGGGCTTGATATGCCTTTTGTAAGGGCAGAACCGACAGTAGCGGTAGCTGTGGCAACTCCTGTAGAGCCAGTAATAGTAGCTACGCGTTTGGCAGTAGTGGTTAGACTTCCTCCGGGCGGAGGAAGAACTCCCTTAACAATTTTGGGTTCTTTTTCTAAGGCCTCAGGGGTGTATTGGGAAGCATGATCGGTTCCAAAAATCTCGTCAATTTTCTCATGATATTCGTGGGCTGCTTCATTTGGAACCCCGATACACTCGGCGGTATCTTTTAATGCATCATGGGCAAGCCAAGAAGTGACTTCTTTAGTTTTGTTGGCGGCATTTTCCCAGAATGTTGGTTCGTCAACCGACGGCACATTAAAAGCTTCACCTGGCAACTCTTCTGAAAGGGTTTCCTTAATCATTTCAGAATGATATTGAATCGTTTCAGAGAGTGCCCCAGCATCCTGATTCTCCACTGCTTCCACTTGTGGATAGGCTGGAAGGGATTGATTTGTATTTGGACTGCTCATCGGGTGAGTAGCTAAAGGAGGATCTTTTTGATGGATTTCTTGTGGCGGGGCATCGTCTTGAACTCTGACATCCCCAGGTTTGTTAATGTGGGGATGATCTTCGTTGTTGGGGGAATTTGAACCTGCGGCTCCAGCTGCCGCAGCGGCTCCTGCAAGTGGAGAGGCGCCAGCCCCACCAGTTGCAACGATCACAACGGTTGCTACAACAATGACAGCAGTGGCAATGATGATCGGTTTTTTATGTTTTTTGACAAATTTTTTGGTTTTGTTCCACTTTTTAGAAAGCCAATTTTCGCATTGAATGATTTGCACTGTTTCATTGGATTGAAAAACGGCAGGAACACTCGAGAACTCTTTACCAGTCCAAGCTGACAATGACCACCAAGGGTGAGTCCTCTCCTCATCTTGATCTGAAAACAGCCATTCAATATCTCTTTCGAGCTCCTCTTGAGCTGCGGTATCCCAGCTGGAAATCCCATTTCGAGCAAGAAACGTTACAAAGTTTAAGATTTCATAAGTTTGGGTTTTATCGAAAAATTGACTGGGGTCTCCATATTCCACTGTTTCGATAAAAGAGGTGATATTATCATAAGAGAGATTCTGAAACTTGAGAAGGTCCCAAGGGCAAAAGGTAGGGCGTTTTTGACTTGGAGCAGAGCTGATGAGGGGAGCGTTCCAAATAAGTGCTGGCAAACAGAAAAAGAAAAGAAGTTTACCAAGTCTCATATTAACACATTGCCTCTTTTGCAATAGAAAAATTTAATTGATCAAAACAAAAATGTAAAGAAGCGACAGTGGCAGTTTGTATAGTTTGTGAAATTTTAGAGAATAGGGCGGCGGAGCTCGCCTTCGCGAAGACCAAGGTTTCCGTAACGGTGGTAGGAAACAGAGAGAGACATTTCGCGTAGATAATGAAGAAGTTCAATGCGGCCATTCGCAAGGGCTGGGGCGTGGTCAATGTAACAAGTAATTTCGGCAGCTTTCTTTTCAAGAGCAGCTGATGGCTTTTGAAGCATTCTGATCCTTTTGATGTGTCCGTGTTCTAAGCGGTTAATGAAGCTAGGTTCATCCTCCTCTAAGATGTTGAAAATGGGGAGGAGGGCTTCCCAATTTGCATGACGTTGCTTTGCCTCCTCATTTTTCCCCCAGCTGATCTCAAGGCGTGTCCCTGTTGTTAAAGCGGCTGCAAAAACTCTGAGGTAGTCAAGAGGGTCATCTTGAGAAGTGATGCGAAAGATCATTTTTTTGTGGGGAAGGTAATGGAAATAATTATCTTCACCAACTACTTTAGATTGGTCTTTATCTCGTTTGAATTGTTGCCAGTGGTAGGCATAACTAGAAATGCTTGCGTACCATACACCGAGATCTTCGGCTGAAAGATCGATTTTTTCAAGGAAGCGTGTGAGGTTGTTTACCCAATCACCAACGGGAAATTTTTCTTTGGGGACCCCCACTTGTTTCGCAGTCATAAACTGCGTGAGATAGTTAGGGCCTCCTGCTTTAGATCCATGGCCAAAGCAACTGCTTTTTGTCCCTCCAAAGGCTTGACGACGGACAATTGCTCCTGTAATGCTTCGATTGATGTAACAGTTTCCTGCAATGATAAGGCGTTGCCATTTTTGCTGTTCTCGTTTGTCAAGGGAATGGATTCCCGAAGTCAGTCCATAAGGAGTGGAGTTCGCAATATGAATGGCCTGATCGAGGTTGTCTGCTCGTACGAGGCCTAGGACAGGCCCAAAAAGCTCTGTTTTGTGTGTGTAATTTCCCCGTTTGACGCCGAGTTTAATCCCCGGTGTCCACATATGGGGGTTGTTTGGGTTTTGTTTGGGCTCAAGAAGCCACGATTCTCCAGGTTCTAATGTGGTGAGCCCTCTGTGGAGTGATTCGTTTGGAGGATTGATCAAAGGTGTCATTTTATTCGCAAGATCCCATGGAGACCCAACTTTTAAGCTTGCAGCGGCATCTCGGAGTTGCTCCATAAAGTGAGAGTCATCGTAGACCTCTTTTTCTAAGATGACTAAGGAGGCAGCGCTACACTTTTGCCCATTATGTCCAAATGCTGAGTGGATAATCTCTTTAATCGCTAAATCTCTGTCTGAAAGCGCACTAACGATAATAGCATTTTTTCCGCCTGTTTCTGCATAGAGGTCAATCCCGGGGCGGAGTTTCATAAAGAGTTTTCCTGTGCTTGTTGCTCCCGTTAAGATAACAGCATTCACTCTCTTATCTTGAATGAGCTTGGAGCCAACAGGGTCATCGTCGCAATTGATAAACTGAAGGACTTTTTTTGGAATCCCCGCTTTCCATAAAGCTTTGACAAGTTCATAACCTGTGTAAACAGTCTCAGGTGCAGGTTTAAAAAGAACGCAATTTCCTGTAACCAGTGCAGCAAGGATTCCTCCGCAAGGAATCGCTTTTGGAAAGTTCCAAGGAGACGCGACAAGGATGGTTCCTTTCGGTGTCCATTCAAGGTCTTTGAGGGCTGAGAACTGTCGCATTGAGCGGCGGTAATATTCAGCAAAGTCAATTGCTTCAGAGAGCTCAACATCTGCTTCAATAAGAGATTTTCCTGCATCTCCAATCATTGAACCCAATTGATCGGCCCGCTGCTTCCTAAGTTCTTGTGCTGCTTTAGAAAGAAGCATGCATCTTTCTTCAACCGGAGTGTTCGCCCAGTTGCCTTCTTCTTTTTTTGCAGAGTTAAGAGCACGATTGATCTCTTCCCATCCTCCCTTTGAATAGGTATAATAGGGATGATCGGGCTGAGAGGGATCGATTGCTTTCCCTTCATCTTGAGTGTGAATTTCTTTCCCTTCGATTACAAGGGGGACGGGTGTAATCTTTTTTCCTTTCCACTTTTTGATAATTTCTTCAGCCCACTTCCTATTCTGGGTGAGTGAAAAATCGGTGTCTGCTTCGTTTTCAAATGGGGAATTGGGACCGAGGTGAGAGGGGGCTTCAAGGCGATTTTGCTTTTTTCTAGGTTCATTTTCTATTGTGTTTTTTAGTTTGCAGGCCTCGGAGAAAAGAGAGGACTGGACTTTCCATTCTTTTGTTCCAGCTTTGAGACCAAAACTATGAGCAAGGAAGTTTTCGGCGCCTGTATTTTCATCTAAACGGCGGATAAGGTAAGCAATGGCGCTTTGGAAATCCTGGCGAGTAGCAACGGCGCAATAGAGGAGCATGTCTCCGGTAAGGGCCTGGACGACCCGTCTCATATGGTCGGCCATTCCTTCAAGCATTTCAAAAGTAATCTCTCGCTCTACTCGATTTTCTAATCGCAAGATCATGGCAAATGAAATATCAAAGATATTGTGAGAAGCGATTCCAATATGAACTGCACGGGCATTTTCAGGTTCGCAGGCGTAGACTACCATTCTTTTGTAGTTCGCATCGGTTCTCACTTTGCTTGTATAAGGAGCCTGCGGCCATTCTTTAAGAGATGCTTCATGTTGCTCCATTGCCATATTGGCCCCTTTTACAATCCGCACCTTAATAGGAGCCCCTCCATTTTTCACCCGCTTAATTGCCCACTCGGTGATTTCCTTTTGGATTTCATGGCTATCTGGGAGGTAGGCTTGCAAAACGATTCCTGCAGAAAGGGAGTGGAACTCAGGCTCGCTTAGAATTTTTATGAATAGATCCTTTGTCAGATGAAGATCACGATATTCTTCCATGTCGAGGTTGACGAACTTTGAACTTTTCCTTCCATCAAGAAGGGTGATTGGATTTTCCATTGCGGCAATGTAAAGTTTTTTGAGGCGTTCCTCTAAGTCATTAAGTGTTCGATCCCATGAGAGAAGGTTGAGTTGGGAACAAATTGTTGAGATCTTGATGGAAACGTAGTCGATATGGGGATGTTTCAAGTCCGCTAAATAGATATGCATTCGGCGGACAGCTTCCTCTTCTCCGAGGATTGCTTCTCCAAGATGGTTAAGGTTGAGGCGGATTCCTTGCTCTTTCCTTTTCTTGATATGACGAGAAAGAGGTCCCTTTTCTCCGGGGATAATAACCGATGAAGTCTCTTTGCGCAGAGTGAAGATTGCCAGGGGAACGAGGATGTTAGCAAGTTTTGCTCCAAATAACTTAAAGAAATAGAGCTGCAGTCGTTTAAAAGGAGAAAAGAATTTTGGGATCCCATAAAGATTAAGGAGGTAGACCATTTGGTTTGCGATGCGCTGATTATTTTTCGACCGGAAACACTGGTCTGTCATGGCAGTGAGAAAAACTTTTCCTACAGGGTCACTCATCATTCGATGAAGTTCACCATACCGTTTCCTTTCTTCTTTAGTCAGGGCCTTGTTTGATTCGGACAAAATCAGAGCGGCAAGTTCAATAGATTTTTTCTCCCTGTCTTGGAGGGACATAGGAGATCCCCTCACCGATCCTAATAGATCGCGCGCTAGGTGCATCTGCTTTGACTCATGGTGTTTATCTGACATTTAGGACCTAATTGCTATAAAACATATTCTCCCGTAATTGTTCTTGTATAAGAAAAATCATTTTTCATCTAAGCTTTTCTGATATGTGGCGAATGATCTTTACTTTTTTTTTCCTCCCCCTTCTTGCATCAGTAGATCTTGGTGTTGATGTTTTCTTTAAGGAGGAGCATTACAAGGGGTTGCAAAACAAACGGGTAGGGCTTGTTAGCAATCATACGGGGGTTGATAAGAGGATGACTCCAACGATTGAAGTTCTTCAGAAGGAAGGAATGAAGATTGTGGCTCTCTTTAGTCCAGAACATGGGTGGTCTGGGACCGACTATGCTGGAGAAAACACCAGCGATGGAAAAGCTGGAAAGCTTAAGGTCTATAGCTTGCATGGAAAAACGCGACGTCCAACAGAAGAGATGTTAAGGGGGGTTGACATCTTGATCTATGATATTCAAGACATTGGAGTGCGTTCATATACTTACGCGACCACGCTATTTTATGTGATGGAAGAGGCGGCAAAACGAAAAATCCCTGTCATTGTTTTTGATCGCCCCAACCCCATCAATGGGCTGATTATCGATGGGGGAATGCTGGAACCTAAGTGGCGCTCTTTTATAGGATATGTCAATGTTCCCTATTGCCATGGAATGACCATTGGTGAGCTCGCTAATTTTTTTAATGGAGAGTATAAAGTTGGGTGCAATCTCAAAGTCATTCCTATGAAGGGATGGAAGCGTACCATGTCCTTTAAAGAGACGGGATTGACCTGGATTCCGACAAGCCCCCATATTCCTGAGGCAGATACGCCACTTTTCTATGCCTCAACCGGAATTCTGGGGGAATTGGAAATGGTCAATATTGGAGTGGGGTATACCCTCCCTTTTAAAGTTGTTGGGGCTCCATGGATTGATGCAGAGGCCTTTGCTGAAAAGCTTAATAGTCAAAAACTCTCAGGTGTTCACTTTTTTCCTTTTCATTACCGTCCCATTTATGGATCCCTTAAGGGAAAGGATTGCCATGGTGTTCTCATTCGAGTGACAGATATGCTTCAGTATCAACCTCTTAGTGTCCAATACCTTCTAATGGGAATTTTAAAGAGTCTGTATCCTCAGGAAACCAAGGGATATCTTGAAAAAGTTAACGGAAACAAGAAAAGATTGTTTTGTCTTGCCAATGGCAATGATGAGATCTATCGACTCATGCTTAATGAACGGTATGCCGCTTGGAAAATGATCGCATATCAAAAAAGTGAGCGTGAGCAATTTAAAGAAACTCGTGCTAAGTATCTTCTATACTAATTTTCAAGAATAACAATAGGGCCTTAAGTCATTAACCCAAGGTCCTTTGTCTTGCCTGTATTTGAGAAGAATCTCTAGTGTCAGTAGATTGAGGGGATTTCCTTCTGCTAATTTTCAGCGTAGCTAGAAATCACTCTTAAAATGAATGCATTTGTTTCTGGATCGAAATAATTCTTTTGATTCACAAAATCAATAAATTTATCCGCTGTTGCAGGGTCTGTTTTAGCAACAACTGCGATTAACACAGACTGAATTGTATTTTTATCATCAAAATTGTCCCAATTGGATATGACATAGTCTGCAAGTCTTTTAATATATGCAGGGGTTGTATCTAGGTAATTATCCATTAATTTAGCGGAATCTGGCATGTTTTTACAAGCGATAATGCGGTCCCAATCATTTCCCCACCAGGTTTCATCACAAATTTTTCCTTGCCATATTAGCGAAACAACTGGGTGATTTTTTACGAACTCTGTTGAAACATCATTATAGGGGCTATTTTCAGTGTTTTGGTAGTAGGTATGGAAAGACGCACTTTCTAAACTCCAATGGGTTTGAGCTATTTTTTCTTGATCCGAACCATTTTGGGTCGTTTCTAGCTAGGCTAGGACGCTCATGCTTCCTAATAGAGCTTCCGATTCACTTTCAGTGTTGTTACCTGCCCCTAATGCTTTTCCTATTCCTAAAAGCCAGGAGTGGCCTTTGTAGAGGTCTAGGTTACGATATATACTAGGGTCGAGGTTTCAATTTGGTATTTGGTTACATTTTGCTGAGAAAGTTGTGATTGTGAAAAGGTGCCACCAGATGGGAGTTATATGTCCGGAGATAGACCATTATAAAAGGCACTTTGGAATACACTTCCTTGTACGTCATGGATGACGAGACCATCATTGTGGTAGGAAACATTTCGCAGCATGTTACCTGTTTCAGAAGGCTCCCAGGAAACAGTTGGAGGGTCATTTAACTCAGTCGCTCCAATGGAAAACCCGGAATCTAGGTCTTGAGCAATATAATCATGGGCAGGGTTCCCTGCATCAGAAATATAATGGAAGTTTGTAGGGACATTAAATGTCATTCCCTCTCTTCTAGGTTCCAGCCCATGCAGTATAGGCCAGAGGTGTTTGTTGCAGTCTTCTCTTTAGGCCAAGCAGCCATTTGTTGGGATAAAGCCCAATGCACTTGATTTCCAGAGAGTTTCTTTTGCTGGGACAACAGGGACCGGTTTGGCAACAGGAAGATCATTTGGGCTTTTAGGGGTAATAGGTCCTATACTAGAACCTAGGCTGTACTGACAGTACGGTATATTTTGAGGATGAAAGGTATCGGAAAAAATAATAGAAGAGAGTTAGCAATCGGGAAGTTTATTTGCTAAGTCGGTTGACAAAAAGAGAGAGCTAATCTATGATTCTGACTAAAAAACCCATCCTTATAGGAGTGTAATTACGATGTCATTCAAAAAATTTAAGCCACTAGGAAACCGACTACTTGTTAAACGCAGCGAAGCTGAGATGACCAAGGGAGGAATACTGCTTCCTGATTCGGCACAGGAAAAGCCTAAGCAAGGTGAAGTTATAGCTGTAGGGCCTGGAAAAATGCAGGACGATGGCGCCGTGACCAGAATGGAAGTCAAGATGGGCGATAAAGTCCTATTTGGTTCTTTTGCTGGAACTGAAGTAAATTCCGATGAGGAAGAGTTTCTCATCATGTCTGAAGACGATATCCTAGCCGTTGTAGAATAAGGAGAAGACCCATGGCGAAAATGATGCAATTTAATGAAAATGCCCTTAAGTCGATCCTTAAAGGCGTGAAGACTCTAGCAAAAGCTGTAATCGTGACTCTTGGGCCTAAAGGGCGCAATGTTGTCATTAATAAAGGAATGGGGCTTCCCCTTTCAACGAAAGATGGTGTGACTGTTGCGAAAGAGATAGCACTTAAAGATAAGTTTGAAAATATCGGGGCTCAGCTTGTGAAGGAAGCCTCTTCAAAGACCTCTGATGTTGCTGGTGATGGAACCACAACAGCGATTGTTCTAGGAGAAGCGATTTTTAAAGAAGGCGTGAAAAACGTCATAGCCGGTGCAAACCCTATGAGCGTGAAGCGAGGAATCGATAAAGCTGTTCAGTCTATGGTTGAAGAGCTCAACAAACTTTCAACGCCTGTTAGTAAGCATGAAGAGATTAAACAGGTTGCAACCATCTCTGCAAATAACGATCCTGAAATAGGCGAGATGATTGCGAAGGCAATGGATAAAGTTGGTAAAGATGGAACGATTACAATCGCTGATGCAAAGGGGATCGATACTGTTCTTGATGTTGTAGAAGGAATGCAGTTCGATAAAGGATATCTCTCTCCTTACTTCGTCACTAACGCAGAGAAAATGACCACGGAATTGTCGGGTGCGCAGATTCTGATCACCGATAAGAAGATTTCAAATGCTAAAGAGCTTGTTCCTGTCTTAGAAAAGATCATGGAGCAAGGACAAAGGCCTTTGTTAATTATTGCAGAAGACCTCGATGGCGAGGCGCTTGCTACACTTGTGATTAACAAGCTTAAAGGGGGCATGCCTCTTTGTGCTGTAAAAGCACCTGCATTTGGAGATCGCCGTAAGGCAATTCTTCAAGACATTGCGATTTTAACTGGAGCGACTCTTGTGACTGAAGATGTCGGTCTTAGCTTGGAAGATGTTGGGCTAGAAGTTCTTGGAAGCGCTAAGACAATTAAAGTTGGCAAAGAAGAAACCACGATTATTGATGGAGCAGGCAACCACGATGCCGTTCAAGAAAGAATTAAGCAAGTCAGAGGTGAAATGGAAAACACAACCTCTGATTACGAGCGTGGAAATCTTGAGGAGCGCCTAGCAAAACTTGCAGGAGGCGTCGCGGTTATCAATGTTGGTGCTGCAACCGAAACTGAAATGAAAGAGAAAAAAGCTCGTGTTGAAGATGCTCTTCATGCGACGCGCGCAGCTGTAATTGATGGCATCATTCCTGGTGGAGGGGTAGCCCTTCTTCGTGCTGTCAAGGGACTTGAGAATCTTAAGCTGAAAGGCGAAGAAAAAATCGGTCTCGAAATTGTTCGAAAGGCCGCTTTTGCTCCTGCTACTGCCATTGCAACAAACTGTG
The DNA here is from genome assembly GCF_963457595.1 of Candidatus Neptunochlamydia sp. REUL1. Lineage (GTDB taxonomy): Bacteria > Chlamydiota > Chlamydiia > Chlamydiales > Simkaniaceae > Neptunichlamydia. Next base: position 1,130,249 of record NZ_OY735137.1, read on the forward strand.
GTAAGGAAGGAAACTTAATCGCTGAAAAAGTCTATGAAGGGGAAGGAGCGTTTGGATATAACGGTTTGACCGACACCTTTGAAGACCTTCTTAAGGCTGGGGTAATCGACCCTGTTCTTGTCACAAAGAGTGCCTTAAAGCATGCAGCTTCGATTGCAAGTCTACTCATTACCATTGCTTGTATGATTACCGATAAACCCGAGCCCAAGTCAGATGCTCCAGCTGAAGGAGGTATGCCCGGAATGGGTGGCATGGGAGGAATGGGAGGTATGCCTGGAATGGGCGGTATGGGCGGAATGCCTGGCATGGGAATGATGTAATTCCTAATCTACTAGAGAGGGCCAATCGGCCCTCTTTTTTTTTGATATTTGACGTAAAAAACCAAACTGGTCATAGATTTACACTTATGAAGCGGCTTGGTTTTTTTCTATTTTTCCTAGCATTTTCTGGAGGTGTTTTTGCTGAGCAAGGACCGACTCCAGAGCAGATTGCTTATTATAAAGGCCACCAGGAATCCGTTTGAGAACAAGAAAATATTGAGTTGACAGGAGAGCTACTTCTACTTACATCGAGTTTGAGTACGACCTATTCTGAAGCGGCAGTGATTTACAACCTTGGAATGTTCAACAATCCTGTTCCGGTCTTCAATCAAAAAGATGAATCGATAAATCCTGATTATAATTTTGGGTATCGAGTCAAAGCTCTTTATCGCATTCCTCCTACCCGTAATCCGCTGTATGCCGGGTACACCTACATTAAGAATAACGGCGATGGCAACCTAAATACCGACAATACTTTTGCTTTGCAAAATGGGACTTCGCAGCGCAGCATACAAAAAGACTTTAGAAAACAGCATCTTCACCTTCATATTGCAGATCTTATTGTAATGTGCCGATTCCCTATGTATGAGCATATCAGCTTTGCTCTTGGTGGGGGACTTGCGTTCAATGATGTTCATTGTTTCTTTTCCTTGCATAATGATGATCACCTTATCACCACTGGTGTGCAGGGAGCTCCTTTTACGACATATGAAGCAGAGGTTAAGTCCCAGCGAAAAACACGTATTTGGGGGCTGGGTCCAAAACTCGAATGGCATTTTGGATTTTAATTTACTAAGATGTTGTGGCACTCATGACGTGAGTGTTAATTTTGCTTTGCAGATAGCAACTTTTTTTTCAAAAATCTGGTTTCGAGGGACCTATAGTATTCTTGCCGATTCCTCCTTAGCAGGAGTTGATCAGCCTCGGCTTGTCGATGTAGGAAAGTGGACCGACAATGCAAAATTCCAGGTGATTCCAAATATTAATTTAGATCTTGGTCTTCACTATAAATATGAGTGGTCCAATAGTGTTTCACTGATGGTTATTGGGGGATACCGCACCTATCTTTATGCAGAACTTAAAGAAGTGAATCGGATTCTCACATATCGCATCAATAGCACCTCTGTAATCGCGGATATTGCAAGTCGAGACAAAGACACTTTTATTTTAGCAGGTCCTTATCTCCGTCTCACTGTAGGATTCTAGTCAACAGCAATAAAGATGTCGACTTCAGCACTTTCCGGGGTGTGGGATTTAGGGCCGTATACTTCGTAGTCTGCAGTAAACTTCCGGTTTAAGGGGGCCTTCCAAATTTTAAGCCATTCTGCATATACAGCGCCTTCATAGAGGTTTCCCTTTGCAGTAAATTGGGTAAACGTTCCACCTGGAATCAGACGTCCTACCATCCCCTCGGGAACTTCATCTAGGTGAGCAACCTTGCATCCTAAAACCACAGTATAAGGCTTTGTGTGATCCTTTTCATAATCGGTGTAGACGCTATAAATGGTCGTATCTTCTTTGTTTGGAATTTTATCAAGAACTTGATTTTCAAGAAAATTTTTCCACAACGCACCTATATCAGTTGCTGCCTGGTCATTTTCGTTTGTGGTTCTTGTTTCGATGCCAATAATGTTGAATTCTGGGTGCTTTATTTCCTTCTCCGGGGTTTGCAAAAGATTCTAGCAGTTGTGAGGTTATAGGTGAATGACAAAACCTTTCCACCCATCTAGTTCGAGTTTTTTGACAATCTTGCCGTAATGGTTGGGATCGGCTTCTTCAACAGGAAATCCAGAAACAATCAGGATAGAGCTGTGACAAGTAGGGAAAGAATCCCAAGCAATGGACTGCTCTGAAGAAATCATATTCATGAGGATGAGCGGGTTTTTAGGTGGTTGTAGAAGTTTTTGACTAAAGGAGCAGTTGAGATTGTTGAGCGCTGCGTTAAGCCTAGCATGTTTGACGGCTTGCTTCTCAATATCGATGCCCATGACGTTGGTAGCGCCTGAGAGCTTTGCAGCAATGGAGAGGACACCACTTCCGCATCCGATATCAATCACAGATCCTTCTATCGTCTGCGGCATGAGGGTAAGCATTATTTTAGTTGTGGGGTGAGAGAGATCTCCAAAGCCTGGGCCGGGGGCCATTTTAAAGCCCACGTCTGGTCCACCAAAGTCTTTTAAAGAGACATGTGCAAATCCATTCAAAAAATTTGGAGCATGAAGCTCCCACTGGGCATTCCAATCAATCATAATGGGGCGAAGTATACTGGAGAGATCAATAAAATAGACGCAAAAAAACCTTGGATTGGAATCAATCTCTTAGAGAGAGTGTAACGCTCCTATTTTATAACGTATAGGTGAAGCCATGGAAATTTCGTCTGTTCAAAATGATGAAATCTATCAAGCAGTTTTTGCTGAAGATGTTGAAAAGGCCTTAGATAGCATTGAAAATGACCCTGATTTTATGTAGATAGCTGGTTTTCTAATACGATGACCAAAGTGATTTTGGTCTATTCAAAATATATTAAAGGTGATGACGCACAATGGCAACAAACGATTATCCACGTTAATAAGGTGTGTTCTCGTGAGTTTACCCTTAACGCTATTAAAGGGGGGATCGAAGATCAAATCATTCAGAATAGATCGGCACCAGGGGGATTCACTCTTGAAGGGGGGGCACGATTGTCACGGAATACCCAGGGTTGCTTTTAAAATCAATCGAAACAAGCACGATCTACCACCCAGTAGATCAGGCTTAAGGAGTGCGCTTTTCTCTTGCGAGAAAAGCGTTTTTCACGCAAAATGGATTGACTCTGCACCGGTAGCTCAATTGGATAGAGTACCTGGCTACGGACCAGGAGGTTAGAGGTTCGAGTCCTCTCCGGTGCACCATTTAAGGATCTAGGCGCTAGTATGTCCCAAGTTCAATGTTTTCCCTCAGGCCCTTTTGAAACCAATGCTTATCTTTTATCCTGTTCTGAAACGAGCAAAGGCATTTTTATCGACCCTGCGCCAGGAAGTGCTGAATCTTTGATCCAAGCAGCAGGTGGAATTGTAGTGGAGGCGGTTTTATTAACGCATTCGCACTGGGATCACATTGGAGACCTTAAGAAAATCAAGAAAAGCTTTGGGATTCCTGTTTATGTTCACAAAAATGATCGCAATAACGTGATGTCTCCAGGATCCGATGGTGTTCCTTTGATGATGGAAATTGAAGGTGTTGAGCCTGAGTTTGACCTCAAAAAGGGGCAAGTCATTTCTGTGGGTCACCTCGATCTGAAGGTGATTGAAACTCCAGGTCATACTCCTGGGGGCGTTTGCTTTCATATTGAAAAAGAAAAAATATTATTTGCTGGAGATACCCTATTCAAGGGTTCTATTGGAAACATCTCCCTTGCAACAGCAAATCGTGCTGATATGTGGAGTTCCCTTGAAAAGTTAGAAAAGCTTCCCCCTGACACGGTGGTTTATTCTGGGCATGGCCCCTCCACCACTATTGGAGATGAAAATTGGCTTCCGCGCGCGCGCGAAATCTTCAGTTAGTGTATAATCGTCGAAAACCCAAGGAAATCCTATGAACAGTTTACTTATTGGAAAAAAAGCCCCGAACTTTAAAGCACAGGCCGTTGCAAAAGGGAAAATCAACGACAATTTCTCCCTTGATCTATTTAATGGAAAGTACGTTATTTTCTTTTTCTATCCTTTAGATTTCACTTTCGTATGCCCGACAGAATTGCATGCATTTCAAGAAAAGCTTGGGGAGTTTGAAGCACGCGGTGCTCAAGTGATTGGATGTTCAGTTGATAGCGCATTTTGCCACTTAGCATGGGTCAACACTCCTAAGGCAAAGGGTGGAATCGAAGGGGTCACATATCCTCTCGTTGCTGATCTAAATAAAAATATTGCTCGCGATTACCATGTGCTTAACGAAGAAGATGGTGTTGCATTTCGAGGACTTTTCTTGATCGATAAAGAAGGGGTGATCCGTCATCAACTTGTGAACGATCTGCCACTTGGACGCTCAGTTGATGAGGCGATTCGCCTTCTTGATGCGCTGATCTTCCATGAGGAAAATGGTGAAGTGTGTCCTGCCAACTGGAAAAAAGGGGACAAGTCGCTGAAGCCAACTCAAGATGGTCTCACCACTTATTTTAATTAATCACCTTCTCCAAGGGAGGTTCATGACCTCTTTGTCAGCATCAACAATGGTGGAGTCAATGCCAAGGATGAGAATCTGGTCGCTTGGCTCCTCCCCGATATTGAAAAACTGATGTTCAATATTTGCAGGGCAGATGATTGTGCATGGAGCTTCAAAATACATTTCTTCACCACCAATAACAGCTTTTCCTTTTCCACTTAAATAGATACAAATTTCCTCTGATGCATGGGTGTGAAGAGGGGTGTACCCTCCTGGCGCTAAAGAGCTGCGCCATACTTCGTATTGTTTTGCTCCCATACTTGATGTTGCAAGACCAGAGAGTGTTGCCCCAGCCTTTCGAAAAGATGGAAGATCTTCGTGAGAAATTACATTCGCAAATACAAACAGGGGGAATAATAATAGGCTCAATTTTTTCATACAAACCTCCAGTGGTTTGGAAAGGAGCATATCAAAAGCTTTAAATATTGGGCAGTTGAAGAGAGGTGAGATAGTCGTAGAGGTCTTGCTCGGTTGTAATGATGAGAGCCTCGTGTGTATCTGTGACGGGGTGTGTTGCATCGAGAATACGAGCATCACCGACTCCAGGAAGGCACAGAGCGGTGAGATGAGAAATCTGCTTCTTGTTTTGGAGATGCTTCATTCCTTTGAGATAATCTTTGGTGCTAAACCCTTCTTCTTTAACACGGATGAAGATGACTTCTTGTTCATAGAGAAGAAACTGAATAGCAAAGAAGATTCCTCGACTTTCCTTGGGGGGATGTCCTAACGTATCATTAAGATGAGAGAGAGTCTTCATCAAAAGAGGAGAACCGATTTCTCCCTTTTCTGCCTCTCCAAATAAAGCTACAGTTTGCCGCGCCATACTATCTCCATATCTAAGGGATGGGTTTTATTGCAAGTGTTGGCCTATTAAGAAAGTCCATTCCTACATCTTTTGCACCCTTTCCGGGGAAAATTGAAATTTTATAACTCTCCTATACTTAGGCATATGTCGATTTGTAAAATTTCAGTTTTTTCTCGAAAATAATCGCAAAGTCTGTAGAAAGCGACTGTCTCAACAGGCCCAGTATGTAGCGGATGCGCCAAGCTTTTCCTCGATAAAGAGAAGGCGGTTGTATTTTGCAATCCGATCTGAGCGAGAAAGCGAACCGGTTTTGATTTGTCCTGCACGCGTTGCAACGGCTAAATCAGCGATAAAAGTGTCTTCAGTTTCACCTGATCGGTGAGAAATGACGGTTAAATAGTTGTTTTTCTTTGCCAAGTGAATCGCATCGAGTGTTTCTGTGAGAGTTCCAATTTGATTTACTTTAATCAAGATGGAATTTGCAATATGGGAGTCGATTCCTTTTTGAAGAAACTCTGTATTTGTCACAAAAAGATCGTCACCGATAAGTTGGATCTTTTTTCCTAGACGCTCTGTTAAAATTTTCCAACCCTCCCAATCATTTTCATCCAGCCCATCTTCAATGGTATCAATGGGGAATTTATTGCAGAGTTTTTCTAAGTGATCGACTTGAGCTTTTGCATCTCGATTGATGTAAAGTTTTTTCTCTTTATTGTAAAATTCGGATGCTGCGCAGTCCATGGCTAGTGAGATATCTTTACCGGGCTTGAGCCCAACTTTTTCAATTGCCAAAAGAATGACTTCTAGTGCCTCCTCATCTGAGGAAAGATTGGGAGCAAAGCCTCCTTCATCGCCAACTGATGTTGTTAACCCTTTGTCTTTAAGAATTTTTTTAAGAGCATGAAACGTTTCTGCTCCATATCGAAGCGCTTCCGAAAATGAAGGGGCGCCAATGGGTAGGATCATAAACTCTTGAAAATCGAGAGAATTATCAGCGTGGACGCCACCGTTGATGATATTCATCATCGGCACAGGAAGTAGGGTTGAATCTTTGGATCCGATATACTCGAAAAGGGGGATTTTTTTAGTCATGGCAGCAGCACGCGCAACGCCAAGAGAAATGCCTAGGATAGCATTCGCTCCAAAGTTGCCTTTGTTTGAGGTGCCATCTTCTTTAATCATGGCACGGTCGAGTCCTTCCTGATCAAAGATATCCCATCCTTTAAGGAAGGTATTCAAGGGACCGTTGACATTGGCAACAGCCTTTAAGACTCCTTTGCCGCCGTATCTTTTAGGATCATTGTCACGAAGTTCAACGGCTTCATGTTCTCCGGTTGAAGCTCCCGAAGGGACTGCCGCCCTCCCAGTCACTCCATCTTCAGTCGTTACTTCGACTTTAACTGTGGGATTCCCTCTTGAATCGAGAATTTCCCGGGCATGTATTCTGCTAATTTTTGTCATAGGCTTATTTTACAAAACCGAGAATTTATTCCCACTCTTTTGGAGGAGTATCTTCAAGTAATGTGGTGTACGACGCATAGCGCAAAGGGGAAAGTTTTTCCTCTTCAAGGGCTTTTTTAATGCTGCAGTTGGGCTCATGAATATGGGTGCAGTTGGGGAACTTGCAGTTTTTTGCAAAGGGAACAAAGTCTGAAAAAATTTCAAGAATGGCCACGGGATCATTTTCCCAAAGACCGAAACTTTTAATTCCAGGAGTGTCGATGCAAAAGGCTTTGTTTGCAAGGGGAATCAGCTCAGCTGTTGTGGTTGTATGAGATCCCTTGTTTGTTTTTAGGGCGATGGGACCGATCGGAAGGGCGCTTCCTAAAACAGCATTAATCAAAGAGGATTTTCCCACTCCCGACTGCCCGGAAAATACGGAAGTTTTGTTTTCCATAAGATCTTTGAGTTCCTTAAGTCCTTCCCCAGTAGAAACACTAAGTGTCACAACAGGGATTCCCAAGGGGCGATACGCTTCTAAAAACTCTTCGAGTAGAATTTTTTCGGCATCGATCTCTTCTTCTAAAATATTTTCAGGAGGATCTATTAACAGATCGGTTTTGTTAATAATCACAATTGGTTGCATGTTTCCTTTCTTTGCTGAAAGGATATACCGATCTACAAGAAGAGGTTTGAACTTTGGAGATACAAGAGACATGACAATAAAAACCTGATCGATGTTTGCTGCAATCAATTGTGTTTTTCTACGCGATAGGTTTTCTGCGCGCACAAGTGTTGAAGTCCGTTTTTCAATATGATGAATGGCTCCTGAGTTAGCGCCCTTTTTTTCAAAATGGACCCAGTCACCAACGGCAAAGAGGTTTTTTTGTTTTGTCTTTGTTTTCTTAAGGGCTCCTTTGAGTGAGCAAAAATAGGTTTGATGCTCAGCGGAAACTGCGATTGTATCAGGAGAAATCGTAAGGACTCTTCCTCGCAGATCATTTGCACCAAGAGGAGGTTCTTCTTTTCTCAGTTGTTGATTTTTTTGGTCGCGGTCACTTTTTTTATATTTTGATCGATCCTTCGCTTGAGTCTCGCGCCTTTCTTTTCTACCTTCCCGTTTTCCACCACCGTAGAAATCTTCTTCGTAATCTAGGTAATCATCAAATTTAGGCACTGCGCTTCTCGAATTTTGTTCATTAGGATGCCACCAGCAACTGCAACATTCAAGGATTCAGTTTGAGAATCTATTGAAATTGCGACAGTTTTGCCACTGTTTTTGAGTCTTTCGCAGGGGCCATGGGCTTCACTGCCAAGAATAAGAACGAGTGGAGTTGGCATGGCAATATTTTCTCCACCTGCGTCGGCCACATAAGGGGTAAGACGATTGCTTTCGATCAACTGCAAAAGGTCACCTTCATTGCCATGTCGAATGGGAAGATGAAATGTCGCTCCTTTTGCTGCTCGCAGAGCTTTTGGAGAAAATGGGTCGGTGCAGCCAATAAGGAAAACTCCGTCGAACCCGAACGCTAAGGCCGTGCGCATGAGGGTTCCAAGGTTTCCAGGGTCGCTAATTCTATCCAGGGCAAGGATACACGTTTTTCCATCGAGGCTTGGTGGGGAGGGAAGGGGGACCTCAGCAAGGAACGGCTCAGGAGAAGATGTCCCAGCAATTTTTTCAATAATTTCAGAAGGAACAACAAAGCGTATCTTTGGAGAAAGATGATCGGGAATGCTTGCTCCTCTAGTGGTGAGGAGTAGATCCATTTCCCCCTGGTACTCACAGACCATTTTCTTTCCTTCAAGAAGAAGAGACCTTTTTTCTTCTCGGTACCTCTTCTCTTTCCGGAGTTTAACGAGATGCTTGACAATAGGGTGTTGTAAACTCTTAATTTCTTTTGTTACCATAAAACTAACCGCTTTTAGGGGAAGTATAGCATGAATCGGGAGAAAAAGGAAAAGCTTCGTGGGATGGGGGGGTCTCTTGCTGCCCGTATCTTCCTGATTGCCACACTCTTCCTGATTATTCCACTTCTCACATTAGTTGGTCTGCTTTACATCGATGATCTCCGCGTTAAAAAAGATAATAACAACTTCACACTCAAGGTGATTATGGATCAAAAAGTGGGTCTTATCGAAGGTATTATCTCGCGCGAAATGGAGGTGCTATCAGAAGTTTCATATCTTCTCCGGAAGATTCCCAATCCCGAGGGGGAACTCGATGAACTTGCGCGAAGAGACGGGGTTGTTGCGTTATTTCATGTTAAAAAAATGGAAAACGGGCAATACACTTCGGACATGGCGTCTAAAGAAGCGATTAAGGGAAAGGACTTTACAGGCTTGATTGATGAAGCCAAAAAAGGGATTGTTTTTGTTGTTGAACCCTCTGTTCCAATCTTTTATCTCACCCGTTACGTTCCTGAGCGCGATGAAGCATGGATCACAGTGTTTCATTTGGCGCACCTATCGAAGAACTTTCCTATTGAAAAGAATAGTATTTCGTCTGCTTCAACTTCCTTAATCGATAGAGAGGGAATGGTCATTGCGTCGACGGATGAGAATCTTAAAGGGCATCAGTTTGTGTGCCCTGTTGAGGGGAAATACTCTCTCAATGATGAAACCTTTATTTCAAAAGAAAAACATGTTCCCAAAACGAACTTTTTCCTCCTTATTTCGGCACCTGAGCAAGTGAATTTTGTGGATATTCCCTATTTTTTTATGAAGATCCTCATTATTCTTGGCCTCATTATTCTTGTTGGGGGAGGAGGGGCGATTCTTTTGACCAAAAAGCTTGGGAAACCTCTTCGTAAACTCATTCAAATCATGGACCACGTAGCACGTGGAGATTTAAAAAAACGGTATACTTCCGTCTCAATGGGGTTTGAGATCAATGGTCTTGGAGAGATATTTAATGAAACCGTGAGCTCACTTGATGAACATATAGAGGTTGCTCACAAAGAGAGGCTTGAAAAAGAAACCTATGAACAAGAGCTTCTCATTGGTGAGGAAGTCCAAGCCGCTATTTTGCCAAAAGAGCTTCCAAAGTTTCCAGGCGTAGACATGGCTGCGCGCTTTATTGCCGCCAAAGAAGTGGGAGGGGATTTTTATGACTTTCTTACTAACGGGCAACTCATGTTATCAATCGCTGATACTTCAGGAAAAGGAATCTCAGCTTGTCTCTATTCTCTGAGCGTGCGTAGTATGCTCCGTAGCTATGGAGAAATTCATGAAGATCTTGATGTGATCGTTCGCGAAACAAATAACCTCTTTTGTCTAGATACGGGAGACACGGGCGTTTTTGTTACAGCCTTTATCGCTTTTTTTGATCCCAAAACGAAACTGCTTCACTACTCCAATTGCGGCCATTTCCCTGCCCTTCTTCAAAGAGCTGATGGTAGCATTGAAATGCTCTCCACAAAGGGGATGGCCCTTGGCGTGGTTCCCTTCGAAGCCGTTTCAACAGACAAAGTTCAAGTAAAGTCAGGTGATACACTGATGCTTTATACCGACGGTGTTGTTGAAGCGCACAACGATGGCATGGAAATGTTTGGGGAAGAGCGCCTTCTAACCTCCTTCCGAGACAAAAAAGACCTCCCTCCAAAACAAATCGTTGATGACATGATCGAAGAAGTCGCCCTCTTTGCAGAAGGTTCTCCCCAGCATGACGATCTTACAATCGTTATTCTCAAAATCCTTTAAAGAGAGAGTTTCTTGAGAATTTCCTCAGGAGAATCGAGGTTTTCGTTAATCGCAATGCGCTCGGCTTGTTTAAGGAGTTTTCCCATTTTTGGACCTGGAGGGATGCCGACTTTTTGGAGATCGGCTGAGGAAAGAAAGGGAGTTTTGTTTTGGATTTTGTGGATAGCTTTGCCAAGCATTTTAGCGTGCATGTGATGCTCTTGAAGGAAAGTTTGACGTTCATCCAAGGGGAAGTGGATCGCGGCAATTTTTAGGCAGATAGGATAGAGAGGATTCGCGTAGAAATGAGCCCATTCGTAGAGCTCCCTATCTTGTTTAGAGAGGAATATTTCGATGGCATGGTGGTAAGTTTCAACAAAACGGATCTCTTGGTTCGAAAGTTTTAAGTAGGAGCACAGGGCTTTTTTATCTTTTAGGGATGCATTCGGGAAAAGTTCTAAAATGCGGGAAATAACAGGTGCTTCTTCTGGAAAGTGGGGGAGTTTTGCGACCCGTTTTTCAATCTCTTCAGTGGGGACTTCTTTGAGGGCAGGGAAGATCACAGAGAGTAGATTGAGTCTTTGAAGGGTGATTAGCGCCCTATCAAAATTAGGGAAAAGAGCCATCTTTGAAAACTCATTCCATACGCGCTCGATGGCGACTGCTGGGAAAAGATCATCGGAATGATCGAGAATCGCTTTAAAGGTTTCATTCTCGATAAGGAAGTGAAAACGGCTTGCGTAGCGCACAGCGCGGATCATCCGGAGGCGGTCTTCTAAAAATCGCTCGTGAGGATTTCCAATAGCGCGGATGATTCCTTTCTTAAGGTCTTCTTGCCCTCCAATATAGTCGTAGAGGATTTCTTTAATGGGGTCGTAGAACATTCCATTAATGGTGAAGTCGCGGCGCTCAGCATCTTCTTCAGGGTCGGCTTTTTCGACGCTAATGGGGCGTCTTCCATCCTTATATCCTTGATCTTTCCGAAACGTGGCAACTTCAAATTGATGCCCTTCTTCAACGACAATCACGATTCCAAAGTTCACGCCGACAGGAATGGTTTTGGGGAAGATCTTTTGCACGTCTTCAACAGAGGCATCGGTGGCAATGTCAATATCATCAGAAGGGTGATCCATCAGAAAATCACGGACCCACCCTCCAGCAAAATAGGCGGTAAACCCCTCTTCATAGAGCTTTTTGATGATGGAGATCCCAACGTCTAAATGGGTCACTTTTTTCCTTTTCAGAATTCTTGCACTCAAGTTACAAGGGTAATATATCGTGCTTTTTTTTAGGAGAAGTCAATGAAATGGATCTTATTTTTTGTGATTCCTCTCCTTGTGGTGGGTGGAAGTGTAATCTCACAGGTCAAATTTTGTAATAATATAGGTCGGTAATTATTCTAATCTTTTGATTTGGACAACCCAAGTAGTGCTCCAAACAAGTCCCTTCTCATGGAAGGTGAAATCACCAAGCCAACAAACTGTCTAGATTTTTTGCTCTCTCACGAAAACCAGACAGGGTTGATCCAAGCGGCCTTGGACAAAATTATCAACGAAAAAGCCTCTCTAATCAATGAAGACTTTGAGAATTGTCCCAAATGTTCATCAAGATTCACAAAGAAAAGAAATCATATCTCTGTGTTTAGCAACATCTTTACAGATCATGAAGTTTCGATGCGCAGATTGAGGTGCAGTAATGCATTCGGTGTTAGGAGCTAAGCATACATTTAGGGAGGGCGAAGAATTATTTGACATGTTTCCAGCAAACCTTAGAAGAATAAATAATCACAATCGGATCAAGCTTGTAACGGAAGAAGTTCGAAAAACACTTCAAACCGTCAGCAGAGCAGAAAAAAAGATGCTGACACTCGAAGTTTTGAGGTATTGACTTCTGTGATTTATAGCCCAGAGTCACTACAAGCTAACAGCAAAGACACCAGGAACTACCTGTCTAGCAAAAGCTGCGCTGCATCTGCATACAATGATAACCAATCGGAAATGGTCGAAGATACGATTATTGCAGCAATCAAACAAGGTTTGACCCCTAAGACTCACATTACAGCTCTATGCGATGGAGCTCAAAATTGCTGGAGTATTGCTGAGGCATTGAGGCCGATATGCGAAAGCATGGCATCAATTTTGGACTGGTTTCATCTGTCTATGAAAATGGAAAACATCTCATTGCAAGAAGAGCTAAAAAGTAAGGTTTTGAGGGTCAAGTGGCACCTATGTCGAGGTAACACAGATGCTGCAATCATTAGACTTGATCAGTTAATATCAAAAGCAAAAAATGATAATACAGTTAACAAACTGGATAAATTCTTTAAATATATTAAGAATAATAAGGGTGGGATAATTAACTCTCGAGAGAGAAGAAAGGATTAGTTTTTACAAGCAATTTTGCAGAATCTACCGTTGAAAGCTTAATTAATCAGCGCTGCAAGGGAAAACAGCATATGCGATGATCTAGAGAGGGTTTGAATCCGATCTTGCAGCTAAGGGCTGCAATAAATAGCAAGGACTGGGACAACAAGTGGAGAACAGTGATACTGAATTACGCTAAATAAGACCTACTGCATTACACTTCCTGGCGTCACGGTAATTGCGAAGGACACGATAGCGCAAACAATTAAATCTGAATCAACAACGTTATTAAGTAAAAATTTAAGTTGACATATGCAAGGGTGTTCCCGATAATGAGGCAATGATGTTAGTAAGAAAGTTGTCAATCTTCTTGTTTAGGAGAGTCGACCTAATGGTTTTTTTATTTCTAAACCCACCTTACGCAAATGGGTAGCCGGAAGAAGTAAGGGTTTTGATTTCCAGTGAACTGAAAAAATCACAGCCCTATTCTTGCAATAGGATAAGGTTTTTTAACCGCTGGCTAGGCGAAGTATCCCTTTCTGACTGCTTTTATTAAGATGAGTTTTTAATCAAAGGGAATAATACATGCTTTCATGGAAATTTTTCTTTCTCGTTATCTTTGTGTCTTTATCAACATGGGCTTTTTCAATTCCGGTGCAATGGGAGCAGAACTTTGCCCCTACAGTCATTGAAAACAGATCAGGGCTTAATAGCAGCAACATCTATTTCATGGCTCATGGATTAGATGATCAAGGGGTTCCTTGTTTTTTGGTGCCAGATGCGACAACGGGAAAATGTGCTTACGTTTATCCCGATGCTGCGGGAAACAACAATTCAGTTGTATCGAGCAAAACTTTGGCTCAACTTCCGCCGGCAGCTGGATCAGCAGCTACAGATGAAGCTTTTTTGATTTATTTTCCTATCAATAGCGCTGCAAGAGGTTACTTTTCTATCAATAAACCACTTTTTATCGAGACTTCTTCAGACCCATCGAGTGGGTTCATCATGATTGGAGATCCCTCTCAGACAGCATTAAACGACCCAAACTTTTATACCCTCTATCAAGATTTTGAATTGACATTTACCGAAAACCAAGTGGACTCTGGAACAAATTTGTTTTTAAACCTTTCCTATGTTGACCACTTTACACTCCCCATGCAGTTGGGAGCCTACAAACTAGGCGATAGCAATCCTCTTATTTATGGTTGTTCCCCATCTAGTATCATCACGGTTCCAGCGGGAATGGGTACCAAAAAAAATCGTGGCACTCTAATCAAAAATATCCTTGATACAATGAATCTCCATGATTCATCTGGTATATGGAGCCGATTGGGTATCTTCTATTACGATGATCCTTATACCGACTCAACCGCTCCGACCGTTTACCTTCGAGTTCTTGCAGCCAAAAACAGCATTGGTTTTGGCACGGGATCTAGCAAGTTCGTTGGTGCTGCTTATCCCCAAACTTATTTTCCTTCAGATTATATTTCTAATACTGCATATGGGCAGGGGTCGACAAACAGCTTCATAAATGCTGTTTATCAACATTATCTAGGCTCAACAACATTGGAAGCTACGATTACTCCTGGGACTGATCTTACATATACGATCTCATCTTTTTCTACTCCAAATGTTTTACTATTCAACACTACAACGGTTCCCAATCAAAACTTGAAGTTGAATTTAATGGAATTGACAACAGAACAATTGTTTAGTGGTGGAAAATTTCCTTTTGAGCCTCAATCTTCTTCAGACCAAGTCGTCCCTGATAATACAGCAGAGCTTCAAAAATTGATGAGCGGTCTTTTTACAATAGGAAAGTTCCCGATTGCCAATAGCGACATCGCCTCTCCTCCATTTCATAACAATCAAATAGGGTATCAGCAGCAAAACTTTGACTATTTCAGCAATCCAAAGACACTAGAAGGAGGCCCTTGGTGGAATGTCTATGATCTAGCTGTTCATCTCGAAGAGATTACAAACAATATATTTTCAGTCCCAAATTCCTCTTCCTATCAATTAGGGAATGGGTATGCATACGATTTCGATGATCTCTTAAATATGAGCGGTTTAATCGGTGGATTGGCCATTCAGGATATTTACGGTAACAATCCTGAAAACTTGATCTGTGTCCCTTGTCCGGCCTCTACCACTTCGGCAGTCCCTTGTGGGTCGAATGCACATGCAACACCTCAAGGAGCTGCCACTGCATATGCTCTTATGACACTAGAAGATATGGGTGGTATGACCATCCCTGATGTGACTCAAGATACTTATTCCTATAAGGTGTCGATTGGGCCCTCGAGTGGCGTTGTGGCGGTCCAGTTCGACTGGTATGATAACGAGGGCAACCAGCATTCAACCACTGCTCCAACAAATGGGAATCAGGACTTAACTCCGCGGCCTGATATCAATCCAACAAATAACCGTAAACTAACCGCAACCTTTAGCTATGAAGGGGTGGATTATGTGTATGATATTAACCTACACCATCAATTAATTACACCGATTGCATCAAATAATATTAAGAATGCCTTTACCGGTGTGACGCGCAAATATCAAGCTGGAGTGCAATTTACAATTACGAATCTAAATCAGGCAGGAAAAGTTCCCACAGGACAAGACCCTGAATTCTTATTGACCTTTGATACGAGTACTCCACCATGGAATCAATAGAAAACCAAAAGAGATGCAACTTAGGAATAGATATGCAGTCTTTCCCCAAATTAATTTTACTTATTATTGCGATAGGTTTCTTCAGAGTAGGGAACACAGCTCCGGCTGATCTCCACTGGAACGGATCAACAAATAATAACATGAATACAGCTGCTAATTGGACTCCTGCTCAGATACCTAATGTCAATGGAGAAAATGACACCCTTACCTTTCCAGCAAGCAGTCCGCTAAGTGTTACAAACAATATTCCAGGAACTTTGCTCATTGGAAATATTTTTATAGAGTCTAACCACATGATTTCTGGAAATGCATTTGGAATCAACTCTCCATCTCATGGTTATCTGGGAAATTTTACACTTACATTTTCATCGAATAATGCGGATATCGATGTTCCAGTGAATTTGAATGGGACTTGGTTCATCACAAGTACTGCTACTGGAAACGCAATTAATGGGATAATTACTGGAAGTACACATGGCAACCTCAACTTGGCCAATGGCCGCCTTACATTAGGAGCAAGCAACAATTACAGTGGGGTTCTCACGGTTGGGAATGAACTTTCTCTCATGGGAAAGCCTCCTGCTTACCTTCAGGCAGGTGCGAATAATGCATTTGGGAATATAGGTTTTGATACAGTCGTTACGGTTTCTTCACGTGCAACGCTCGACTTAAATAATTTTAGTACTGGTATAGGAAGTTTGACTGGTCCTACAGGTAGTAAAATACAGCTTGGAACGGGAACGTTAACCGTCAATAAAGGATCTGCTCAAACTCCATTTTATGGAGTCATTTCGGGCACAGGGAATGTTATAGTCAATGCAAACGAGCTAGCCCTTATCGGAAATAATACCTACTCTGGGACTACAACGGTTAAGGGCGGGGGCCATTTAGTTTCTCTAGACACTAATTTAGGAAACACATCGAGTGTGATATTTGGTCCAGGGGGAGGGGGGGTGCTGATTCCTGGAAATGCGTCTCCTTCTAAAAAAAACTATACCTTCAACGATAGTGGAACCATAGGGGTTCCTTCAGGGGCCCATCCACTCACCCTCAATGGAACCTTTAGCGGAAATGCTTCTTTCATTAAAAACGGACCGGGAACCCTCTTGTTTAAAGGGACCAATAGCAATACGGGCAATATCCACCTTTGGGGTGGAGTTTTAAACCTTGAAAGCTTAGGAAGCGCGACAGGATTTACCTTTGATTCTCCTGCTAAAGGATTAGGGACTCTTCAAGTCGGTTCAAGTTCGATATCTACGATTCCTCTGTCTTTTAAGTTTAACAATCCAGGGATCATCGATACAAATGGACACGACATTACTATAAATGGTGCGATTTCTGGAGAGCACTATCTAGTAAAAACCGGGAATGGAAAACTGACTCTTCCTTTCCCTGGAAACAACATAAAAGCCAAAACAAAAATCCATGAAGGGATTTTGAATATCACCCACGATGGCTACCATACAGCAACCCAAACAGTATTTGCAGGATCTGGAACAGGAACAGGAACATTGCAGATTGATGAGAGCTTTACGATTTCTAATGACAAGTCGTTTGATATGCCAATCGTGTTTATGGCTGATGGAACCATCGATACCCAAACATTTCATATGGATATCAAAAATGTCATTGCAGGGTTGCCAACTTATACTTTTAATAAGGTGGGGTCAGGAACCCTGACTTTAATCGGTGCGAATATCTATCAAGGTCCTACTCACGTAAAAGAGGGGACTTTAAAGGCAGGAATTGCGACTGAAAGTAGTGGAGCATTTGGGGTGGGATCAGCAGTCACTGTTGATACAGGAGCCACCCTTGATTTTTCTACGTATGCCAACACAGTCGACAGCCTTGACAACTCGGGAACCGTGAATAGCAGTGCAACGATCAAAGCAGATACATTTACACAAGCTGGAACGGGAACAATAATCCTTGATTTCCCAACCTCGGCAATCTCACCAGCAGGAGAGGTTCAAACCTCAGGTGTAATCACACTGGATGGAACCCTTAATGTAAAAAACTCAGGGGGATTTATTCCCGGTCAAGGAACAGAATTGGTTCTTTTTGAGTCCACAGGTTCTGGTAAACGGCTTAAAGGAACTTTCGCTTCAACATCGATTCATCCCAATTTAGGCTCGATCCATTATGATCATAGCGAGAACAAAGTGTATTTAGGAGCTTCTTCAACAGGGTGTGATGGAACTTGGGAGAACACATCAGATGGAACTTGGGCGACGGCAGGGAACTGGGTTTCCTGTGTTCCAGGTCTTAGTGGGGTGACCGCTGACCAAGACACAGCCACATTTGGAAATCTTCATTCTGCCCCTCATAATGTCACTGTTACCTTAGCGAACTCAGAAGGCAATGCCCCTCAAACCGTCACCCTTCACGATTTAGAATTCAATTCAAGTGTTATTTCGTATTCGATTAATCAGTATATGGGCGGTGGAAAGATCGTTCTTGACTCGGCGCCTTCTTCTTCGAAACCAAAAATCACTATATTTAGCGGCAACCATAAGATCGATGCACCGATTACTATTGAAAAAGATGCGAGGTTTTCTCTTCACTCTGAAAGCAACTTGACCTTAGGCTTAAATGCGGTAATTACTTCAACTTCAGGAGCGTGGAACTTAAGTGAGGGATCGGGAAACGGAATCTTGACCAATCATGGAAACATCACTCCCTCAAGTATTCTCATTGAAGGAAATACCGTGAATAATGAGGGGACCATTTACCCATCTGGTGCTTTAGCAATCAGCGGCCTGGGCGGCACTAATGGCGTAACAGTAAACAATAATATGACCTTAACTGCCGGTTCTATATTTACCCTTGGGAATAGTTCTGGAGATAGCACTTTGAATAATAATGCCGGAACCGTCAGTTCTATAGGAGCTTTCACAATGGGTGGAAGCACAGGAATAGCCACCCTAACCAATAAGGGAATGGTAAAATCTGATTCCACAATGACAATTAATTCTGGAACCATTACCAATCATCCCGATGGGAAGATTGTTTCGAATGATACCTTGAAGATTAATGGAGGCATTATCACCAATCATTCTGGAGGAGTTTTAGGATCTTCCCTTGCAGATTTAGTTTTAAGTGGGGGCACCCTCGAAACCTCAGATGAGGTTCTTGCCAAAAAATATACGCAATCGGGAGGAGTCCTTACACTCGATTTTCCTACCGCTAGCCCTACACTTTATGGGAATATTTTAGCATCAGATATCATTACTGTAGCAAATGAGCTTCATATTCTGAACACAGGAAAAGGGCTCCCGACTTCTCCTTCCCATATTGTGTTATTGCGGACAAGCGATACAACAGCCTCTCAACTTATCAAGGGAAGTTTTAGCTCTGTAACCCTTCCTTCGGGTATTAGTGGAACGATTAAGTATGACCGTAAGGGAGGAGAAATCTTATTAGTCCAAGGGACATGTCATGCAATCTGGGCTCAGACTGCATCTTCCTCTCCTTGGACAATACCAGCTAATTGGGACCCACCATGTGCTCCTGGAGTTGAAAAAACAGGAGAAGACAATAATACTGCAACTTTTCAAGACATCGCAGGAGCTCCATCTCAAATCACTGTGACCTTATTAGGAGCAGGAACCCCTATAGTTCTTGACCAGCTTGTATTTGATGCTGCAAATACAGAGTTTACCATTGAAAATTCCAGTGGTACCGGTATTGAGTTAGATCGCCCTAACGCTTCTACATCTCCTCCTATGATAACTCTTAATCAAGGGCAAGCGACAATTAATGCTCCTATTAAACTCAATAAAGACGCCCGCTTTTCTCTAAGCAATGGAACCCTAACTCTTGGAGAAGATGCAACAATCACTTCTGATCCTGGTGTGCTTTTAGAAATTAGTGAAGGTCATACATCAGGCACTCTGACAAATCGAGGAATGATCACTCCAAGCTCCCTATTAATCGAAGGAAGCACAGTGAATAACTATGGACACATCCTTCCTTCAAGCACCATTGAAATCAAAGATCTTTCAGGGATAGACAGTCCAATTGTAGTCAATAACTTTTCCGAAATGGTTGCTGGAACGTCTTTTACCTTGAGTGGAAATAGTCTTATCTCTAATCACAAAAACATGGTAGCAACAGATGATTTTACAATTGAGTCTGGTCAAGTAATCAATGAATCAGGGGGGCATTTATCTGCAGGAGATGGGAAAACCTTCACTGTAAATGGAGGGATGATTATCAACCGTCATGGGGGATCTTTGGGATCTTCTCATGCTGATCTAATCCTTACCAAGGGGACAATTCATACAGCAGGTCAAGTTCTGGCCCATCAATATACACAACACCCCGCTGCAACATTAGAATTAGATCTTTCACATCTGCCCCATTATGGTCCTGTTGCTATAGATGGTCAGGCAAATTTCGCAGGTTCTTTGATTATAAATGGGTGTGTAGATTGCCCCCTGTCATCTTTTCAAAACCTTGATTTAATTACAGCAAAAGGGGGAATTCCTGACTTATCCCGCTTTTCTACTGTATCTTTTCAAAACTTTTCAAATTCATTAATTGTTGATATTAAATACCTTGAGGATGTAGTCAAGCTGTATGCAAAGCCGGTTGTCCCCTCCCATTTCAGTGGACATCCCCAAATCATCCTTTCAGGAATTAAGCAACATGGGTCGATTATTAGAAGAAAGTGCTTTCAAATCAAAGATCGTACTTTGAAAAAACCTTGCTCTGCTCAGGAAGAAAAGATCCCACTGAGCCACTCTCTGAGTGAAAGAGGGGTCTTAGAAAAAGTGTCGAATACAACCGATACACTGTATACCTTTCATGATACAAGCTCCCAAGAATCAATAGAAAATGCCCAAAGCCTGGCTTTGCATACTTACCATCAATCAAACCAAACCGGTATCGATTTTAACCCAGTAAAAATCTATGCTGGCCCTATAGGAAGTTTTGGTCATTTAAGTACCAATCATGATCAAATTGGACAAAAATATTGCTCTGCAGGGGGAATGCTAGGTGCAGATTATCTTTTTGCAGATGGTAAAAATACACCTGTTGATATTGGTGTAGGAGGACTAATCTTTTATCGAAAACAGTGGGGGGATGGAGAAAAAAATGCAGGGAGCTTTCATAGCGATCTCTTGCAAGGAAGCTTGTATACAGCTTTTCTTCCAAAATTGATGCCTGATGCATCTATAGAAGCTTCTATGAGTGTTGCCTATGTTTGGGACCATTTGAATCGAACGTCAGGTTTTGATGATCAAGATATAGCAAGAAGCAATACAAAGGAGAAAATATTCGATATGTTTTTAGGTATTGAATATCGATTTCACCCATCCACCAACCTTTTACTCGTTCCTTTAATTTATTTACAATACACAGGCAATCATATTGACGGTTATAAAGAAAGTGGTGCAGGCATCTATAACTTAATGACAAAATCGGCGTCCGTTCACTCTCTGAGCTCTATATTTGGAGGAAGAATCCGTTATACTTACCCAGCTTCTTCGTACTCTTTATCCTTTGAGTTTGATGCTGAATGGATAAGAGAATATTTAAATCAAGACCGGCCTGTTGGGTTTACACCTTTTACAATCACCTCTCAACCAACAACAGTCAAAGGTCTTGCCGCTCCCAAAACCAGCATTCTTCTTGGGCTAGATATTACAGCAGAGTGGAAGGATGGATGGGAACTTGAAGCTAGTTGCACCACTCAATTTAATCACATATTTTACGATGTCCTTTTTCAATTAGGAGTAAAAAAGCACTTTTAATCGGAAGTGTAATGCAGTAGGTCTTATTTAGCGTAATTCAGTATCACTGTTCTCCACTTGTTGTCCCAGTCCTTGCTATTTATTGCAGCCCTTATACCATTCGTAAAAAATAAAGTCATAAATTTAATTGGTCTTTTCATATAAGCTGTTTGACTTTAACAGGAGGTGAGTGTTGAGAGGAAGAAAGGCCGCTCAGATAAAAGGACTTGATCAGTACGATTTCGATAAGCTTGCTAAAACAGAGGGGAGTCCAAGAGAAAGGAGGCGGTTTCTGGCATTTGTCCATCTCCAAGAAGGGAAGACGTTTACAGAAACAGCAGCCTTACATTGAAAAGGGCTGACCTCGTCTGGATCTCGGGTCGATCAATTCACCCCAAGGCAGACTTAGAAGCCCAAGAGACTTTTAAAAAAACTTCTCAGAAAAAGTAGTTGAGGCATTGCCAGCAGGAGTAGAAATAGAGTCTGTTGATATTTGGTTCCAAGATGAGGCTAGAGTGGGGCAAAGAGGCACTGTAACCCGTACATGGGCCAATAAAGGAACACGTCCTCGGCTCGCACGTCAGCAGCAATTTGAAGGGAATGACCTAGCAGCTTAACGACAACAAGAGAGTGAAAACTTTCTGCTTGAATGGACTCGGTATTTTTTGTAATACTACCTTTTTCTTCTCTGTGATTGCTAATTTTTATATAGATATGGCGCTAAATCTATTGTCAAATAGAATCATTCTCATAATCGTGCTCACAAATTTCATTACACAGGTGCTAGGTTAAGAAAGGTAGACGTGGATTAGGGTCGTGCTCTCAGTTAGGATCTCTACCGGAGGACAGCTTGCTGGAATGAGGCACGTCCTTCCGATAGGAACAAGGGAGTTTTCCCCTTCAAGGCAGAAAAGCATTGCGCACTGTTCAGGGAGTTTTTGCCACTTTTGAGAAGAGAAAAGCTCCCATTTCTCTACAACAAAATAGGGGGTACGAATCAGCTCAGTCTGTCGGTAGCTTGGAGTTTCATCAATGAGTTTAGGAGGGATGCGAGGATCCTCCGCATCGGTATAGAGGAGCACAGACTTGGCATCATTGATGTGGAGTGGTCGCCCTCGTTCCCAGTCATAGACTCGATAGGTTGTGTGGGAACATTGCTGTATTTCAAAAAGGAGTGTTCCGAACCCTATTGCATGAAGGCGCCCTCCGGGAATTGAGATCATGTCATCGCGCTTTACAGGAAGCATTCTCATGAGAGAAAGAATTTCTTTTGTAGGTAGCTTTTGATCGATTTCTTTAGCTGAGAAATTTTTGCTTAATCCTGCATAGACGACAGCATCTTTTTCTCCATCTATAACGTACCACGATTCAGTCTTCGCTTCGGATCCTTCAGAGGGGTGGACTTGCACACTTAAATTATCCTGAGCACCGATGATTTTTAAGAGGAGGGGAAAGCGGGGATGGTGTGAATCCCTTCCCATCAACTCCTTTTGTTTTTCTAGAAAGAGGGAATGAAGGGAAGTTCCTTTTAGAGGACCATTTTCAATGATGCTCATCCCCTCTTCGTGGTCAGAAATCTCCCACGATTCGGCAATCTTGCCAGGAGGCTCCTTCCGTCCAAATTTCTCAAGGATCTGACGTCCTCCCCAAACGTAGTCCTTATAGACTGGCGTAAACAGTAGTGGATATAACATATCTTCATCTTGTATCAAAACGCTATTTTTGCCATAAGTAAATGATGAGAAATTGGGATTTTCATCACCTAGGAATCCCTACCAAAGAGATTAAGGAAGGGGAATCATATCACCCGAAGTACAAGTTCTACTCCACTCTCTTCAAAACGAATAAAAGGGATGTGTTCGATGTTGGTTAATGTATCGTTGATAAAGGTGAGATGAGCGCTAAAACACTCATCTCACAGACGCTTTAGCGGCTCATCATTTTGTTGTAGACACATCCAATAGCTCCACCTAGAATAGCACCAATAAAGAAACCCCAGATTCCGCCGACGATTCCGCCAACAAATGAAGCATCATAACCGGTATAAAGTGAAGATATTACGCTTACAAACTGATATCCCCATCCAGTCATTGCAATCCATCCCGTAAGAAGGATAGCAAGACCCCAAACAACACCAACTGAAAGTGCTAGGCACTTGCAGCACAGCTTATGTTTTTGAGACTTAGGTGCATTTTTCATTTTTTTCTCCTCGATAAGATCGGGTTAAATAACATACTAACCTATCAATTTTATACATGTTCAATTTCTAAATATATTTCAAATTATTTTTTTGGTTTTCTAGGATTTTATTGATTTAAATTTTAATTTTCTTCATGATTTGTACTCTGTAAATTAGTGCTGAGGAGATTCATTATGAGAGGGTTACTCACTAAATTTTTCATGGTGACATTTGTTTTTCTAGGAGTTGTGAGAGGAGAAGATCTTCAATTGGGATTCCATCTTTCCAATTATCCTCAATCAGATAGGGATTTGGGTCTTGTTCAAAAATTTCTCCTTTTTTCTGCTGAGCAAACATTGGATTACCCTCACTGTTCTTTTGCATATGAGCTTGATGGACAAGCGATTATGAGTGGTCCAGAAGGAATTATTCAACCCTATGTTATTTCTTTTGGAGAAGCGCTTGAAAAAATTATAAGGGAAGGAATCCCGCAGGATCAGTTTGAAGGGTTAAAGAGCCGTTTTGTTTCTTTTTTGGAGGATGCGCTTGCTGAAAAGGAACTTGCAAATGAGATAAAATGGGAAATGGCACAAGATGTTGGTGGGTCCTTAAATCCTATGCAGCGTAAGATGCTCTCTATGATCCCTGATCAAAACCTTTCTTTTCAGCCTGAGATTGCAGTGGTTTCTCTAGGCCATAACCCTCAAGCATACTATCAGCTCAGACTGACAGCAGATGATCAGAGCAATATCTCCAAAATGATCAAGAACTTAGGGGAGTTGGGGTGGTTAGGTCTTTTGAAAAAGAAAAGTGCTATGGAAAAGCTAGGGGATAACATTGTCCCCGTTCATCCGCTAAGGTTTTTGGGGTACGTTGTGTCGAATCACTCTTTAAAGAAGCAGCTTCCTAAGATTATGGGGGATTTTGTTAAAAGGAAGAATTTTTTAAATGGACATGGAAAAAGAATTGGTTTTGCTCAGCGGATGAGCAATGAGGTTAACCATCATAACATGCTGCAATACATTCCAGGATTCGCCCAACAAGTAGGGGTGTCAGAAGCGTCTCTCCAGAAGTATTTTAGTGCTCATGATTGGGAAGGTCTAATAAGGGATTTAATGGGAGATTAAGGTCTATTTAAGGATATATTTAACCGATGCTGGCTTTCGAGTGTGCTGGAAGAAAGTACGGATGACAACTATCAATGAATGTCTCGGGAGTAATGAAGCGAGCTCCTTTCTTGTGTTGCAAGTAAGAAGCATTGCCCATCTCCCAAATAGGCATTCCTTTCCCAAGATTATTAGAGTCCGCAGTGCTATGACGCACCTCAGAGTGAATCCAGATCTGACCCTGAGCAACTGACATCAGTTCCATTGCTGTGAGTCCACCCGAGCGCGTAAAAGTAGCATCGCTCCGATAATAAAGGGCGGAAATCACATCATCATTTTGGAAACACATGGGAATTACAGTCAGATTGTGGGGAAAGGTATGTGTTTTTTGAATGAGATAATGAACCTTTTTTAGTAAGCTATTTTTATGCTGCGTGTGAGAATTGCAAAAGACGAATAGAAGATGATTTTCATCTGCAGCAGTGCGCTTAATGAGCTCAATATAATGTTTTAGATACTTTAGAGTTGCGTCTTCTGTCGGTTGGCTTCCTAGAAGAATGGTAGAGACTTTATCGTCTGTCTCGATGTTAATTGCTATTTTATCGCGATAGATTTCAGAAGTGATGAAGCCTCTTTTAATGGAGTCAGAAACCAGAAACTTTTCTTCGGTAGAGGTGACATGAATTAGGATTTTCATCCGCTCATTGCGATTTCTTACTGTATTTAGATATTGTTTAAATGAGGGACGCAAAGGAAAGCTTTCATAACAGACCTCAGTTTCAGAAAGACCACAGTTTTTTTCCCAAAATCCTTCTACTGTTTGGTTTTCTTTTAATAGGGGAAGTGTAGTGATCAGCTTAATTAGGGAGCGATCTGTTGATGAGAGGAGTTTGATGGGTTTAAAAAAGTGAATCACATTATCTGTTGGAAGCTCTGTGACAATTTTTTCTAGCTTTAGAGGTTTGCCCGTTATCTTTCTTGCTAGTTTTATCGCTTTTATGATGGCAAAGGTCCCGACTGGTTGAGTATCAACAATTTGATCAACACCTTCCTTTAGCAAAACATATAGAGTACGGAGAAAAATAAATGTGCCAAAAACGATATCTGCTGTAGGAACATTTTTCTGCAAAAACATCAGAAACTTGACATTTCCCCGTTTCTGAGAAGAATTCCAAAGATACACAAACCCTTTTCCAAGGCGTTTACTTGCCATGTCTATAAGAATATCTTTTTGGATAATTTCAGTATTAGGGTTTTCTGAAAGAGCCTTTACGGCTTGTGCTTTTGCAGCTTGAATATGTCCTCCTCCTCCAGAAGAGGTGATGAGGAGGAGCTTGTTGCGTTTCATTGCCAAAGGGGGTGCCATGCATTATCCTACTTAATCGGCATCCTAGAAAACCTTTTAAAAAAAAGGAACCATTATCTTAGATAGTGTCGTTAAATAATCTCCGTTGCTTTTGATAACACTATCTAGACAGACTTAATTCTTCATTGAAAGTAAGAATTCTGCGTTTGAATTTGTTTTCTTTAACCGGTTCAGTAGCATATTCATTGCATCAAGGGATGTTAAGTCAGCAAGTGCTTGACGAAGGAGGTAAATTTTTTCAAGCTCATCAGGGTGATAAAGGAGATCTTCTTTTCGGGTTCCTGAGCGAACAACATCAATTGCAGGATAGACGCGTCGATCAGCAAGGCGCCTATCAAGGACGAGTTCCATATTACCCGTACCCTTGAACTCCTCAAAAATCACCTCATCCATTCTAGACCCTGTATCGACAAGAGCGGTAGCGATAATTGTTAGTGAGCCCCCATGTTCGATATTTCGCGCTGCACCAAAGAATCGTTTGGGTTTATGGAGGGATTGTGCATCGACACCACCTGTCAGAATTTTTCCGGAGTGTGGTTGGACTGTATTATAGGCACGGGCAAGACGTGTAATGGAGTCAAGAAGGATGACAACATCTTGACCGTTCTCGACGAGTGAACGGGCTTTTTCTATGACCATCTCTGCGACTTGAACATGGCGCTCTGGGGGCTCATCGAAGGTTGAAGAAACGACCTCGCCTTTAACCATCCTTTGCATGTCAGTGACTTCCTCAGGGCGTTCATCAATGAGAAGAACAATGAGGTTTGCCTCGGGATGATTTGCTGCAATTGAATTAGCAATATTTTGCATCAGGATTGTTTTTCCTGACTTTGGGGGAGCTACAATGAGGCCTCTTTGTCCTTTCCCAATTGGAGAGCTAAGATCAAGCACGCGCATTGCGAGTTTGTCTTTTCCCGTTTCCATAACAAAGCGCTCTGTTGGAAAAAGAGGGGTTAAGTTATTAAAGAGGATTCGTTCTTTTGATTTTTCGGGGCTTTTCCCGTTGATTTTGTCCACTTTTTGAAGAGCAAAATACTTTTCCTTTTCCTTTGGAGCACGGAGTGTTCCATAGATTGTGTCCCCTTTTTTGAGATCAAAGCGGCGGATTTGGGCGGGAGAGACATAAATATCTTCAGCGGAAGGAAGGTAGTTATAGTTAGGAGAGCGAAGAAAGCCAAATCCATCAGGAAGGACTTCTAATACTCCTTCACCGACAAGAATTTCGTCAGGCATCGCGGATTTCAATTTGACAACTTCGAATACCATTTGTGACTTGGTTAAAGATCCAATGTTTTCAAGACCAATATTTTTCGCATAAATGGCTAGCTGATCGATATTCATCTGTTGAAGGTCAGCAATTTTGGTAATCGTGGGATTTTTAGAGTGCTTTTGTCCGGGATGTTTTTTAGGAGGGTGGATGGGTTTTTCTTTTTTGGTCGCTTGGTTTTGGTCTGTATCTTCGCTCATTGAGAGTCTATCTCCTTCATCAATTCAAGTACTTTTTGTTTTAAGTCTTCGACCGTACCATCATTTTCGATGACATAGTCTGCATGTTTAGCTTTTTTTTTTGGATCCCATTGACGAGCATTCCTCTTGAGGAAACTATTCTTTGTAAATCCTGCTTGGATAAAGCGTTTAATTGCCTTATCGCTATTGCTGACAACAGCAACAACGAGATCAAAATCTTTATCTTTGCCGATTTCCTGAACGAGAGGAAGTTCGACGACAAAATAGCTACCTTTTCCTTCCGTTTCCACTTTCTTGAACTCTTCATCAATACGTTTAAGAAGAAGAGGGTGAAGGAGAGACTCCAGGGCTTTTAACTTATTTTCATCGCTAAAAATGATGTCTGCTACTTTCTTCCGATCAATCTTCTTATCTGTTACCACTTTTGATCCAAAGAGAGAAATGACTTGCTCAATACATGAAGGATCATTTGCTAGAAATTGATGGATAATTGTATCAGAACTAAGTGTGGATGCTCCGTGATCTTTTAGAATGCGGCAAACCGTGGACTTTCCTGTTGCAACGTTGCCTGTTATCGCTATTTTCTTCAAGTTTAACACCCCCCCCAATTTTTTCCAACGTCAATATTGACAATTAAGGGAACAGATAAAGAGGTGACGTTTTCCATGATAGATTGGACGATTTCGGAGACGCAAGGAATGTTTTCATCAGGAAGTTCAAAAATTAATTCATCATGAACTTGGAGGACCATGTAAGCAAGTTTTTCTTTCTTAAGTGCCTCATGCACCTGGATCATGGCTTTTTTGATGATATCAGCCTGGCTTCCTTGAAGGGGAGTATTGACTGCTAAACGCTCTGCTGCTGTTCGAATCATTCCGTTTGTACTATGGATTTCTGGGATGGGGCGTTTTCGGCCATACATTGTTGTTGCAATGCCCGTCTCGCGGACCTTTTCCTTTGAACTTTCAATAAAGTTTCTGACTCCTGGATAGCGGTCAAAGTACTTCTTAATAAAGGTGGAAGCTTCTTTGATATTAATTCCAAGTTCTTGTGAGAGACCGTAGGCTTGCTGACCATAAATGATTCCAAAGTTGACAGCTTTAGCTCCGGCCCGCATCTGCTTTGTGACCTTTTCAATAGGTACATCAAAAACAGTAGCGGCTGTCGATGCGTGGATATCTTCATCATGATTAAAGGCAGCAACGAGTTTAGGGTCGTTGCTGAAGTGAGCTAAAAGTCGGAGTTCGATTTGAGAGTAGTCAGCGGAAAGATAAGACCATCCCTCCATTTCCGGCATAAAGGCTTCTCGAATTTTTCGGCCTTCTTTGGAACGAATAGGGATATTTTGAAGATTAGGATCTTGGCAAGATAGTCGTCCTGTTGCGGTTACTGTTTGCATAAAGGTGCAGTGAATCCGACCCGTATCTTCGTGGACTTGGAGAGGAAGAGATTCTGTATAAGTTGAACGAAGTTTTTCAAGGCCTCGATATTCTAAAACCTTCCCTGCAATTGGGTATTCAGCCTTTAGAGAATCTAAGACATCTGCACGAGTACTTTTCTTTTTAGACCCCATGGGGATTGCCAGTTTTTCGAACAGGATTTCCCCAAGTTGTTTCGGAGACTTAATATTAAATGTTTCTCCTGAAAGGTCGTAAATTTCTTTTTCTAAACAGGCAAGTTCTTCGCGCAGTAGCTCTGACATATCTTGAAGTTTTTCGGTGTCAACAAACATTCCATACCGCTCCATTGATACAAGGACTGGAATGAGAGGGAGCTCAATTTCTAGTAGCATCTCTGACAACCCTTTTTCTTCAAGCTCCACTTCAAAGAGAGCCTTTAGGCGACAGGTGTAGTCCACATCTTCGCAGCAATAAGGGCCGACGTCTTCAATCGGGACATCTCGCATGGATTTTTCATTTTTTCCACTTCCAATTAAGTCTTTAATGGGAGTTTTTACCTTTCCAAACTTTTCAAGAGATAATAGATCGAGACCATGCCGGTTTTTTTGAGGTGCACACAGATAAGAAGCAATCATGGAATCAAAGCCAATTGCCTTCAAAGTTATTCCATGGTTTTTGAAAATGTGAAGATCATACTTGATATTGTGTCCGTAAAAGGCAATATTAGGATTTTCAAGAAGTGGTTTAATCTTTGAAACAACCACATCGATCCCTAATTTTCCATTTGTCGGAACATACCATGCCAAAGAGGGAGTAGTGCAAAACCCTACACCAACCATGCGCGCTGCCATCGGAGCTAGCTGGTCGGTTTCCGTATCTATACAGACTGACTTTTCTTGCTGAAGTTTTTTGATCAGAGCATCTAACTCCTCTTCAGTATCAACGATATGATAGGAAAGTTCTTCTTCAAGCTCTGCTTCAGGAGGCTTTTCTAATTCTTGCAGAAGAGTATTAAAATTCATCTCTCGATAGAGAATCTCAAGGGCTCTGGTGTCTGGAGACTTGGGGTGATAAAAATTCTCTTCGGTTGGATGGGGAACATCCACTATGAGTTTTGCGAGTTTTTGGCTGATTCGTGCGTCAGATTCGTGGGCTTTAATTTTTTCTGCTCGCTTTTGGTTTACCATGCTATCGAGGCTATTGAGGAGATTTTCAAGAGTTCCATATTCTTGAAGAAGAGAGGCCGCGGTTTTCGGACCAAACCCTGGGATTCCTGGGATATTATCCGATTTGTCACCCATTATCGCCAAGTAGTCGACGATTTGCTCAGGTTTCACTCCATGAATTTCTTCTACCATTTCTCGGTTGATTAATAGGTTGCCTTTGTTTGTGTTGAGCATAAAGATCTTATCGCTGATCAGTTGACAAAGGTCTTTATCACTTGAGCAAATGAAAACTTCAGCGCCTTGTTTTTCTGACCATTTGGCAATAGCTCCTATGACATCATCAGCTTCAACACCTTCCTCAGATACATAAGGAATCCCAGCCATTTCACAGAATTGGTGTGCCCAACCCAGCTGAGGAACAAGATCTTCAGGCATCCCTTCCCGATGGCTCTTATATTCCTTATATATTTCAACTCGTGATTGTTTGTTGTTGGGACCATCAAAAACAGCGACGAAGCCTTCAGGGGAAAACTCTTTGATAATTTTTTGGACCGAGCGGATGAATCCATACAGAGCATTTGTCGACTCTCCCTTCTTGTTTGTCATCCCTCGAATGGCAAAGTAAGAGCGAAAGAGAAAGGAAACTGCATCAAGGATATATATATTTTTCATAACGCCATTCCCTTGATATCAACCCGGTTTGTATAGCTTTTTCTATGGATTGATAGAATTTAAGGGTTATTCATTGCCTGCACTCCATTGAAGGGCAGGCGAGTAAAGGTAAAGAGAGCGGTTCATGAGCTCGGGGTTTATATCTGCAGGAAGAGCAAGCTCGTGTTTAACCTTTCCAGTAAAAATTGGGGAGCTTCCCTCAATGAGACCAGATAGTACCGGATGAAGAACCTTTAATTCAACGACTTGGTAGTCGCCTTCAATTTTAGCCTCTTTTACAAGAGCTTGAAGGGATTTGCTATAGCTGCTGTTTCCATCATCAATGTAGCCATAATCTTGTGCTTTGACAGGGTCGTAAACTTGAGCACCGTGTTCACTAACAAGCTTAGCTCTGCTCAGTCGCGGACGAGCTGATGTGACGAGATTTACAAAGAGATTATAGTCGTAGGCAACAATATCACGCAGAGACTGGTCTTCTCCAGGTTTCCATTCACGGTAGGGGCTGAGCATGTCTTTGTCTATTCCCTTTGTGATTGTGAGCTGTTTGACTCCATATTTTTCCATCAGACTAGCAACGTTAAAATTTGGGCCCATTAATACACCCACTGAGCCGATCACTCCGACAGAAGCAGAGAAAATCTTGTCTGCACTGCAGGCGATCATCATCCCCCCAGAGGCACACATTCCATCAACGTAGGCGTAGATTGGAACTTTATATTTTTCTTTATAGTCTACAAGGTTTTGGTAAATGTCGTGGGCATCAAAAGCTGTCCCTCCAGGGCTGTTGATGTGGAGCAGAATCGCTTTGACGCGGTCGCCTTTTAGCAGGCCTTCGCGTGAATCTAGAAGTTGGGCGTGCACTGTTTTTGCATTCAAATCTTTCGATCCAATGACTCCATGGATATTGAGCCTAAACACTGCAGGATCCGAGTGAGGAAGCAAAGAGCGATTTCCCTCAGCATCTGCTGCAATAATCAGCTGAGTCTTATCAGAAACCATTTGTGGTTTTGAAAGAATACCTACAACGATTCCAATAATAATTACACCAACAAGCACTCCGATGAATCCAGCAAAAACATTGCAAAAAGATCTCACTGCCGATACAAAAATCGACTCACGCTTAACTTCCATAACTTTCCTTGTAAACAGAGATTAAAATTACCTCATCGTAACGAAGTTTTTAATTTGCTTCAACCACAGATGACGTTGCAGGAATTTTTAAATCCTTGTCGACAACGGCGGTGATACAACTGTCAGACCAAACATTGAGCGCTGTTTCAACCATGTCAAAGAGTGAATAGAGAGGGAGAATAATGCCCATGAGTTCTACCGGAACGCCCATCCCAATTAAAAATGCTGAGGTAAGAAAAAAACATCCCATTGGAACGCCTGCGTTACCAATAGCAGCGAAAGAGGCAAGGAAAATCCATGGGATCATTTGCAAGGGGCTAAAGACAATCCCCTGAGATCCACAGACAAAAAAGAGGGTGATTAAAATGAATGCAGCGCATCCATTCATATTGATAATGGAGCATAGGGGCAAGCTAAAGCTTGCCGTTTTATCTGACACGCCAAGGCGGTTTTTTGCACAGTCAAGAGCAAGCGGGAGAGTAGCATTCGAAGACTTTGTAAAAAAAGCCATTGTAAGAGCTGGGAACATTGCCCGCGCTGTTCTCATGGGAGATCCTCCTCGCAGTTTCATCATCAAAGGGAGGACAATCAAGCCTTGAATAAGGTTTGCGCCAATGACGCATAATCCATAAAGCATGAGTTGTTGCAACTGAGCAGCATTTCCTTTGATGCTTTGAACAAATTGGATGGTAAATGCGAAGATACCAAGCGGCATGAGAAAGATAAGAGCTGATGTAACTTTTAAAAGAGCTGAAAAAAGAGCCCCGAATAGATCGCGTAGAAGATGGTTCTGCTCTTGGGGGAGCTTTAATATTGCAATACTAAAGATTGCTGCTAGAAAGGCCATTCCCAATACATTGTTTTCCAAAAAAGGCTGCACAGGGTTTTCGGGAATAATTTTCATTAGGAAAGAGAGATAATTCCCTTGTTTAGGAACAGCGACTGCGATGGCTTCACCTAAATTGACTGGTTGAATGATCCAAAAAAGAATCATGCCAATCGTTGCCGCAATGAGGGTTGTTGCAATAGTGTACGTTAATATGCGCCTTAGAAGAACGCCTGCTTCGCTTAGAGATGTCATTCGAGAGAGGGTAGAAACAATTGCTAAAAAAATCATAGGCAAACTAATCAACTTGAGCATGTTAATAAAGAGTTTGCTTATGGCATCAGCAAGGCTAGCAACAAAGGGAAGATTAAAAAAACCGAGGATTCCCCCAAGTAGAAGGGCAAGAGTCATCCCTAAATTAAAATAGTTTTTCTTCATGAGGTGGTTCCACTACTGGAAATATCATTATAAAGGGACGATGATATCAGGAAGAGGAATTAATTAGAAGATGCACGTTTCTTAAACTGAAGGAGCTCAACAAAGGCAAGGCAGCCAAATAGGACAAAGAGGAAGTAGAGCTGAGGAGGAAAAGAAATCTTTAAAACGAGTGCTATCAACACACAAAATTGCCCTGCAGTGGCAATTTTCCCCCAGAGGACAGACTTAACTTCAAGGTTTCTCCAAGCGCCAGTGATTCCAAGATAAGAGAGGAATAGAAAGAGGAAAAAGTCTCGTGAAAGCATCGTTGCGACTTGCCAGGGAAGGATATGGTATTCATAAAGGAGAACTGCTAGAACGACGTAAACAAAAAATTTATCCATTAGAGGGTCTAATATTGCACCAAACCTAGAAGTGAAGTGGTAGCGGCGGGCCAAGTAACCATCGACGCAATCAGAAAGCATGGCTAATATAATGACAACCGTTCGAAGAGTTGTACTCTCTATGATAAAAAGGAGCGCTAAAGGTGCTCGCAAAAAAGAGATACTATTCGGCGGATTTAACATCGTATGAGTATTTATGCCTTGTGTTCCTATGAATCAAGCTTCGACTTATCGGTTAGGCGAGCTTGTTTTTTTCTATATTTCTTATACCAGACAAAGGCAATTACCGTCACACCGAAAGCTAAAAATATAAAAAGATTTAGGGTTTTTACCTTGGAAAGGAGGATTTCGTAGTTTTGTCCCAATCGATAAAATCCAAAAAAGCAGACGCTTGCCCATATGGAACAAGCGAGTGCATCACGCACAATAAACTTTTTAAAGTTTGCTTTACTCATTCCCGTCGTCATAAAAATGCAGTTCCGGATACCAAAAGGAATGAACCGTCCCACTAGAAGCGTCAATAGACCATACTTTTCATAAAACTTTCCGACTTTCTCCAACCTTTCATCAGGAAGCAGCTTGGAAAAGTAGCGGATCTTCAGCAGCTTGATGCCGATCTTTCGGCCAACCCAGTAGCAAATCATTGCGGAAAAATATGTTCCAAAGAGAATGCTCACGAATAAAATAGCCGTATGCTCGGGAATCAAAGTTGCTGCCAAAAAAGCAGTTAAAACCATGATTACATCAATGCTAATTGGGATATTTAGCCCTGCCAGCAAGATGAGAATGAAGACCATTAAAGGGGCATAGGAGCTGTGCTCAACAATAAAATTTACCAGTGCTTCCATAGCGCTCATTATCCCATAATTTTCATAAAACTAGAAGACAAAATTGACAAGTATTCTGCTGAAAAGATAAAAATGTGTATCCAAATTTTTATTTGGAGATAAAGATAAAATTCAAAGCTTTTTTATTGTCGATTAGCGTAGGTGTATCTGCTCTTTTTGCTGTTACTGATACTCAGCATCAAGATCTCCAGAACCGTGTTACGGCTCTTGAAGAAAAACCTATCACTCCTTCTTACCAGTGTGCAGAAAATAGATAGGGTTTTTTCTTAACATTGGCCCAGGAGTTAGTGTGGCTCAAGCAATTTTTCCCTATGATAATAGATTTAGAGTGAAAAACCATTTTCACTCTAAGGTCTACATGGCAAGATTTATTTCTTGGTCTCTGCTGGGATAAGTCGTTTTATAATGACCGCTTTTGTGTAAGCATCTGGGCAGGGTACGAGCAAGGAATCAGTTTTCAGCAAAATCGATTCATGAATCCCCAGTATGACTTTACATTAATTGACCTAAGTCCTGCTATTTCCGCTTTTGGCAGTGAAGGTCCAAACTTCTTTACTGACCGTGGGAATATGACAACATCAGGATGAATAGCCTTTAGTTTTTGATGTAAAAAGTTTTTTTGGAGCAACACCGGAGAAAAAGTCTAAGACTTTTTCTCCTTTTAGTTTGAAGAGAGGTAGAGAAAGATCTATAGGGTGATATTCTTCCGTTTTAATCTCAGGGTTATTGTCTCCTCCAGGTTGAAAAAGATGTTTTGGGGAAGGCACTTTTGGAGCAGAGGCTATTTAGCGGTAAGCTCAGGAAATATTACGGATGAGATGATTCAGTCATACATTGACGGACAAGAAGGTGAGCCTCTACAAGATAATAGCTGATTTCAAATCGACCCCTAATGAACCCCTCGATTTATAGGCGAGGCGTTGTTTAGTTCTGAGAAGCAAGAGGTGGTCGATATAATTGGTAATGAGACAATGCTGATATTTTGGAAACAAAGATATAACCTTTCGAATATCATCGTTTGAAAAATGTTGAAAGACGTCCTTGCACAAGAAAAGATCTGCTTCAGGGAGTAGCATATTAGAAAAATTGCCATGCTTAAAAACAATGTTGGGCTTAGCAAACTTCATTTGGTTTCTGTCGATTGCATCTTTAACAACATCGATCCCCAAGTATTGAATTTCAGTCCAATCGATATATCTAGAAAAGGCCCAGTCCCCACACCCAAGATCTACAACAGTTTTGATATTATTTTCTTCTAAGAATTCTTGGAGATACTCTACGTATTCTCAGGTAATCTCAATCTGCAATCCGCTAAGAGAAAATCCTGATTCGTCCCAATGGCCAATTTTGTAGAAATTAGAAAATAGCTGTTCGCGGCTTGGTTTCCCAAAAAGCAGAAGTGGCATTAAGAGGGCATTAAATAGTAGAGACTTTTTGAGTAGCTGTGTCTTCAATGGGTGTTGGTTCTTCTTCTTCGATATCGATTTTTTCATCTTGCTTTGTGAGGCGGATAAATTGGCGACCAAGGGATTGTGCTGCAACGATCCAGCCAAGGACGACAAGAAGGAGGAAAGCGCCCACAAAGGGCGTGCTAAGGGATACGGTTCCAAAGACCATTAGAAGGCTTCCATGGATAATCGATCCTCCAGTTTTTCCTAGGCGAGACCCTACTCCATCGATAGCGGCTTTTCCTTTAAACTTTGACTCGGAACTCAGTGGGATGAATGAAATCTCTTTTGTCGCATCAAAGAGGGTATATTTGCACGCCCGTGAGAATACATTTTGAACTGTTCCAAAGAAGACCCCTAAGGCAAGCGGTGTAAAGCCGAGAACAGCGCTCCATTTAATAAGAGCAGGGTTTTCTTTAAACAGCATAATGCCGAAAAAGAAAATTCCCGTAACTAGAAGAGCAATTGGGGTAATCAGAGCACTAAAGGTCCATCCCATCTTTCGGATCATATTTCCACTAATAAAGATGGCGATAAATGTGGAAAGAAACCCTATCCATTTAAGAACGCTTCCCATGTACGCGTTGAAGTCATTAGGATTGGGATATAGGAAAGAAATCTGATCCTTCCAAATAATCTCAATCATGTTAATGGCGAGGTTGAAGCCGATCACTAGAGCTGCTATACAAAGGAGATATTTTGATTTTGCAAGGTAACTAAAGCTTTTTCGCATTCCCATTTTGACCTTTTTTCGTTCACTTTGCTTTTTTACGTGTTTTTCTTTCATAGCGGGGTCACGGTCGACCACACGGGTGTTATACCATCGAAAGATCCCGATGGATAGAAGTCCTGTAAAAATGACAATGGTTGTGACAAGGCCGAGGCTTTGTCCCCAAGCATCTTCTCCGAAGAAGAAGGAAAGGTCGAACAGTTGTCCTGAGACAAGAATTGCAATCTGCCCAGCAAAGATGGCGGAGGCATTTGCTCCGACCCCTAAGATTCCGTAGAACCGTTTGGCATCTTTAACAGTCATAATTTCATTGGCAAAGGCCCAAAAAAGGACAGACATGATGGCTGTTCCCCAAAGTTCTGACATCACATAAAAGAGGGTGAAGGACCAGTTGCGAAACATTGCAATAAGCGCTTGAAGTTTTGGTGCTATAGCTTCTAGTTGGTTACAAAGCGCGTGGGGATGTATGGCCTCTCTAAGGGGATAGAGAATAAGAGCAAAAACGGCAAAAAAGGACAAAAAGCTCCCGATCATAATGTAAAAAACTTTTTCCTGGGAGAATCGGTTAAAAAGGCGAGTGAACAGGTATGTGACTAAAAGAGCCATAGGGAGAATAGCCCAGATCTTAATAAAAGGAATCACAGCGGCTCCTGAGGAGTTAGCTGTAATTACAAGAGCGTCCTTGGCCGCTTTTAGTAGGCTGTAGTTAAAACAGATTAAAGCATAAAGAATCAGAAGAGGAACAAATTTTTTAATTTCCCATCGATGAATAGGCCATAGATAGAGGCGCCAGCGACTGAACTCTTCACTACTCTTGGAAGACATAAGCCCCCTGAACGAAACTACATAATTGTTGGGGATTGCAAGAAGCCTTGAATGCTCGATGAGAAAAAAAGAACTTTTTTTCTAAAGGGCAGGCTAGTCTCACAACAGGCCTCGCCTCAAAAGATTTTTTAACATTACTGTCCCGGCTGGAATATCTATACGGCCCGACATTATAGCATGAACAGGTTATTTGACAATGGGAATTATACCCAAATTTTCGAGACTTTTTAAGGGGAGGGGAAGAGTTTTTTAATTTTAATTTGCGATCTATTTAAGCACAGAAAATTGTTGATAGTATAATAAAATCAGGTAGTGGTCAGATTTTGAGTAGTAGGGTTTTTAGCGATGGACGGCTCTTCTTCAATATCAATTTTTTCATCCTGCTTTGTGAGGCGATTAAATTGGCGGCCAAGCGATTTTGCAGCAACGATCCATCCAAAGACGACGAGAAGGAGGAAGATACCAACAAAAGGTGTGCTGAGGGAAACGCTTCCAAAAACCATTAGGAGACCCCCATGGACAATTGATCCCCCAGTTTTTCCTAGGCGAGATCCTACTCCATCGATAGCCGCTTTCCCTTTAAACTTTGACTCGGAGCTAAGCGGGATAAATGATATTTCTTTTGTTGCATCAAACAATGTATATTTGCAGGTCCGCGAAACAACATTCTGAATTGCTCCAAAAAGGACTCCAATGGCAAGGGGAGTAAAGCCTAGAGCGGTACTCCATGAGATTAAAGAGGGGCTGTCCTTAAAAAGAAGGATGCCAAAGAAACAGACCCCAGTAATTAGCAGTGAAACAGGCGTAATAAGAGCACTAAAGGTCCATCCCATCTTTCGGATCACATTTCCGCTCACAAAGATTGCTACAAAAGTGGAAAGAAATCCTATCGATTTAACAACGCTTCCCATGTAGGCGTTATAGTCATTGGGATTGGGATGAAGGATGCTGATCTGGTCCTTCCAAATGATTTCAACCATATTAATGGCAATATTGAACCCAACCACAAGGACTGCTATGCAAAGGAGGTATTTTGATTTTGCAAGATAGGCAAAACTTTTGCGCATTCCCATTTTTACTTTTTTTCGTTTGGCGTGATTCTTTACGTGCTCCTCTTTCATTGCCGGATCGCGGTGAATGACACGAGTGTTATACCATTTGAAAAACCCCATCGTTAGGAGTCCTGTAACAACCACAATAGTGGTGACAAGACCCAAACTTTGTCCCCAAGCATCTGCTCCAAAAATGAAAGAAAGGTCGAACATTTGCCCGGAGACTAGAATCGCAATCTGTCCGGCAAAGATTGCAGAGATATTGGCTCCGATTCCTAGGATCCCATAGAATCGCTTGGCATCTTTAACGGTCATTACCTCATTGGCGAAGGCCCAAAAAAGGACCGACATGATGGTTGTTCCCCAAAGCTCTGACATTACATAGAAAAGGGTAAAAGACCAATTGCGAAGCATTGAAATCATGGCCTGACATTTTGGGGCAATGGCTTCCAACTGATCACAAAGCGTATGGGGATGTATGGCGTCACGTAAGGGGTAGAGGACGAGAGCAAAGACAGCAAAAAAGGATAAAAACCCCCCGATCATAATGTAAAAAACTCTTTCTTGAGAAAAGCGGTTGAAAAGACGGGTAAAGAGATAAGTGACCAAGAGAGCCATGGGGAGGATCACCCAGATCTTAATAAAAGGAAGAACCGCGGCCCCTGAAGAGTTAGCTGTAATCACAAGGGCGTCTTTTGCAGATTTCAGGAGATTGTAATTGAAACAGATCAGAGCGTAGAGAATTAGAAGGGGAACAAATTTTTTCATTTCCCATCGATGAATAGGCCATAAGTAAAGGCGCCAACGACTGAATTCTTTTCTATTTTCAGAGGA
The DNA here is from genome assembly GCF_963457595.1 of Candidatus Neptunochlamydia sp. REUL1. Taxonomy (GTDB): domain Bacteria; phylum Chlamydiota; class Chlamydiia; order Chlamydiales; family Simkaniaceae; genus Neptunichlamydia. Next base: position 1,169,337 of record NZ_OY735137.1, read on the forward strand.
CATAACGCCCCAAAGTGAAATTGTGTGATTGTAAAAGTCCGCAAGGAGCTGCAAAATTTTGTTGAGAAAAAAAGAACTTTCTTTCTGAGGGGCAGCCTAGTCTCACAACCGACCTCGCCTCAAAAGATTTTTCAACATGATGTCCCTGCGTAAGTGCGTGTATGCCCCGGCATTATATCATGAGCAGGTTATTTGACAATTGGTATTATTTGGGTGTAAGGGCGTCGACTCCGGGAAGATGGCCAAATTCAATAAACTCTAAAGATGCGCCTCCCCCAGTAGAAAGGTGAGTAAAACTTTTTTCTAATTTTAGATTGCTAATAGCTGCAACAGAATCGCCTCCTCCAACGATCACATCTCCCGACATCATAGATAAATTTTGAGCGAGCCTTTCTGTCCCATGGGCAAATGAAGGTTCTTCAAAGACTCCCATCGGGCCATTCCAAAAAATTGTTGCTCCTTTGCTCAAAAGGGGTGTCCACTCCTCGACTGTTTGGGGACCAATATCCATCCCCTTCCATCCCTTTTTGACACCATCTTTCGAGAGAATCATTTGGATATCTTGATCATTGGTAACAACTAAATCTTTGGGAAGGTGAATCTGAATGGCTTTTTCTTCGCAAATTTTTAGGAAAGACTTTGCATTATCGATCATTTCATCATCGCAAATAGAATCGCCAATAGAGAGTCCCATTGCTTTGAAAAAGGTAAATGACATCCCACCCCCGATGAAAATCCCGTCTATTTTTTGAGATAACGAGTTGAGGACAGCTAACTTACTTCCAACTTTGGCCCCTCCAATAATGGCATAAAAAGGACGTTTGGGGTTCAAAACAACTTGAGAAAGGTACAAAACTTCCTTTTCCATAAGGAAACCCATTGCACTGGTTTTTGGAAAAAATTTGGTGATTCCCACAATAGAGGAATGGTTTCGGTGGGCAGCTCCAAAGGCATCGTCAACGTAAACATCACCTAGTTTCGCAAGGTTTTCGGCAAATTCAGGTTCTTCATCCGGGTGCTCTTCTCCCTTATGAAATCGAAGGTTTTCCAACAGGAGGACTTCGCCCATTTGGAGGTTCTTTGCAATACTTTCGACATCACTCCCTACACTATCTGGAGCTAACATGACGTTTCGCTCCAAGATGTTAGATAGGTGTTGAGCCACTGGCCGTAAGGATAAGTTGGGATTGACCTTTCCTCTTGGTCTTCCAAAGTGGCACATGAGGATTAGCCCCCCCCCCTGGGCGAGTACATATTCCATTGACGGAAGAGAGGCCTGAATTCGAGCATCATTCGTAATCATTCCCACATCATTGAGGGGAACATTAAAATCGACCCGCATTAGTACCTTCTTCCCCTTGATGTCTAGATCTTGAAGGGAAAGTTTCATAAATTTGAAAAGGGGTTGGAAGCTTGTGAAAAAAGATTTCCCTGCTTCCGCTTTTTGAGCTCGGAGCGGAGGGAGAAAAGGAGGTCTTGATCAAAGTTTTGATTTGCAGCCCAACGGAGGTATTCAACAGGGATATCACCAAATAGACGTCCCTTGTGTTTGCCAAGAGGCATGAGTTTGAGGGCAATTGGCTTCTCGAGACGCTTCATGAGTTCTTCTGTTGTCTTAAACTTTCGGCTTAAGTGTTTAAAAACCTCAATGTTTACGATGACATCATTCATTGCACGGTGTGCCCCATAAGCTTCAATATTGAAGTGTTTGCGGAGTGTTTCAAGAGAGTTTGTAGGGCTTTCTCCATAGAGTCGGGCCATGCGGAGCGTATCGATATATTTTTGTTTTAATAGGTTAGATCCGACGTATGATCGTTTTGATTCTGAATCCAACAGGGTTAAATCAAAGGAGATCCCATGCCCCACAACAATATGATCCCCAATAAAATTTAAATAGTCTGCAACAACGTCTTTGGCTGAAGGTTTCCCCCGGACCATCTCATCAGTAATGTGATGGATTTCGATTGTATGTTTAGGGATCAAAATGCCCGGATCGATGAGGGCTTCTTTTGAATCGAGGATCCCGTCAAAAGTGAAGATGGCGGCCGCAATTTCAATGAGCCGATCTTTTTTGGGGTCAAGTCCTGTCGATTCGCAGTCAAAGCAGATAAATGTATCTTTGTGGATTAGTCCCATAACGCCTTATTCACTTCATGGATAAGTGCTTCTCTGCACTTCCCTTCTTTTATAGAGTACAGTACGGGCGGCAATCCACTCAAGGTTTTCTCTCCTTCGATGCGCTTTAGTGAGGCATGCCTTTCTGATTGAGTGAGTTTATCTCCCTTTGTCAGGATAAGTAGAAGGGGCATGTTAATGTACTGTGCCCACTCAATAAACTGTCGATCTTCGATTGTGAGTTCTCTTCTAGAGTCAAGGAGAAAAATAATCAACTTCAGCCCGCGCTCTTTTAAGTATTTGTCAATCCATACCCCCCACTCTTCTTGAAGACTCTTTGAGGTTTTGGCATACCCATATCCTGGAAGATCAACAAGTACAAGGGAACCGTCAATCACAAAATAGTTGATTCTCTGTGTTTTTCCTGGCTTTGATGAAACTTTTGCAACGGTCTTTGAACGGAGAAGATGATTAATGAGAGAGGATTTCCCTACGTTAGAGCGCCCCACAACAGCAATTTCAGGGAGCTCTATATCAGGGAGCTCATCAGTTTTGAGAGCAGATGTTAGAAATACGGCCTTTTTAAAGAGGACTTTCTTCATAACGGATCACCCGCTCCTTTTCCCCGTGGTATTCAATCTTGATCATCACTCGATTCGGTGGCAGTATCGGAGCAATTCTTTCTGGCCACTCTACTAAACAGAGAAAACCAAAGTATTCATCGAGACCGCGTTCAAGGAAATCTTGCGGCCCCTTTAGGCGGTAGCAATCGAAGTGGTATAGAGTTTCTTTTCCTTCATAAATATGGAGGTAGTTGAAAGTGGGGCTATTGATTTCAAAAGGAGGTAGGCCTGTAACTTTTGAGGAGATTCCCTTAATAAGCGTTGTCTTTCCCGCCCCTAAATCTCCCGTAAAACAGACGACTTGATTCTGAGGAAGTAGTTGACCAATTTCCTCTCCAATGGAAATAGTTTCCTCTGGAGATTTACTGATTCTCTTCAATCCAACGAGCGACATGGGTCTCAAACTCATCATGGGCACTCATCGCTTCGACAAACGCAGAGATTCTAGTATCGTCGAGTTGTTCTTGAATAAAAGCTAGGAAGTGTTCCTCAATCTGATAGCGGTTTTGAGATGGTACGTCGACAAGCTCCATGCTCTTGAGCTGATTTTTTTCAAAGTCATCAAGCACTGCTTTTTTGCTGTTAAATAGCTTTCCAGTTACCCCGGACGAAAAGACGACCTTAGAAATAGGCTCGCGTCTCTTCTGAATGTAGTTTTTAATAACATCAGGATCTTCAGAAACAAAAAAGCGTTTCACCTTTATCCCGTCGAGTCTTTCCTTGTTTTCAGGGCATTTTGATACCCAATCGTAGATCGCATCTTGAGGATTAGGGTGCGTATTATCCCCAAAAACTTTTCCAGTAAAGGGGCAGATGTAGATTTTTTTCGTTGCTGCATTGACCGATTGCGCACCAACTTGAATCTTTATTTCAGTCTCACGCCAAAGTTTTCCGGTTTCTTCGAGTCTTTTCAAGAGCTCAGTTTTGCTCTGAAAGATTGTCTTCTCTCTTAAGAATAGGACAGGCTGGATATTGTATTTTTTTTCAAGAAAGAAGAAGTAAGTCGTTAATAGATCCGACTTTTTGTGTTTCTTCAGGTAGTCAGCCAGGAGATCTTTCAGACTTGGGGTAATGATGGTGCTTACCATTTTCATGTAATCCTTGATTCAATTTTGCCAACCTATTCTATCGGAAAAAATCTTTATCTTCAACCCTGAACCTAGCCCCCATTTAAAGATCTTTTTTCATCCGACTTTTTTGTTGGTTTATTTGCTCTTAGGTGGCTAATTGGGAGCCTGTGTTAAGAAGCTTCTTTTGGTTGATGAACTCAATGCATTTACCGTGCCAGTAGTTATTGTAACTAATTTTTTCAGAAAGGTTCATCCATAAAATGGAAAAAACTATAGCTGATATGCCCCCGTAAACGGAGGTCCAGGGCCATTGGCTGGTCCGGAGAGTAGCAGGCCACCCATCGGAGATCCCATGGTCTCTATTCTTTGAACGTGGAGCCACCCTAGCATGTCTGAGGGATTTTGGGCTTTAACAATTTCTCAATAAATCAGTTCTTAAGCTGCGTGTTTACGATAATCTTTATTTTCATTTTGTACCAAAACGATTCGGTTAAATGGGACAGAAGGCATCCAAGAACTTCTCTGCGCTGGTGGCATGCTGTCTGGATCCATGTGTTGTCTATCGTTTAAATTTCGTTCCCATTTCTCTTTATTATCCATAGCATCACCCGCAGCTTGAATCGTAGTGTTGAGCCCACTTAATGCTAAAGCACCTGCAGCAGGAAGGTTGCAAGAGTTTTTTATTCAGGGGGAGAAGGTAACAATCTTGACAATTTTAAGGTGGGAGACGCATGATGGGTCTCTATGGAAAATTTAACAACCCAGCTCCAAGACCAAGCTAGAAGTGTGATCGAGGAATTGTTTCCTGAGGCTGATTCTGTAGCCGATATCACTCAGAGCACAAACCCTCAGTTTGGGCACTATCAGTGCAATTCCGCGATGAAGCTTGCCAAGGCTTTAAAATCCAATCCTCGAAAGATTGCACAGCAAATTCTTGAAAAGTGGCCAAAAAAGGGGATGATTGAAAAGCTTGAGGTTGCTGGCCCGGGTTTTATAAATATTACCTTGTCATCGGAGTTTCTTTCCAAGCAAGCGACAGAAGTTGCTGCGGATCCCCGTCTAGGGATACAACCTCTCAAAGAAAAGAAAAAAGTGATTGTAGAGTTTTCCTCTCCTAACGTGGCGAAAGAACTTCATGTGGGGCATCTCCGTTCTACAGTAATTGGGGAAAGCTTAGCTCGCCTGTTTGAATTTTTAGGGCATGATGTTCTTCGTCTTAACCATATTGGGGACTGGGGAACGCAGTTTGGAATGCTTATCACTTATCTGAAAGAAAAGGAGCCAGATGTTCTTGATGGAAAGGAGGAGACAGATCTTTCTTCCTTGATGAGTTGGTACAAAGAATCGAAAAAGGTATTTGATGCCGACCCAGAGTTCAAGAAACGGGCACAAGGCCAAGTAGTTAGTTTACAGGGAGGAGATCAAGAGGCCCTTAACGCATGGAAAAGGATCTGCGAAATCTCCCGTAGAGGATTTTCAGAAATTTATACATTTTTGGATGCCAACCTTACCGAGAGGGGAGAGTCCTTTTACAACGAGCGTCTTCCTAAAATTGTTGAGGAATATGAAAAATTGGGGATTGTTGAAATCTCTGATGGGGCAAAGTGTGTGTTTCTCGAAGGATATGAAATTCCTATGATTTTGCAAAAATCTGATGGAGGATTCAACTACGCTTCAACAGATGCAGCAGCCCTTGCACAACGTGTGAGAGAAGAGCATGCGGACCGAATTATTTATGTCGTCGATGCAGGACAACAACTGCATTTTCAAATGGTTTTCAAAGCAGCAGTAAAAGCGGGGATTTACGATCCTGAAAAGGTGCAAGTTGAACATGTTCCTTTTGGGGTGGTTCTTGGCGCTGATGGGAAGAAATTCAAAACGCGATCTGGAGAAACAGAAAAACTTATAGATCTTCTTTCCGAAGCAGTACGTCAAGCGCGTGTTCTCTTGCAAGAACGTCTTCAAGATGGAACAGAAACAGAAATTAATGAGCTTGCCCACATTCTTGGTGTTGACGCTGTCAAATATGCCGATCTGTCTTGTCATCGTGTTAAAGACTATATTTTTAGTTACGACCGCATGCTGAAGTTTGAAGGAAATACTGCCGCGTACCTCTTATACTCCTATGTACGCATTCAAGGAATCAAAAGAAAATGCAATAAAGACATTCAGGCTCTTTTTGCAACCACACCCATTGCCTTAAATCATCCCGCAGAGATTGCTCTGGGTTTGAAATTGCGGCAATTTGGGGAAACACTTACTCATATGGATCGCGACCTCCTTCCCAATCGCCTTTCTGACTACCTTTACGATTTAGCTGAAAAGTTTCATGTTTTTTTCCGCGACTGTCGCGTTGAAGGAGCAGATGAAGAAAGTAGTCGCCTTGTTCTCTGCGAGCTAACCGCTCGTATCCTCAAGCAAGGACTTCAAATCCTTGGCCTCAAGACAATGGATCGAATGTAATTTCTTCTTTTGCAATATTAAAAAACATGTTAACGTCTCACTTGGCATAGGTCCGTATTTTTCTTAAAAGCAAGGTTAAGAGTTTGTATAAAGAAGGTGTTCGTTCTCTTATTTCTGGCCATTTGTGGGAATATCTATGGAAATGCTCCGCAGCCGTCCTTGTCTAATTGACTCTCTCGGACGTGCGATGGATATGCGGAAATCTTTCTTACAATTCCGTATAGGATACGAAACGCAGTTTTACTGGGGACAACTTTTAAACCTTCGAGGGCTGGAAGAGAGTGACCTTTCTGTAGAAGGACTAACGCTTATGGGGCACATCGACTTTTAGCTCTAAGAGTTAATGGGAGTTTTAGAAGTGTTGTGGGGAACTTCCTGCACATATGTTGGGATGGCGTACCCTGGAAGTTCTTTTCTTAGAGCATCTATGAGTTTTTTCCCCTTTTCAATGGGGACTTCAAAATGTGCAGCTTGCTCAATCCGGTCAAGTTGATGTAGGTAGTAGGGAATCACACCATTTGAAATGAGAGTCATAAAGAGCGTCTTTAGAGTTGCAATGTTGTCATTAATGTTTTTCAAAAGAACTGTTTGAGTGAGAACGGGAGCTTGGATTTTCTTAAGAGAAGAAAGAACATCTTGATCAAGCTCTTTTGGGTGGTTTGTATGGAGAATAAAAATGACTTGCAGATGCGTTTCTTCAAGAATTTTCAAGAAAGAAGGAGTAATCCTCTCAGGAATGCCGATGGGGAAGCGGGTATGAAAGCGGAGGAGCTTTAGGTGGGGAATTCCGCTGAGGGCTTCGATTAATGCTTTTAAGCGTTCATCAGAGAGCGATAGGGGATCTCCACCACTTAAGATCACTTCATGAATGGTTGAATCGTTTCTGATGAGCTCAATTTCTTCAATATGGTCTTTGTCTTGCTCATAGGGATAATTTTGTCTGAAGCAGAACCGGCAGTTCATGACACAGGCACTGGTAGTAATCAGTAGAGCACGTCCCTGATATTTTTGGAGGAGGCGGGGGCTTTTTTGGAAGGAGCGGTCAGAGACAGGATCAGATGTAAATCCAGGTGTTTTTAAGGTTTCTTGGTGAACTGGCAGGAACTGCATGAGAAGAGGGTCATCAAGGCGGCCCTTTTCTACTTTTTCAGCAAGCCTTCTCGGGAAATTCAAAGGAAATGGAGATTTTAAGATTGCGCTTGAATTGATTTTTAGAAAGCTTGCAAGTTCAGCAATCTTTGTAAAATTGGTTTTTTGAATCTGTCTCCATGTTTCCATAGAAACAGTATAGCCTCTTTACTGCTAAGTTGCAATCAGGTGCTCAGGTGCCATAACTCTTTCGATGTTGGCGCCGAGAGATTGGAGCTTTCCTTCAAGATTTTCATACCCGCGATCGAGGTAAGGAAGGCCTGCTAGAGAGCTTTCTTCAGGAGCAAGAAGGGCTGCCATGACATAGGCAAAACCTGCTCTGAGATCAGGAACTTCGATGTCCATCCCCTGGAAATTGGTGGGTCCTTTGACGATCAGGCTATGTTGGTAGTTCTGGGAGGCAAAGCGACAAGGACGGTCCCCAAGACATTGTGTAAAGCGCTCGACATGAGCACCCATTTTTAGAAGGGTGTCGATATACCCAAAGCGGTTTTCATAGACTGTCTCGTGAACAACTGAACTGCCATAGGCTTGGGTTAGAAGGACAACAAAAGGCTGTTGCCAGTCAGTCAAAAAGCCCGGGTGAACATCGGTTTGTAGATGGAGGCCACCCTTGAGTGGACCTTGATAAAAGAATTCAATCCCACCTTCTTTTACTGCAAAGCCACCATTGATCTGTCTAAGTTTATTGAGAAATGTGATCATGTGGGATTGCTGCGCACCTTCTACAAAAATCCGTCCGCGTGTTGCAATTGCAGCCATCCCAAAGGAAGCAGCTTCAATGCGGTCTGTAATCACCTTGTGTTCGACCTCGTAGAAGGTAGTTGTTTCTTGGACATAAATGGTTCGATCCATATCGACATAAATTACAACGCCAAGCTTTTGCAAAAACAGTATCAAGTCCATGACTTCAGGTTCGATGGCGGCTCCACGAATCGTTGTGCGGCCTTTTGCGCGGCATGCGGCAAGGATTGCATTTTCGGTTGCCATCACAGAGGGGTACGGCAGCTCAACAATGCCACCTGTCATTCCTTCAGGAGCATGGGCAAAGTAGGCGTGTTCATTTTTTATGGTGCGGTATTCAACAATTGCCCCAAGCTTTTCTAAGGCCATAATGTGAAAATCTACAGGGCGCTGTCCAATCTTGCATCCTCCAACGGTAGGAACAATAATGTTTTCTCGGGTGCGGCCTAATAGGGATCCCATCATGAGAATGGGGATTCGATTGGCTCCTGAAAAATTTAGTGGAATATAGGAGGATTTGATCTCTTTTGTGACCACTTCCATCCACCCATTTTTTCGATCCCAATCCACTTGCATTCCAATTTCTTTGCAGAGATTGACTGTTGTTTCTACTTCAGAAATATCGGGAACGTTTGTGAAGATGCACTTCTTATCAGAAAGTAGAGAGGCGACAAGCATTTTCGTGATCGCATTTTTTGCGCCCGCAGCCTTGACATGCCCTTCTAGAGGTTTTCCACCGGTAATCTTAAATGAATCCATACAGTTTGCATCATAGCAACTTCAGTTGTTTCTGAAACGTGATTTCTTTTCCAACTTGCAAATAGTTTGGGAGAACCCCCTCACTTCCTTTTTTATAAGACAAGTTTTTCCCAAGTATTAATGCAAGCCAACCCATTGTTTTTCTGAGGTTAATTTCAACAATGGGATGAAGTTTTTGGTCGTAAATCATTGCATCGATTCCCAGGTTACCTCGGAAACCCATCTCAAACAGTCGTTTCAAGGGAATTTGTACAATTTCTAAATGCTCCTTTAAAAAGGGGATTTCTTTTCTGATGTAAGTTTTGTTGTATGCACCCCACTCTGTATTTTCCATTACAGTAGATCCCAAGTAAATGATCTCATCGCTTAACATCCACTGCGTACTAAAATCCATTTCCCGTTTTACCCAAGGCTCGCCAATCAATAGATGGCCTTTTTCAAACTCTTTAAAAGCTTCTTGTGGAAGATCACTTTCTTTTTGTAGTATCCACCGTCCCCGTCCTGCAAAACCAAAACAAGTCTTCACTACTTTGGGGTAAGTGTCTTCATGAAGCCACTTCCTTACTTCTTTTGGATGATGCAGAAGTTTTGCCCCAGGAAGTGTAGGGCTGTGGGTGAAGGCAAAAGCTTTAGATGCCATTTCTCTTAAACGCTTAGGAACATGGTAGGGGAGAGCTGCCCATTTTTGGATAGCTTTTGACCACCCCCAGGTTTCAATATTGTCATATCCATCGATCGGGTCATCAAAAAGATGCACATTTAAATGTTTTGGCATTTCTGGAGGCAGGTGACTCACAACCACCCCGTCACCATCTTTGGCATAAAGGAAAGGAAGAAACTGAAGCTGCAAAAAGTTTGGATGAACCATAAAAGACTCTTCCAGACCAAGAGAGGAATGGGTTTCAAGTTCCCATTCAAAATTGACATTGCAGATATGGAGTGTTTTCATTTATAATATCCTGCCATGAGATACCGTACAGGAATAGGACAAGATAGTCACCGATTTTTACAAGATGGCGCGGAAAAAAGGTGTGTCATTGCCGGACTTCCTTTCGAAGGGGCGCCAGGGCTCGATGCTGATTCCGATGGAGATATTGTGTTCCATGCCATTTGCAATGCTATTACCTCCCTGACACATGTTCCAATCCTTGGAGGAATCGCGATCGATCTTTGCAAGAATCAAGGGATAACCGATAGTCGAGTTTTTTTAGATAAAGCTATAGAAACCCTCGATGATCAAGTCATTGATCATATCGCCTTGACCATTGAGGGAAAACGCCCCAAGTTTCAAAAGCGTGCTGACGACATTCGCCGTAGTGTTGCTTCTGCTGTGTTAATTAATATGGATCAAGTGGGGATCACATTTACTTCAGGCGATGGTCTTACTGCTTTTGGGCGGGGTGAAGGAATGATGTGTTACTGCATCCTTACAACAGTATCTCAATAAACATCTAATAAAAGACGTTTCTCTTTGCGTAGCAGCTTTACGTATGGTTTTGGATCTCTGCCTCCATATGTTTCCACGATCGTATGGAGTGCTGCAGTTACATCTTTTGCCATGTGGCGGGCATCTCCACAAATGTATAGGTGAGCTCCTTTATTTAGCATTTCCCAAACAGCAGTGCCATTCTTAAGAAGCAGATGTTGTACGTAAAGCTTTTCGCTTTGATCACGAGAAAATGCTAAGTCTAGGCGGAGGAAGCTTTTCTTCTCTAAAGATTCAAGGAAGCTTTCGTAATAATAATCTGTTGCGCGATTACGTTCACCAAAGATGAGCCAATTTTCTCCTGGGGCGTTTTCTGAATGTCTTTCCTGCAAGAAGGCGCGGTAAGGGGCAATTCCTGTTCCCGGTCCAATCATAATGATAGGGGTAGCAGGATCTTTCGGTAGGATAAAGTGATGTGTGGGGTGGAGGTAAGTGTAGATTGGAGTGTGGTGCATATCTGCAATATTGCAAAGGAAGTTAGAGCCAAGGCCCTGATGCACCTTTTTTCCGTGGGTATAGGTAAATGTTGAGACTAGAAGATCAATAGAGTTAGGGCTTATTTTGGGAGAGGAAGCGATCGAATAAAAGCGAGGAAGGAGGGGAGCTAAGTAGGAGATGAGTTCTTGCAAAGGAATGGTTGGAGGATGAAGCTCAAAAAAGTCAATCAGATCATGAGAGTTAAGAAACTGCAATCTAGCGTCTTTATTTTCGTCTCCGAGAAGGGAGAGATTTCCTGCAAGTTTTAGAACAGGGATGGGAATTCGAAGAAGGTTGGCTTTAGTTTTTAAAAAATGTTTCAAAGACATTGTAGCTCCGGAACGGGGATCAGTGATTTCTTCATTCCCACTTTGGTTTAGAGCTTTCAGTAATGAATTGACTTCTTTGAGAGGGTTTTCAGGATAGATTCCAACAGCATCACCAGGAGAATAAGAGACATCCGAACCTGAAAGATCGAGGGTTATATGGTACGTTTTTTTTGTGGAGCCTTCTTTATTAAGGGCAAAACGCTCAGTAATTTTCGCTGGGAAAGGGTTGTCTTTATTATATTCCGTCATGTAAATAGAAAGTATGAAACTCTGTGTTTTATTTTTATCAGTTCTTTTCCTTTTGGGATGCGCCTCTAGTGGCTACAATCCGCACTACATCGTCTCTGATGCACTTGATAAAGAGGTTATGATTCCGGCTGAGGAATCCTTCCATCCCACTTCTTCTTCAGAGCAGACATTCTCTTATTAGAGATTCCTCCGAGGAATTCAATGCCATTTAGATGGCGTGCTCGTGTCCGATCTTTCCCTAAGATCGAAACGGAATCGAAAAGAGGAGGCCCTTGATGTTTTCCAGTGATCACACCAAAAAGGATTCGCATGATCACCTTTTTATGATTTACTTCAAATAGGGATGCCATTTCCCTTGAGGCTTTTTCAAAACCTTCCCGTCCCCAATTTTTCTGGGCTTCCATGCTCCAGATCATGCACTGCAGGATTTCCGCTGATGTTTCTTTAGCGGTTCCTTTAGGACAGAGAAGTTCTTCAGAGTAATCCAAGTGATTTACAAAAAGGAATTGGCAAAGCTCCATAAACTCCCCAAATGTTTTGATCCGAGTGTGGATCAAGGGGATGACTTTCGCCATCTTCTCATCAGAAAACCCCCACTCTTTGATCTTTTCCCAAAGATCTTTTTCAGGGATGTTGTTGATCAAGTATTGCTGGTTAATCCAATCGAGTTTTTTTACATCAAAGAATGCACCAGAAACACCAACGCGGTCTACTGAAAAATCTTTGATGATCTCATCAAGAGTATAGATCTCCTTGTCTTCAGGCATACTATAACCCATCAGAGTTAGGAAGTTAACGAATGCATCCGGGAGGTAACCACTTTCTTTGTAGTAAAAGACGGAGGTAGGGTTCTTTCGTTTTGAAAGCTTTTTTCCATCAGCACCAAGAAGAAGAGGCATATGCATAAATTTAGGTCTTTCCCAACCAAATAGATCATAGAGAAGGACATGTTTGGGTGTCGAAGCTGTCCATTCATCTCCTCGAATGATGTGTGTAATTTTCATCAGATAGTCGTCAACAACATTTGCAAGGTGGTAGGTTGGAAAACCGTCCGATTTCATGAGAATCTGATCGTCAACGTCGCTCCAAGGGGTTGTAATCCGCCCTTTTGTCATTTCTTCGTAAACACATTCACCAGTGAGTGGAATTTTTAAGCGCACAACATAGGATTGTCCTGCGTTTTCCCTTTCCTGAATTTCTTCAGCGCTCAGGTTGCGATAGCGACGGTCGTATCCCATGCGCTTTCCCATTTTTGAGGCAAGTTCACGCATCTCTTTAAGTTCTTCAGGAGTCGCAAAGCATTTATAGGCATGTCCGGCATCGAGAAGCTTTTGGCAATATTCCCTGTAAATCTCAGTCCTCTCAGACTGCCTATAAGGACCATAGGGTCCTCCTACGTCCGGGCCCTCATCCCACTCAATGCCCAGCCATTTCAGAGATTTAAAAATACTCTCTTCATATTCGGGGCGGCTTCGTGACTGATCGGTGTCTTCTATGCGGAGCAGAAACTTTCCACCATGATGCTTAGCAAAGATTAAATTAAAAAGAGACATGTAGGGTGTTCCTACGTGTGGATCTCCAGTTGGGGAGGGGGCGATACGTGTGCGGACTTCCATGAGAAATTACTTTTGGTTAAAAAGGGCAATTTTAGCCTTTTTCTCAATTATACCCAAACAAATTCATTTCAATTTCTTTGAATGTGGGCTGCTGCAGCACTGGGTTATATTGCCTCTATAGGATCAAGATCTTCTGCTTTAATAATGCTCTGCAGATTTTCAGAAATAGAATTTTTAAACCTAAACAAATCGGGGACAAGAAATCCTAAGGGGGTGTCGAATTTTAGCTTGCTGTATTTGTTCTACTGTTAGCTCACTATCATCGTAGTGTTTTCTATAAAGTGGAATGAGTCGCTCGGTTCTAATTTTTTCGGCACGTTGATTCAGACTAGAGTTGTTGAATATTTGCACGATTTTATGCAAGAGGATCAAATGAATTACTCTGATGTGTTTACTAGGCGCAGAGTCACTCACATTGTCAAGAATAGATTCCAATATGTCCAAATTACTTTCACTTAAATTAAGGTCGTCAAGTGATGAAATAAGCCTTATCATCAAGTCTGATTGATAGCCTGCCTTTGTTTCTTGCAAAAGATCTCCGAAGCCTTCGTAGGCATTTCATAAGCTTTATAGGGATAGGTGGCAGCTATTACTGCAGGAACACCTGCCCCTACATATAATCCTATTGTCCAATCTATTAAAGTACGCTCCGTCAGACTACCCCTACCTCTAGATGACTCATAAACCACTCCTGCAGACAGGAGACCTCATCCTCCTAGTACTAGAGTGTGTACCTTGGCGTTAATTTTCGGGAGCTTGTAGTGAACGAACCCATAAAAAACGGCAAGCGTTCTGCAAGCTCCAAGAGAGGATTTCGGGTGCTGACGATAAATTTCCATGAAAAAATAGGGCCCTCAACAATTTTTGAGAGGGGTTTAGCATATTGATCGATTTTTTCAAAGGGCTTTGTTGCAATGATGTCAGCGATCAGTTTTCCTCTAACCTTTAGAAAATGAATGCGTTATTAATTCGAAGAAATGATTTTTTAGGTCTAGGAATGTCGGTTTGCTATATGGTCAATCTATTGGATGAGCGAGTTCTTAGATAAGAGAGCCTCTTGCAAAGCTTGGATCATGTTTCTCACCCTCCAGCAGCCATCTTTGAGGGTTGCGTATGTTGTGCTGAAATTTTTTCAAGAAGGATTAGATCCTTCATGATATTATGCGTTTCTTCGAGTTGCAAGTCGTTTTGCCCATAGTTCTCTATAGAGTCTACATCAAATTCTTCTTTGCAAACTTCTTTTATAAAGTTCTGATAGTTTGTATTTTGAGAGATCCTCAGATCAGAATTAGATTTTAATCGATCAAGATGCTTTCCGTAGAGGTCTATGCGAGGCTGTTGATCTTTTTTATACATACGCATCATTTTTCCTCGATGAAAAGGGTGGATATCGCTGAGATTGTCTATAAAGTTAGGAGGGATCTCATCATTTTCTAAGGGGAATTTTGCGTAGGATTCTCCGATCTCAAGTTCTGTAAGTCCTCCAGGAACTTCGATGTCTACTTTTGTCCCTGTGAGTTGTGGGCTTTTTCCTGAAACCGTATAGTAGAGGCCCCGAGTGACTTTAAATTCTCCCTGAGGATTTACTTTATTGACATTCCCTGAATCAAGCGTAAACGTTTGGTAGGACCCTTTCCCCCAGGTGAACGGGTCTCCGACAAGGAGAGCACGTCCATAATCTTTGAGAGTCTGCGCCACAATTTCAGCTGCAGAAGCGCTGCTCTTGTTTGTCAAAACAATGAGAGGGCCATCCCACGTGATTTTTCCATCAAAATTACGGAGATGTTGGATATTCCCTGCGGAATCTTTGATTGAAACGACAACCCCCTTCTGAACGAAAAGGCCTGTCACAGCGACAGCTTGAGGAAGGAGTCCTCCAGCATTCCCACGGAGGTCTAAAATGACCCCTTCTAGCTGATGGTCTTTCTTAATTTCATCAAGGGCAGCTTGAATATCTGAGGCTGAAGAGTCATTTGGATCCTGATAAAATGAAAAGAGGCGAATATGAGCAATCACCCCATTACCGTAAGGAATTTTTTCTGTTTCAAAGCGTGTTTCCTTCAAAACGATCTCGTCTCGGACCACTTCAATATCAAATTTTTCAGCCTTTTTATTTTCCCCCTCGCCCGTTTCACGGAGAATCGAGAGGCCAACGGCTGTTCCTTTCGGCCCTCGAATTAAGTCTACGGCTTCGATGATATCCATTCCAGCAACCGGCTCGTGGTTAACAGCAATAATCTTGTCACCGACTTTAAGCATGCCTCCTTGCAAAGCAGGGCCTCCGTCAAGGAGCCTAACAAGTGTAAAGCCTGTTAGGTCATCACGAAGCTGCGCTCCAATTCCAAAGAGACGTTGCTGAACTTGAATCATAAATTGATTCGCTTCTTGAGGGGTGAAATAGACGGTATGATTATCAAGAGCTCCGCTAAAGCTCTTAAGAAAATATACAAGCGACTGCCTTTTCTGAAGTTTCTTTTTGTCTCCCTGAAGGACTTCATCTTCTCTATTGGCGCGTCGCTTCGAAAGACGCTGAAGGAATTGATCCTTCGACTCGACTTCTAGCTGTTCAGCGGTTTCTAGCTGGAGGGCTCTAAGGGCTAGGAGGCGCTGCTCGAGCTCCACTTCGTCTTTTGCCCACGTAATATCTTTAAAATCAGTGGTTTTTGCGTCTTTTGGAAGGGGGAGGTTCTCAATTTTCTTCTCTAGAGCACTTCGTCGAGCGATTGATCGAATCATTACTTCATAAATCTCTTCATAGGGGGCGAAATTTTCCTTTTTAAAGGCACTTACGAGCTCTTCAAGGAGCTTGGGACTAGGATGCTCCCACTTGGCTATTTCATCCGCTAACAGATAGGTTTTAGTAGGGTCTAGCTCATCGAGGTAGTTTTTAAGGGATCTTTGGGCAATTTCAGGGGTTAGCTCCTTGTAGGTGACATGGCCCTTGAAAATCTCTTCGGCTTTCTTGTGGGTTGCGTGAGGGGTCAATTCTGGAGGTTTAGCGTCCACAAATATGGTGAACCCAAAAAGTAATAAGCTTATTATCAGTCGTTTAAAAGCCATTCTAATTAATCCTTACACAGGGTGATTCTGCTATATATATCTTACAGCAAATCAAAGGTTTAAGTCCAATCGTATTCAAATATTTACTATATCAAGCAAAATATTTTTTGTTACAATCCTATCTAAATCAAAATTTTGTGAAAATGTAAAGAGAAATAGATTGATTTCAACTCAAATCTTTGTAATAATAGAGTATCTAAAGACTAAGAAATATTAACAAATTGTTAAAAATTGATTTTTTTTGACGAATTAGTCAATTTCCTGGTTTTTAGCAGATTTGTTTTGGATTGAGGAGAAAAACATGGATATGGAAAACCAAACTGGAGAACTTGTGTCTCCAAGAAAAGTAGTTTCTATTACTGAAGCTGCTCGCATTAATGGTGTAACGAGACAAGCTATTTACGTTGCGATTAAGCAAAATAAGCTTAAAGCACGCAAAGACTCTACTCGTTGGACTATAGATCTAGATGATCTAGAAGATTATCGTCGCAATAAGTATTCGCGTACGAAGTCAACGTTTGATGGTGAACTCCTTTTCGATAATAATAAGGGTTTTTATTCTGTTAATCAAGCTGCAAAGATTCTCGGTGTTCCGGCGCAGAAAATCTATTATGCAACAAGAATTGGCATGCTAAAAGCTACTCGTAAAGGAGCTGCTTGGGTTATTCACACTGATGATATTAAAGATTATCAAGAGAAGTATCTAAGCCGACGTTCTGAAAACGAAGCAATGTAATTGTAGTTTCGTTTAAGACGTTTCCAAAAAGAAAAGAGAGGCACTTTCTTATTTGGAATCGTACTATGGGTGATAAACTCAAAATATCGATTCAAATATTTTTTTATATAATCTCTAGCTATCACCAGCTAGAGATTTTTTTTGCTCTAACATAACGACTGTTTCAACATGCGTAGTTTGAGGAAAGAGATCAAACCCTTCTACCCTTTTAACAATGTAGCGGCTAGATAGCTCTTCAAGGTCTCTTGCAAGGGTCGATGGCATGCAAGAGATATAAAGAATCTTGGGGCTGTCTAGAAGGCTGCGAACTTCCTTGGAAAGCCCCGTTCGTGGGGGATTTACAATGATTACATCAGGTTTTTCTTTAAGAGTAGGTAGAATAGTTTCTACGGCACCATAGTGCATCTTAAAACTGCCACAGGCAGGAAGGGAACGGTTTATTTCAACTCCTACCACATCATGTCCTTTTTCTTTTAGAAGAGTGCTCGTAATCCCCACGCCACAATAAAGATCAAAAACAATTTGGGGTTTCTTTCCAATCCAATCGACAACTGTTTGATAGAGTTCTTCGCTAAGAGGAAGGTTGTTTTGCATAAATCCGTAGGGAGAAAATGGGGTAGAAATTCCCAAAACCTCCTTTGTCAAAGATGTGTCTCCGAGATGCTTCTCTTTTCTGGGAGACTTGTAGCATATTCCTATAGCAAAGGAAAAGGAGAGGAGTTTTTCTGGGAGTTTGGGAAAGAATGAAAATGCGAGGATAATCCCTTTGCCTTCATTGAAAATGCGGAGGGAGGCCGATTGAACTCCCCTGTTAGAAAGGGAGGCGAGGCCAGCCTTTAGATCTTTAAATAACTTGGGGTCTTCTGAAAACAGAGGGCACACTGTCGGTTCAACCAAAGAATGATTGCATATGCCTATGTAACCCATTTTGAAACCTGTGCCCTCTTTTCTTAAATTTAGGCGAAGGTTTGAGCGGTAGTTCCATTCGCTATGGGAGGGATTAATAGGAATGTTTTCTATGCGCAATGCTTCTTGAAGAAAGCCTTTCTTTGCTTCAAGTTGGGTTTGATAATCAAGATGTTGAAGCTGGCATCCTCCACATTTCTCAAAGTGAGGACATTTTGGAGACCTTCGACCTGGACCTTCCTGGAAAATCTTTTCGATTTGAGCAATTTGATAATTTTTTTTCTTTTTTGTAACCTTTAAAAGGACTTGGTCGCCTGGAGCTGAAAAGGGGACAAAGGTAACGCACCCATCGATTCGTGTGATTCCATTTCCCCCAAAAATGATTTTATCAATCGTGCTTAATTTTGAAGTCTTTGACAAGGAGCTGGATACTTGATTTGTTGAGGAAGACATTAACGTGAGGTGTAAAGGCGATTTGCAGGTTGAGGTTTTTCTTGGTTAGCTTGCTTCGGTGTTCACTCAACCCAAATCCAATCCCTTCAAGCATCCGTTCGTTTTGTTCTAGGTAAAGCTTGAGGTGAGTTTTTCCGACTACCTTGGGAGGCCAGGCCTGATTAACATCGGTATATAGAATCGGAGGAGGGTTTCCTGTTCCGTAAGGTTCTAGAAGTTGCATAGAGTCGAGAAACTCGAATGTCAGGTCCTCAAACTGAACATGTGAATCAAGATAAAGCTTAGGAAGGAGGTCATCATTGTTGAGCGACTTATTCGCATTTTCAATAAATGACTTTTTGAATTTTAAGATGTTTTCTTCCTTGATCATGAGTCCTGCTGCGAAATCGTGCCCACCAAAATTTAAGAGGAGCTCGTGGTTTTTTTTCAAAGAATTAAGGAGCGGGAATTCTGGGATGGTTCGAATCGACCCTTTCCCAATGCCTCCCTCCACGGCGATAATAAGAGTAGGGCGATTATATTGCTTCGAAAGGCGCGCAGCGAGGATAGGAATGATTCCTGGATGCCATTTATCAGAGTGGAGGACAAGTGCTTTTTCTTGAAGAAGCTGAGGGTGAGATTCTATGTATGACACGATATCATCTGAGTCGCGTCGTTCAATTTGTTGCCGCTTAGTGTTGTTGCTATCAAGCTCTTGAGCAAGATGGTAGGCTCCAACAGAATCGTGCATAAGCATGAGTTCAACCCCTTTAAGGGGATCGGCTATCCGACCAAGACTGTTCAAACGAGGGGCAATTTTTGATGCGATATCAGCAGTTGACACCTCTGAAGGCTTGATTTCACAGATTTCCATGAGTTTGAGAATGCCTACCCTTCGGGTCTGCGAGAATTGTTTCAAACCATATCGAACAAGAACACGGTTTTCACCCTTTAGGGCGCCCATATCAGCAATGGTTCCCAGGGCAACTAAATCGAGAAAACGCTTTAGGTCAATCATTGACGAGCTAATTTTCCCCGTTGAAACTAGGTGATTCGTTAAGGCATGAGCTAGCTTGAAGGCAACACCGACGCCCGTTAGGTTGCGGTTAGGATAAGTGCTGTTGATGAGCTTTGGATTAAGGGTTGCAATACAGTTGGGGATTTTGTCAGTTGGTTCATGATGATCTGAGATGATGACATCAATGTTATGCTTTATTACCTCTTCAATTTCTTTTGCAGCAGTGATTCCACAGTCAACTGTGATGAGCAGTTTACACTCTTTTTCGAGAGCATAAGAAATTGCATCGGTGATCATTGAGGGGGTGGCTGTCGTCCTGTGTGGAATATAATAATAGGCACTACCTCCTAGTAGGCGAATGAATTCAACAAGAAGCGTTGTTCCGGTGATTCCATCTACATCGTTATCTCCATAGATCAAAATGCTCTCATTTTTTGCAAGCGCATGAACAACGCGGTCAACAGCCTTATTCATATCCATCATCAAATCAGGAGCAAGGAGGTTAGGTAATTTTGCATAGAGATAGTTATAGATCTCTTCAAAGGTTTCAAAGCCTCTTGAAACCAATACTTGTGCAGTTACAGGATGAATATTATATTCACCGATAATTTCTTTGCACCAGGATGGTTTATAGTCGGGGTAAACCCATAGAAGGTTCTGATCCTCTTCTTTTACCTCTTTCAAAGGGAAAATTCTCACGATTCATTTAGCGAAAGTTTATCACGTTTAACGGGGTATTACCACGTTAATTTTCATGCATCGCCAACTTTTCAGCTTTAGCTTTCTCTTTCTTATGGAAGAAAAGAAGAAGAGGTGCTGCAACAAATAAAGAAGAAAATGTTCCAAATACAACGCCAATGACCATAACAAGTGAAAGGCCAAAAATTGCACTTCCACCTAAAAAGAGAAGAGCTAAAAGAACAACAAGCGTTGTGCCTGATGTCATCACTGTTCGGCTTAAGGTGACATTTAAAGCATGGTTCACCACGTCTCTAAATGAATGCTTGCGCATTTTCTTTAGATCTTCACGAATCCGATCAAAGATGATGATTGTATCATTGAGAGAGTACCCAATAATTGTCATCAATGCAGCAATTGTATTGAGATCGATTTGTACTGGGGTTCCAAAGGCATGGAGAATGCTTATGAGCGCCATTGTGATTGCGACATCAATTGCAAGGCCAAGCGTTGCGCTGATTGCATATTTAAACTCAAAGCGGAAGGTGATGTATCCTAAAATACATATTAGCGCTATAGAAAGTCCCAATAGTGCACTGTTTCTCATTGCATTGGACATTTGTCCGCTGATGCTGGTCCAGCTATTATCGAGCTGTTTCATCGACTGTGGCGTAATGGCAATACCATTTTTTTCTAGAGAATCAACAACCCAAACCAGTCGCGGATTATTTTGATAAGCAAAAGTTGTGTCTTTTAGGTCTGTTTCAAGAGGCATGTTATAAAAAGGTTTTCCGGCCTGATCTAAGCCTCTTCCAAGCAATAGCTTGATAACATTAGATGGTGAAAGTGCTCGCACTTGTACATCTTGAGCTGTAACTCCCGCAGCTAGAAGAGCAGATTCTACTTGAGCTTGATAATCGTCATCACCTTTTGGCTCTATCTCAAGTGTGACAGAGTATCCTCCTGTAAAGTCCATTCCAAGCATTGAGCTTCTATGAGAAACCAGTAAATAGCCACCGACGAGAGCCACTGCAATAATGCTATACAGGCTTACCTTACCGTATTTCAGAAAATTGAAGTTGGTCTTTTTAATAAGATTTGCCATCTTCAGTTCTTTATTCTTTGGATTCTCAACCCATCTACTAAAGAAGTAACGGGTTAGGAATAGAGCAGTAAACATGGATGAAACAATACCAATGATCAGCGTTACTGCGAAGCCTTTAATAGGCCCCGAATCAAAGTGCAATAGAATTAAAGCTGCGATAATCGTTGTGATGTTCGAGTCAATAATAGCTGAAAAAGCTTTCTTATATCCTGCGTGGACAGCCTGAGCAATCCGGCCTGTTACCGCAAACTCTTCTCGAATACGTTCAAAGACTAAGACATTTGCATCAACAGCCATCCCAACAGTCAGGATAATCCCAGCGATTCCTGCTAAAGTTACCGTTGCTGAAATATTCTGAAGCGTTGCCCAAATGATTAACAGATTAAAGAGAACCGCAACAGAAGCAACGACTCCGGCAAAGCGGTAGTAGCCCACCATAACCAAGATAACAAAAACTAGTGCTAACACCGTTGCGATGATTCCCATTGCGCGGTCTTTAATGCCTAGCTCAGGGCTTACATTTTTTTCAGACAGAATATGCGGGGCAAAGGTTAACGAACCCGCTTTGAGGTCTGCTTCTAAGCGATTGGCTTCCCGCTGAGTAAAACTTCCTGAAATTGAAACGTTATCTCTTAGAGGGGAGGTGACTGTCGCTGTATTCACAATTGAGCCATTCAAAATAACAGCCATGCGCCATCCTTCTCCTCGAGTATAGCGATCCATAGGTGTTCCTTGAATCTTCTCTTTTGAGAAAGGTGCGGTCCAATTGTATAGGTCATTGCGAGGGTTAAGTTTTTGGCCATCTGAAAGGGATTGTGACGCTTTAACATTGAAGGCTAGGAAGTTTCCTTTTGATGGATCATAAGCCGCATGGACATCTGTCAAATTCGCCCCCTCGAGAGCATAATTGTTCATCACAACTAAGAGAGGATGGGTCTGTCCATGCCAATCTGCAAAATTATCACCTCTAAAGATTGCAATTTTTGAAATTGCATCATTGAACTGGCTTGATGAACCCTTGCTTTCTGAAGAAGCAAAGCGTAGTCCTTGACTATACAGAGTTTTTGCGGCCTCACTAACAGGCTGAGCCATTTCAGTATCCAAGGTGTCACCATAGAGGTGCTTCCATGCAATTTGATTAATACTTTCTAAATCTTTTCGATTTGTAACAACCGCTTCATTCCAGATATCTTGCAAGAACTGATGAACAACAGGCGCAAGATCACCATTATTGCTCGTGAATTTTTCGTTTACGATATGGAAGTACATTGAAGAAGCTTTGACTAGATCCGCAGCTGAGAGGCCTTGGGCGCTTGGGAAATCTAAAGTAATATTAGAGCCTTCTTGACGAATGCTAACTTCAGAGACTCCCATTTTATTGACCCGGCCATAAAGCTCATCAATTCCCTGCTTAATGTCATCATCGTTGGTTACAGCCTTATTATTACTGTCTCGGAGTTGGATTTGGACAGTCTTTCCTCCTGAAAGATCAAGACCCCAGTGGAGGATTTTTCTATCATCACCTTGAAAATACTTACGAGCGCTTAGGCTCAAGTTGCTCAAAAGAGGATTTTTGGTTGGTGCGGGAATATCGTATTTTGCATGGAGCTCTGTACGTACTTGAGCTGATTGGTATTCATCTCGCCACTTTAATAGATCTTCATGTTGCTTGGTTTCAATTCGGTTGAGAGCCAAAATGCGCTGTTCAACATTTGTAAACTCAAGAGTTGCATACTTTCTTGTTCCATGAACATTAAAATCTTCACGTGTCGCACTAATAATTGAGTTGTAAAAGTCTTTAGCTTCAAAGATGAAATCTTTTGCAAAGTTACTACTTAAGGGGTAGGTTGTTCCTGGGTAGCTACTAAATCCATTATTCTGCAGGAGGACCCGTAGATGATTAAAGTCTTGAATAAAGCTTTGTGCTTGAGGTGAATCCGGATTGGAACTTAACTTTGTTAAAACATCTTGAATCCCTTTTGCGATGACATAAACCGAGTTTGTACGGAACCCTGCTTGGGGTTCAGTTTCAAATTCTGCAGGGGTATATACGACAAGGCCAATCTTTTGTTGATGAGCAGGTAGGTCCTTGAAAGTTTTGTAATCGTAGATAGGGAATGAGCTTCTTTTTAGGTCTGGATGAGTTGGGGCCCATTCCGCTTGAATTAGGTGAAGAAGCTGTGCCCCTTGCTCTTTTGCAATCGAGCTTAAGTCCATAACTAGGAGGCTTTCGCTATTTGTCAATTGATTGAGCTCGACTGCGAATGTGGTCCCGTGTGGCTGGAGTAGTTCTCCTGCCTCTCGTCCAATCCGTGCGATCTCATTGTAAATTAGTTGGTCAACAGTATCACTTAAGTAGGATTTAGATCGGGAAATT
Source organism: Candidatus Neptunochlamydia sp. REUL1 (assembly GCF_963457595.1). Lineage (GTDB taxonomy): Bacteria > Chlamydiota > Chlamydiia > Chlamydiales > Simkaniaceae > Neptunichlamydia. The sequence goes on from NZ_OY735137.1 coordinate 1,192,729, forward strand.
TCATTTTTGTAGTCGATAATATCCTGACGGAGCTCAAGGCTGATTGTTTCGTTGTTCCAATCGATTGTGATAGCTTTTATTAGAGGGCTTCTTCCTCCAGATAAGAGGGTTTGTACAGAGTCATCTTTTCTCGCTAGTTGGGTGATGTCTTGCCTGAGCTTTGCGCTTGTCCAGGGCGCTGCACCTGCACTAAAAGCACTCGCTTGTCTTCTGACAATTCCTATTGCGGAGGAGAGTCTCTCCTCTTTGGATTTTAAAAAATCAAGCTGTTGTTGTTCATTTGCTTCAAGAAAGCCTCCGCTCTCCCGCTTTTTTGTCTCTGCATCTTCAAGAGAGATACGTTCAAGCTTTACCTGATCTCTATAGCGTTCTAGCGTCGTGGTGAATTGATCAACAGTCCCTTTCCTATTTTCCATCGGTCCTTGGGTGAAGGTCGCATAGTAACGCTTAGCAATCGGAGAGTTTTCTCCAAATGCTTTCGAGTAAGTCAGAATATTTTGTGAAAGAAGTTGCAGAAACTCTTCGGATCGAGGGTTTCCTAAGTGATGGAGAGTTGTCTCTAAGTATTGAGCATTTTCACTAATTCCACCTACAGCAAGTCCAATCTGTAGGATGCGATCATCGACAATTTGTCGGTATAAGGGCGTGATACTGCCTTGTGCATTACGCTTTGCGGTAAATTGGAATGTCTTTTCTATTTGATCGGGATAAAAATGGATGGGGATATTGCGTTGAACTGTGACAATCTTTGCTTCACTATCTTTTTCGTTCGGGATAAGGGAAAGTTTGGCAGGCACAAAGGGGATTAGGGAGCCCGCGCGCGGAATGTGGTCTCGAAGCTTTTCTGCGTCTTGTCCTTTTTCGTATCTCACATGGATGAGTTCTGGGTTATCGCTATCGAGGGAAATTGATGAGGGTTTAATTCCTAAAAGTTTGTTGTAAGACTTTAGCCAATTCAAGGCCTCGTCTTCGAGTAAGTTGACTCTTTTTGCTGCATTTTCAGCAACAACCATTGCCTGCTTTTCCTCAATAGGGTCCTTCAGGGGTTTAGAATAAAAAAGAACAGTCGGAAGAATGTTATAAAAAGTTAATAACACGACGACTGCAATGAGAATAAATTGCCAACGTTTCTGCTTTTTCATGTTTATCTAATCCTTATCCTAAAAAAATAGCATACTGATCTTTAAGGATTATGTCTAGAGAAATCGTTGGTGTTAAGAACTGGGATATGTTATGAAAAACCCTTTATGCAATTGGATGAACATGGATACGTTTGCAGTTGTTGGAATGCAGTGGGGTGATGAAGGGAAGGGGAAGATCATCGATCTATTGTCAAAAGACCGACATATTGTTGTTCGATCACAGGGCGGTCATAATGCTGGGCATACTGTTGTTGTTGGGGGCAGGGAATTTCATTTCCATCTAATTCCATCGGGAATTCTTTACCCAGAAATTCAATGCTATATCGGCGCGGGGACAGTGGTGGATCCTAAGTCGTTATTAATGGAGATTCATCAGCTTCAAGAGCAGGGAATCGAATTCGAAAACCGCCTTTTTATTTCTCCCTATGCTCATGTAATTTTTCCTTATCATCAACGTCTCGATCAGCTTCAAGAAAAAACTGACGTTCCAATTGGAACGACAGGAAGGGGAATTGGGCCTTGCTACGAGGATGTGGCTGCCCGTTCTGGAATACGTGTTGGGGAGTGGATTGATCCGGAGGTATTTGAAAAAAGACTGTCTATGACTTTGGCTGAAAAAAACCGGTTGCTTCAGGTTTATGGGGAACCAACTCTTGATTATGATGTGCTATATAAAGAATATTCTGAATATGCCAAGAGGCTTCAAGGATTTATTTTTCCTTTTGAAGAAAACCTTGATCGACAGATTAGACAAGGGAAAAAGGTTCTTTTCGAGGGAGCTCAGGGAGCTCTTTTGGATGTTCACTTTGGAACCTACCCCTTTGTGACCTCTTCTCCTACCTCCAGCGCTGGATTAGCAGTCGGAGCCGGAGTGGGGCCTGGATCTATTGGAAGGACTATCGGTGTTATGAAAGCTTATACAACACGTGTAGGGAATGGCCCATTCCCTACAGAATTTTCTCCAGAGGATCTCAAGCGGTTTGCTCCACACAAAATGGCCCGAGAGTTTGGGACCACGACGGGAAGAAAGAGGCGGATAGGTTGGCTTGACATACCCCTTCTCAAGAAAGCGATCCGGTTAAGTGGGGTGAATTCTTTAGCCCTTACCAAAATTGATATCCTGGATTCTCTAGATTTTATCAAAATTTGTGTAGGGTATGAAAATTTTTCTCGCCCCCCTCTTTTTCATGGGCACTGGAAGGGGATAAAACCTCAATTTGAGACACTTTCAGGCTGGAAAGAATCGACAAAAAAGATAAAAAAGGTAGAAGAATTCCCAAAAAATGTTAGAATCTTTGTCAATCGAATTGAATCTTTCTTAGAGTGTCCAGTTGAGATACTTTCTTTTGGGCCTGAGAGAGAGAAAACACTATTTTTGAAATGAACAGTCCTACAGCAGAAATGATTGAAAAGCCGGTTTACTCTGAAGAGGAATTTGCTTGCATTGATCCAAAAGCGTTCCTCAACATATTGCTATCATTATGGATGGAAATCGTCGGTGGGCTAAAAGCCAAGGAAAGCCCGCAGAAATGGGCCATTGGTATGGTGCTGAGCAACTCGATCTTATTGTTCGTGCTGCTTCAGAACTCGGAATCAAAGCTCTTACTGTCTATTCGTTTTCTACTGAAAATTGGGGTCGTCCTCAACATGAGGTTGAAATTCTTATGCAGCTTCTTGAAGCTTATTTGGTGAATAAAAGGGAGGTGCTTGTCAAAGAAGGTGTGCGTCTTCACACAATTGGGGATACACCAAGGCTTCCAGAAAATGTGAAGAAGGCTCTAAATGATACAATTCAAGCTACAAAAAATAACAGTCGGATCGATTTAATTCTCGCTCTCAACTATGGGGGGAGGGATGAACTTCGGAGAACGTTTCTTAGGATGCATGATGCTATTGAAGGAGGAAGCCTTAATTCGGAAGACGTTACTGAGAAGACAATTTCGTCTTACTTAGATACTGCTAAGTGGTCTGATCCTGAACTTTTCATTCGGCCTAGTGGCGAGTTTAGGCTTAGTAATTTCCTTATCTGGCAAAGTTCATACAGCGAAATATATATGACCGATATTCTCTGGCCTGATTTTTCTGAAAAAAATCTTCTTGAAGCTGTTATTGAGTATCAAACACGCTCAAGGAGGTTTGGAGGATAATGAATTTTCAAGATCTATCGAAACGGTTCGTCTCATCAATTATCTCGCTTGCTGTTTTAGCGTGTATTCTGATTTTCTCCTATGTTGGTGTGGTAAGGTGGGTCATCGCTCTGTTTACTTCAGGCATTGGGGCGGTGGGAATTTGGGAATACTGCCGACTGGGAAGGTTAGTAGAGAAGAAAGGGCTTGCAGAGCTGTGTATGATTGTAGGGGCGGTCATTATCTTATCTCTTTTTGTCTCAACTTTTGATCTTTCTTTCTCACTTCTTCCATTTATTATAGCTTTCTTTGGGCTCATTTGCCTTTTTCTTTTTCACTTTGATAAAATTTCAGGGTCGATTAGCTCGATCGCAATGAGCCTTTTTGGGATTTTGTATGTTGCCATTCCACTAGGCCTAATCTTAAAAATTCTCTATCTTTATAGCCCATGCAAGATGGGACATGAAGGGCGAGTATGGCTTCTCTATCTTCTTGTTGTTACGAAAATTACCGATGTGGGTGCCTATTTTGGGGGCCGTCTTTTTGGAAATCGAAAACTTGCAGCGGATCTCAGTCCAGGTAAGACGGTTACTGGAGCGATTGTTGGCTTTTTCTCTGCGATTATTTTCAGTGTTCTCTTTTACTTTTTAGGCCATTTAGTTCCAAATTTCTACCTCTCCTTTTCTGAGAGCATTTGCCTTGGAGCTCTTCTTGGTTCCCTGGGACAGGTAGGGGATTTGGGTGAGTCACTGTTTAAAAGAGATGCCGCGGTTAAGGACAGTAATCGACTTCCTGGCCTTGGAGGCATCCTTGATATGCTAGACTCTCTTTTGTTTACGACTCCAGTTATTTATTTTTTTCTTTACGTCTGTTGAGGGTAATGTTATGAGGCTATTCCACTATTCTGAATACTCTTTTTTTACGTTCCCTTGCGATCTTCTAATAGCGAGAGCATTTCATGATTATCACTATTGATGGACCATCAGGTACAGGAAAGTCGACAGTTGCAAGGAGGCTAGCAGATGCTTTGAGAATTACCTATTTTGATACTGGGGCGCTTTATCGAGCGATTAGCTGGAAAATTCTTAGGGAGGGAATTTCTTATCATGAGAAGGACGAATTACTAGCTCTTCTTAAAGTATTTTCCTATCGTATTCAGATAGTCGATGGAGAAAAGCACTACTTTGTGGGAAATTCTGATGTAACAAAGGCTATTCGAGGGCCTGAAGTCACTGCCATTGTATCAGAAGTCTCGGCTCTCAAAGAAGTGCGAGAAGCTCTAAAGCCTCTTCAGGTTAATTTTTCAAAAGAAATAGATGTTGTTTTTGAAGGAAGAGATTTAGGAACGGTTGTCTTCCCTCATGCTGACGTTAAATTTTTCTTAGTAGCACGCCCTGAAGTGCGCGCAGAGAGGAGGTATAAAGAGCTTCAGAAGAAATTTCCTGATCAAAGTTTTTCGCAAGAAAGGACTCTTAAGGAGATTGAATCAAGAGACAGTAGTGACTCTAATCGAAAAATCGCACCTCTAAAACAAGCAGACGACGCGGTTCTTGTCGACACCTCTGATCTTACGATTGAGGAAGTTGTTCAAAAGCTGAAAGAGATTATTCAAGCATGAATCAAAAAATGAAAAAACCAACATTTCTCTACCGACTTGTCATTTTCTCTGTAAAGGTGTTTTTCAAAATCTTTTATCGTCACAAAGTATATGGACTTGAACACTATATTCCGGGTAGCGCTTTGATTGCTGCGAATCACGTTTCCTTTTTTGATCCTCCTGCTATTGCTATCTCATGTCCAGGGGAAATCCACTTTCTTGCTCGCCAGACATTGTTCAAATCATACTTCGGAAAATTTATTAGTGCGGTAAATTCTCACCCTGTTCGAAAAGATGCGACTAACTTGCGTGTCATGAAGAATATTTGCGTGATGCTGAAGGAGGAAAAGAAAGTGTTAATGTTTCCTGAAGGGACGCGCTCCAAAAATAATATTTTGCAACCGATTAAGCCTGGGATGGGGCTTTTGCTTTCAAAGAGCGAATCAGCGATTCTCCCTGCTTATGTGCATGGAACATTTGCTATTTGGAGTCGAAATCAAAAATATCCCAAACTGTGGGGAAGAACGGCTGTTATTTTTGGCTCTCCGATTCTGTGGTCAGACTATGCTGACATGGATCGCAAAGAAGCTCAGGAGGTTATAGCTCTTCGTCTTACCCAGGCTCTCGGGGAACTCCGGAAGTGGTATGAGTCTGGGGCAGAAGGGAGTCCTCCTTAAAGCAAACCCGAACCCTCGCAACTAGCTGGCTGTTAGATGTTTTTGCCTTCATTTAATGTTGTTAATTTAAAATACTAATTATGACATAATTAACATATAGGGGTGTTAATTATGTCTGTAAATGATATTAGCTATGTAAATCAGTCAATTGCTTATGCTCAAAGTCAGGTTGAAGGGAACGAAGGACCTCTTAATCAAGAGCTTAACGATCTGGTTTTTGGTGTTTCCTTGCTCTATGATGATTTGAAGGAACTCCTACCAAAGCTTGATACAACAATTCCATCAATTAAAAAAGACGTGACTGTCCTTCAGGCGCGTTCAAGTTCTCCTAAGATTACTCGAGTTGCAAAAAGAGGTTTAACTCTATCTCACCAAAGGATGCATTCAGGAAGATCTATAACAAGACCTGTTAGTCGGCATGGCGCTCGTATCCCAGCGTCCCATTGTAGAAAAAGAGCGAAAGTTGAAACAGTTCCTGTTAGAAGATCGGATAGGTTAGCTAGAACAAGGGGTGTCGGACCTACAGGACTTAAGGGAATTCCAAACTATGAATCGAATTGTTTTGCGACTTCGGCCTACCAGCTCGTTAAGAGTAACCCTAGCCTTTACAACGCAATTTTCAAATCACCGACATTTAAAGCGGATAGGCGCTTTGATGCTCTGCGTGCATTTGATCGCAAGTACGATTCTGAGGTCCCTCTATCAGAAGATGATATGCAAAAAGTAAGAACAAATTGTTTAACACAGTTTAGAATTCCAGCTGATGGACATCAAGATCCGTACGAGGTGTTAACGAATGCGTTATTTGCTCACATTCCTGCAAGTAGTCCATTATACAGCACGATTACGACGACGAGAGTGCTAGAGTTTACTGTTCTTAAGAATATGGTTGATATGTCCATTATGGGGGCGGATAACACCAGGGTTATTAGCCAAGAGGGAATGGAAGGAAATCAAGTGAAAGTTCGCGTTCGGCAAACGCTGAGGACGGATTCCATGCTTAGTCTTCCTGTGAGTTTAACAGGAATTTCTAGAGGAGCGACTCTTGAAGAAGTTATCGCGCAGGATTTATCAGAGGTTTCAGGTGAGCTCCAGCGATTGCCATCAGGCGTCAATGCTAGAGAGACAAATAGAGACTTTAATCTTGAAGTTTCGAAAACGTTGATGTTGACTTTGAAGCGATTTGATAGCTATGGAAACAAGGTTTCTGACCCTGTTTCAGTTCCAAGCGGAGAAATTCGGCTGGATGAAAGAGGGGCGCATCAAGTGAAAGGGTTTGTCGTTCATCGTGGCGACAGTAGACATAATGGGCATTATGTCGAATTCCAAAAAGTCGGAAACCAGTGGTTTTTAAACAACGATGAGGCGTCGACCCCCATCTCGACAGCTAGTGCCATCTGCGCAATGCAAGACGCCTATATTCTCTATGCTGAAAGACCTTGATTTCTATAGAGCTTCGGATTCAAATATTTTTTTAGTTGTTTCTGAAATTTAAATTTCCTTGTGAAGGTCGTTCTATCTTCTTAAGTAACTCAATATCAAAAAATTGACTTTTATGCTATTCTGAGGTATCCTTTCCTCAAAATTACGAGATTGGGATGATAAAACAGTCAAATATTTATTACCATGCAGGAGCTCAGGCCGCAAACCTGGCGCTTTATTTTTTTATTGCAGGGAGAGTTCAGGGGTGCTGTTCTTCAGCAGCCGTTTTGACTGCAACAGCGCTCCAATATATTCGTTCTAATCAGATCAATGATCAGCAGGACCGCTATCTGTGCAAGCCTTCAATGGTCTTTGTTGCTGCTGGATGTCTATTTAGTCAAACAGGTGTGAAAGTTGGTGGAATTTCCCTCGTCTATTTTGCAACGTCTTTTGAAGCAATACACTATCATAGACCTAAAAGAATGGATCTCTCTCCATTCGAGGATAGGCCAGCACATCCAGACTCAAAGGGAACTACGGATTATGTAACTCTACCCACTTCTCCAGTAGTAAAGCAAAAGGATTCACGGCCTTCAAATCTGGCTTGGAATGCGATGGTTAGTCAGACTTATGCGATGCGATCGGCGCCATTGCCTGGTAAGGTAGGGGCAACTTCTCGCATTGGATCACCGCCCAGAATTGTGCTACCACCTCGAGCCTCAGATCAACTATGTAGTATGAGAGTAGAGGTTGGGGTTTTATCAAAAGGGGTGGGACCTACAGGACTTAAGGGGATTCCAAACTATTCATCGAACTGTTTTGTGATTTCAGCCTACCAACTTGTTAAGAGTAATCCTCGGCTTTACGACGCAATTTTCACTTCGGAAAGATTTAAGGCTGATAAGCGCTTTGATGCTCTTAGAGAATTTGATCTTAAGTATGATTCTGGAGCTCTTTTAACCTTTCTTGATATGCAAAAGGTAAGAACAGAGTGTTTAACGCAGTTTAGGATTTCGTCGTGTGGACACCAGGATGCCTATGAGGTATTGACTCTAGCACTGTTTGAGCACCTTCCCCCAACCAGTACGGTTAAAACTACAGCAGTATATGAGTTTACCGTGCCTACTGCAGAAGTGGAAGAGAGACTTCGCGGAATGGAAAAGGTAGAGGTGTTGAGTCGCACGACGATACCGGATAGGTGGATACTATCTAGTGAGCAAGTTAGGGTTCAAGTTAGAAGAGAATTTCCACTGGAACCAGTGTCTTCATGGTCTGTAAGTTTAGATGGAGCTGATGCAGGAATTCAAATGGGTGACGCAATCAGGCGCGATCTTACTGAAGGACAAAGTCGAGAAACCTTTAAGCTTTCCTCTCAAGTTGTAGGAAATCAAGTGAGTAGAGAGTTTGTTTTTCGCCCTGGAGAGGAAGTGACGATTGCTTTAAAGCGCTTTGATAATTTTGGAAATAAGATTTCTAAGAAAGTTTCAGTTCCAAGAGGGGAGATCCAAATTGACGATGGAAGACCTCATGAAGTCAAAGGTTTTATCGTACATTTAGGACGCAGTAAAAGCTCAGGTCACTACCTGGAGTATCAAAAAGTTGGAGAGGATTGGTATCTAAATAATGATCGACTCTCGGCTCTAATTTCGACAGCTGAAGCGATTAGGGCGATGGAGGATGCTTATGTCTTCTACGCTGAGAGAACCTAATTTCTGGTAAAAGCAAATATATTTATAAGTTTATGAAAACATTTACTTTTTATTTCTAATGACAAAACCTTAAATAAAATTTAGTATTTTTCTGAAGTTTGTGCTACGTGCACAATCATTATGCAATCAAAAAAATTTGTCCGTTAAGCAGTTGGCCTCAGATCTAGAAATCTCCTCCTCCTACCTACCTATATCAGCTCATTCGCGGGGAAAGAAAGCCTTTGCTTGATCTTGCGCAAAAGATTGAAATCATTACGGGAGGAAAAGTCACCGTGGGGCGCTTACTTGGTTTTAATGAGCAAACACCTGACTATTTTACCTTGCATGAACAGTACCAGCAAAAAATGCTGCATGTTGAAGAATCGATTGTCGAGATTCATGAAAAAATTGAGCAGTTTGAATCTCGGATTTCAAAGTTGGAAGAACATGAATAATATCATTTATCAAAACATAACTTATGTGAATGGTATCACTAGCCATAAATCGGAATGTTCTCTAAAATGAAGCGATTAGATATGAATGATTTGATTTTGTATAGGAGATAAAATGGCCGAAGGTTCAATTCAAGAAGTAGATGATAAGGGGTTTGATGCCCTAATCAAAGAAGGGGTAACAGTTATTGATTTTTTTGCTGAGTGGTGTGGTCCTTGTCGGATGCTTACACCAGTTCTTGCTGAAGTTGCTGGAGAACTATCTGGAAAGGTAAAGTTTGCCAAGCTCGATATCGAAGCAAATCATGTAACAGCCAAAGCGCACCATGTGACCTCGGTGCCAACGATGATTCTTTATAAAGACGGGGAAGAGATAAACCGCCTTGTAGGCCTCCGTGACGCAGCAGCTCTAAAAGACTTTGCTCTCTCAACATAATGGGGCGTTTGATTATTTTAGTGGGCGTCTGTCTGATTATTATCGGGACGCTCATTACACTTCATATACCAATGAACTGGATTGGGCACCTTCCTGGGGATTTCTCTTTAGAGTGGGGGGGTACAATAGTTTTTGTTCCCATCACTACAGCAATTGTTTTTAGCTTTATGCTGTCGGTTCTACTTTTTCTTTTTTCAAGACGGTGAATTTGTTCTGTCTTAGTGCTTCATAAAGAACGATAGCGGCTGAATTTGATAGGTTGAGACAACGGCTTCCTTTTTGCATCGGAATAGTGAAAAATTTCTCGGGCCACCTCTTGTGAAATTCGGGGGCAAGTCCCGATACTTCAGATCCGAAGATTAGAATCGCATCCTTCTCGAAGGATGCATCGCTATAGGAGGCTTCTCCTTTACTCGAGAAGAAATAGAAAGGAAGCGGTGACGTGACTAGGTATTCGACCAGATCATTGATGATAGTCACCTTGACCCCTTCCCAATAATCCAGTCCTGCGCGCCTCAAGCTTTTGTCATCGGTTTTAAAGCCTAATGGACTAACTAAAATAAGCTCACTCCCTGTTGCGTGGCAGGTTCGGACAATATTCCCAGTATTTGCAGGGATTTGAGGTTGAAACAATACAATAATCATAATAATTTGAAATCTCTCAACTCCACTAAAGAAGTTGAGAGATTAAGAGTGGTGAAAAAAAACTAACGCAAGGCTTCTTGTTTTGCTCCTTCAGGAAGAGCAATCTCTCGTGTTCCTTCATCAGGAATTAAGGTGATTGAATCTTCTTGTTCAGGAGTCATATTAGCCTTGACGACTTCAATATCAAAAACCAGGGTAGAGTTGGGAGGAAGGTAACCACTTGTTCCATATCCAAGATCTGGATGGATATAGATGGTTCGTTTCTCGCCTTCTTTCATCCCAACGATTCCTTGGCTAAATCCTTGAATGGTTTCATCCAAAGAAATCAGTTCGTCTTCTTGAGAGGATCCAAAAACTTTTCCATCGAGGAATTTTCCTGTATAGCGGATCATCGGGGAGAAATGCTCTTCGACAACGACTCCAGCACCTTGTGTTTCAATCTTATACTGAAGCTTGTATTTTTCAAGTTCAACTACGCCTTCATTTCTAGCATTATTGGTCATGAAATTATCGGCTTCTTTAAGGTTTTCTGAAGCCATTTTCTGGAAGGACTCTTCTTGTACAAGAGAGATAGCTTGTACGCATTCAGTTTCATTCATCGGAGATGATTTCCCTGCGACTGAATCCTCCATTCCTTTAATGACTTGCTCCATATTGAACTCAAAGCCAAGCGAATCTAAGTTCTTTCCAATGAGGTGTCCAAAGGCTTCGGAAACTTTTTGAATATCAATTTTCCCGTCTTCCTTCTTAGACTCCTCTAGGGCATTATTTTGCGAGTCCCCTCCTGCATAAGCTGCTATTGCTAGGAAGGAAGATGCAATTGCAATTGTTGAGAAAAATTTATTTCTTAGTAACATTACAAACACTCCTCTAGAGTACTGTTGAAAACTCCAAATTTATTCACTTGTAGAATTATATCCAAGATATTTCTTTTGGCTCAGCCTGAATTTCAAGCTCATCCAATTGCTTTCTATGAACACTTGAAGGACATTGCATCATTAAGTCACTTGCTTTTTGTGTCTTAGGGAATGCAATAACGTCTCGGATATTTTCTGTTTTAGTGAGAATCATGACAAGGCGATCGAAGCCCAGCGCGATTCCTAAATGAGGGGGTGTTCCATATTGGAGAGCTTCAGTGAAAAAGCCAAATTTTTCCTTCACCTCTTCTCCATCAAGCTTTAGAGCTTGAAAGACCTTCCTTTGGATTTCAAAATCATGGATTCTTTGAGATCCTCCTCCCACTTCGTAACCATTGACAATGATATCATAAGCATTGGAGCGTACTTTGAGAGGGTCTTGTTCTAGAAGCTCCAGATCGTCAGGGTGGGGCATGGTAAAAGGGTGGTGGGTAGCTTGAGGACGATCTTCCTCTGCATCCCACTCAAAACAAGGGAAGTCAGTAACCCAAAGAAACTCATACGCGTTTGGGTTAATAAGGTTTCGGTCTCTTGCAATTAAGCGGCGGAGGTGGTCAAGGGATTGGTTCACAAGAGATTCATTTGCTGCAGCAAAGAGGAGTAGGTCTCCTTTCTCAGCTTCTAAAGTCTCTTCCAGTGCTTTTAGCTGCTTGTCGGAAAAGAATTTCACAATACTTGAGGCGAGGCCGCCTTCTTGCATTTTCATCCATCCAAGACCACGGAGCCCAAACTTTCCAACAAATTCAGTGTAACGGTCAATTTCTTTTCGCGATATTTCAGCTCCACCCTTAACACAAAGAGCTTTGACGCAGCCACCACTTTGAAGCTGCTCTTTAAAAACAGTAAAATCAGAATCTTTTGCAATAGCATCGACTCTCACGAGAGGCATTTTAAAGCGTAGGTCTGGTCGGTCAGTCCCATAATTCTCCATACAGTCTCGATAGCTCATTGAGGGAATGGTATCGGGAACATCATAATTAAGGCATTCTTTAAACAAAGCTTTTAAAAAACGGTGAATAATTTCCTGGATATCTTCAGGATAGGCAAAACTCATCTCAATGTCGATTTGTGTAAACTCAGGTTGTCGATCTGCTCTTAAGTCTTCATCGCGAAAGCAATTGGCAATTTGAAAGTAGCGATCCATTCCACTTACCATGAGCAACTGCTTAAATAGTTGCGGTGACTGGGGCAATGAATAAAAGTTTCCAGGATAGGTGCGTGAAGGAACAAGATAATCCCGGGCTCCTTCTGGAGTAGAACGCCCCAAAATAGGGGTGGTAACCTCAGTAAACCCTTCGTTATTAAGAAAGCTTCTGGTAACGATCATTGCCTTGTTTCTCATCAAGAGTTTGTCTAAGACATCTCCACGTCGGATATCAAGATAGCGATACTTGAGGCGAGTTTCTTCATGGGTTTCGGTTTTATCGTCACAAATAGAGAAAGGGGGCGTTTTTGCTTTAGACAAAATTTCGAATGTCTCAACTTCGACTTCGATTTCACCTGTTTCTAGTTTTGGGTTGGTGAGCCCCTCTCCTCGGGCACGCACTTTCCCCTTTGCAGTGATGACCCACTCAGAGCGAAGAGAGGAGGCCACTTCATGTGCCTTTTTGGAAATTTCGGGATCGAAGATCAGTTGAGTCAATCCAAAGCGGTCACGGAGATCAATAAAAATAAGTCCTCCATGGTCCCGTCTCCTGTGGACCCATCCAGAAAGATTTACGATTTTTCCTATTTCGTCTTTGCTTAATTCATTGCAGCAGTGTGTTCTTCTATAGTCCATTTGATGTCCGTTTGCTAAAATAGTCAGTGAGGTTGGAGAGAGAAGTTTCTTCAGTTTTACGTGATTTCATTTCTTTGATCTGCACCATGTTTTTTTCGAGTTCTTTCTCTCCGATAATAACAGCGTGTTGTGCTTTTAATTGGTCTGCGTGTTGCAATGCTTTTTGGACTTTTTTAGCGACGATCATTTCGGCTGAGATATTTGTGTGGCGGAGCTGATAGAGAAGACTAAAGCAATGTTCTTTTGCCTTTTCATCGAGAGGGATTAAAGCAACTACTGGCCCGACTTGTTCAGGGAAGGGGATCCCCTGTCCTTGCATTGTTTGCAGGATCCTTTCAATTCCTGTGGAAAAGCCAATGCATGGAAGGTCTGGTCCCCCAACTGCTGGAAGGAGACCGTCGTAGCGTCCTCCTGCACCAATGGTGTTTTGTGCTCCCAAAACGTCCGAAGTGATTTCAAAAACAGTGTGGTTATAGTAATCTAATCCCCGAACCAGGCGAGGAGTAATCGTGAAGGGGATTTTCTGTTTCTCTAAAAGCTTACAAAGAGTTTCAAAGTGGTTTTTGCTCTCTGGGTTTAGATAGTCTAAAATCGAAGGAGCAGATTTTAGTAGTTCACGTTCTTTAGAATCTTTGGAATCTAGGATGCGAAGAGGGTTCTTGGTAAATCGGACCTGACTTTCTTCCGAAAGAGAGTCGAAGTGAGGTTTTAAATAGTCCAAAAGAGCACTCTTGTATTTTTCTCGGCAGGGACGGTCTCCTAAAGAATTGATCATTACGTGGAGATTTTTAAGGCCTAGCCGACGATAGAGTTCATAGAGGAGTTCGATGGATTCAAAGTCTTGTTCAGGTTCTCCGTTTCCAATGGCTTCAACTCCAAATTGATGGAACTGTCGATACCGTCCTGCTTGGGGGCGGTCGTATCTGAAAAATGGACCAATGTAGAAAAATTTATGGTGGGCCCCGAGTTGTTGCAGTTGACCTTGAGCAAAGGCGCGCATCACCGATGCAGTTCCTTCAGGGCGAAGGCTCATAGACCTTTCTCCTTTATCCTGAAAGGTGTACATTTCCTTAGACACAATGTCAGAGGTCTCTCCAACCCCCCGGATAAAGAGGTCTGTCTTTTCAAAAATTGGGGTGCGGATTTCCTGATAGCCATATTCTTGGACGAGAGTACGGATTACGGTCTCGAGGTGATTCCATTTTACCGATTCCTTCCAGCTGTCTTGCGGCTTGGGCTCCTTAGGAAGGATATCAAAAGTCCCTTTGGGAAGTGAGTATTTCATAGGGCGAGTATAGCTTCTTTGAAATTAACTTTGCAAGATCTCATTGATCAATTCGACCCACTGCATCAAGGTGCTATGAGATTGGTTTACTCGATGGTCGGAAAAAAGACGTTTGAGGATCTCCCGGAAAGGAAGGGGAAGCCAACTTTTTCCAGCAAACTCCGAAAGATAGAAACCTAGCTTGTGATCTTCATTTGGAGGGTAGTTGCCGATATCGGTTAGAAGGGCTTTAAGCTTATGGGTATCAATAAGAGCTTTTCTTTTTGTGTGGGAAAGAACTTGGACTCCCTGAAGAAGGCGATGCCAAGCAGCAGAAAAATGAGCGCAAAACGTTCCATTCTCACTTTGGTCCACGTCCATCATGATCTGAAGGATTTGTTTAAGTTCTTGGATATCACCCGTCAGGGCATCCTCAGACATTTCTTCAAGCGTCCCTTTTTTTTCCTTCCCAAGCCTTGTTGTTAATTTTTGAATAAATACAAGAAAGGCAACATAGGCTCTAGGGCGCTTGTCTTCTTCAGGAAGTTCCCATGACTGATCCCCTTTAGACTGTTTGTCTGCCTCAATTGGATCAACCCGATACTTATCGTCTTCTCTCCCTTCTGAAGGGCGCAGGGGTTCTGGAAAAAATGTCATATTCACACTCAGCAACTTTGTATTTTAGTTTTACAGGAAATCAGAGTTAGAAGGCAAATTGCAAGCCACTAAAACATTGACTTTGAATGGAAAATTCTATAACGTCTCCCCGAATACCAATGGACCATCTGGATTGACAATTTTAATATTTACAAAGGAAATAGGGTTAAAACGTGAGCGTCCTAGATAGATTGAAGCCTGAGCTTCCACAAAGCGAGATCGGAAGTGCTGACGAAATCAAAGCTAAATACAAGTATTGGCGGATTCGCATTTTCTATAGCATCTATGTTGGGTATGCTTTTTTCTATTTTACAAGAAAAAGCTTTACCTTCTCAATGCCGGCACTTATCAATGACCTAGGCTTTGATAAAGCTGACCTAGGTTTTTTAGGAACCCTCCTAGCGGTTACTTACGCAATCAGTAAATTTGTAAGTGGTCTGATTTCCGATAAGTCTAGCCTTCGCGTCCTTATGGGAGCAGGGTTAGTTCTTACAGGTGTTTTTACCATATTTGCAGGGCTTTCTTCTTCGGTTCTCTTTTTTGCTATTTTTCTGGGCTTAAATGGGTTGTTCCAGGGGTGGGGATCTCCACCGTGTGCCAAGTTATTAACTTATTGGTATTCGCAGACCGAGCGTGGTCGCTGGTGGGGGTGGTGGAACACGTCCCACAACATAGGGGGAGCTGTAATCCCCATTCTGTGTGCCTTTGCTATTCAAACCTTTGGATGGCGCTACGCGATGCACCTTCCAGGGGTAATGGCTATTGTCGTGGGGCTCTTTTTGATTAACCGCATTCGAAATAGCCCAAAACAACTCGGACTTCCAACGATCGAAAAGCATCGAAATGATTATCCTGATGATGTCGAAAAAGGAGAAGTTGAGCAGGAAAAAGAGCTTTCTACAAAAGACATTTTATTTGGACACATCCTCAAAAATAAACTTATTTGGATTTTAGCAATCTCATACTTTTTCGTGTACATTGTTCGAATATCGATCTACGACTGGGTTCAGCTTTACCTAATGGAAGAGAAAGGCTATACCTTGATGCTTGCTGGGTCCTGTGTTTTTTGGTTTGAGATTGGGGGAATCTTTGGGAGCTTAGCTGCTGGTTACCTCTCGGACACTGTTTTTAAGGGAAGAAGAGGTCCTGTGAATATCCTTTTCACTATTGGAGTTATTGGTAACCTGATGGTTCTGTGGTTTATTCCTTCATCAAGCCTTTTAACGATTTCTATTGCAACATTTGTCTTTGGGTTTCTGATATTTGGGCCTCAGATGCTTATTGGAATGGCAGCTGCTGAATTGGTGAGTAAGGAAGCGGCGGGTACTGCGACGGGATTTGCTGGCCTTTTTGCTTATGCTGGTGCTGCTTGTGCGGGATGGCCTGTGGGTCGATTGATTGAAGACTTTGGATGGCCGGCATTCTTTCTGCTTCTGTCTATTTGTGCAGGTATTGCAGTTTTATTGCTTGTTCCACTATGGTCAAAGAGAGCTAGTCACGCGTCATTGGCTCAAACAAATTAAAGCACTTATAGTACTATAAACAGACAGGTTCATTGATGGGTTGGACGCCGCTTCATGTTCATTCACAATATTCAATTTTAGATTCGACGGCTTCCGTTCAATTATTGGCTAAAAAGACCAAGGAATTTGGAATGGAGGCGCTTGCGCTTACGGACCTTTGCAACATGTTTGGAGTTGTAGACTTTTTTAAAGCCTGCAAAAAAGAAGGAATCAAGCCAATTATTGGGACAGAGGTTATTGTTGCGCCTCTTTCTCGGCATGATAAGAAACGGATTTCTGGTTACTCCGTTGGGTATCCTTTAATTCTTCTTGCAAAGGATCGTGAAGGCTACCGAAATCTCTGTAAGATCTCCTCGATTGGATACCTTGAGGGATTTTATTATACCCCTCGTGTCGATAAGGAAATTCTCGAGAAGTACTCAAAAGGACTCATTTGCCTCTCGGGGCCTATTACAAGCCGACTTTCACAGTTCATTATTCAAGAGAGGGAAGAAGAATTTGAAGATGAACTGAAATGGCAGCTAGACCTTTATGGGGAGCACTTTTATTTCGAGTTGCAACGTCATCAGATGCATGAGGAGCATATCAAATCAGAGGGGATTGAAAAGGAATCATGGCTTTATCAGCAGTACCTTGACAGGGTTAAAAACCAAGAGAAAGTTAACAACCGATTCATCACCCTCTCAAAAGAGAGAGGAATTCCTTGTGTTGCAACAAATGGGACGCATTATATTGACCGAGGTGATTGGAGAGCACATGAAATTTTAATGAATGTGCAGTCTGGTGAGCCTGTTGAGGTTATCGAGAGGGATTCTTTTGGGAATCCAAGAGGGATTAGTCTTAACCCTAAGCGAAAAGTGATTCCAACGCATGAGCTTTACTTCAAGTCGCCTAAGGAAATGATAGATCTTTTTGCAGATGTTCCTGAAGCAATTGAGAACACCGGAAAGATAGCGGCATTGTGTAATATGGAGCTTGACTTTGAGACAAAATACTACCCTGTTTTTGTCCCTCCTTACCTTGAAGGGACCGAATATAGTGAAAAAACAAGGGTTGAAGAGGCTGCGAACTTTTTGCGCACATTGTGCAAAGAGGGGATTCCAAATCGGTATACGCCTGAGCGGTTAGCTAAGGTTCAAGAAAAGTATCCTGACCAGGATCCAATGGATGTTGTGACAAAGCGGCTAGAAGGAGAGCTTGAAATCATCATTTCAAAAGGGATGTGTGACTATCTTCTTATTGTCTATGACTTTATAGCTTGGGCAAAAAACAAAGGGATCCCCGTTGGGCCAGGGAGAGGATCGGGTGCAGGTTCAATTATTCTTTACTTGATAGGAATTACTGATATTGAACCTTTAAGATTCAACCTTTTCTTCGAGCGATTCATCAATCCTGAAAGGATGTCATACCCTGATATTGACGTTGACATATGCATGGATCGCCGCGCTGAAGTTATCGAGTATACCCTCAAAAAATATGGGAAGGAAAAGGTTGCACAAATCATTACATTTGGAACGATGAAGGCAAAGATGGCCATCAAAGACGTAGGCCGAGTTCTGAGTGTCCCCCTTGCAAAGGTAAATGAAATTGCAAAACTGGTTCCTGAAGACCCAACGATGACGCTTGAAAGGGCGCTTGAGCTCGACCCTGAGCTCAGAAGAATGGCAGAAAGCGATGAAGATGGAAAGAGGATTCTTGAATATGCTAGGCGCTTGGAGGGGTCAATCCGGAATACAGGTATTCATGCTGCAGGGCTCATTATTTGTGGAGATCCTTTGACCGATCATATCCCTGTCTGCAGTGCTAAAGATTCCGAGCTTGCTGCGACACAATACTCGATGAAGCCCGTCGAGGCTGTTGGAATGCTTAAAATTGACTTTTTAGGGCTTAAGACGTTGACTTCGATCCAAAAGACTGTGGATGCTATTGCAGACCATGGGGGAGAAAGAATCGATTGGGTTAACCTTCCTCTTGAAGACCAGAATACATTCAATCTTTTGAACCAGGGAAAAACACAGGGGGTCTTCCAGCTGGAATCCACTGGAATGCAAGAGCTGGCTAAACATCTTCATATTGATAAGTTTGAAGAGATTATTGCTGTAGGAGCTTTGTATCGCCCAGGCCCTATGGAGATGATTCCCTCTTTTATCAACCGGAAGCATGGACGTGAGAAGATTGAAGTTGACCATCCCTTGATGGAAGATGTCATTCAGGAAACCTATGGAATCATGGTTTATCAGGAGCAAGTGATGCAAATTGCTTCCCTCCTTGCCGATTATTCTCTTGGAGAAGGTGACGTTTTGCGGCGTGCAATGGGGAAGAAAGATCGGGATGAAATGGCAAAGCAGCGGGAAAAATTCCGCAACGGAGCTATTCAGAAAGGAATCAATGAAAACAAAGCGATGGAAGTTTTCGATAAGATTGAGAAATTCGCCTCATACGGTTTCAACAAATCTCATGCAGCAGCTTATGGCTATCTTAGCTATGTCACAGCATTTCTTAAAGCAAACTATCCAAAAGAATGGCTTGCCGCTTTGATGACCTGTGATAGCGATGATTTGACCAAAGTATCAAAGCATATCCGTGAATGTGAAGCCATGGGAATGAAAATCCTTCCTCCTGATGTTAATGAATCAGGAACAGAGTTTGCTGCTGCTCCTTCCGGGATTCGTTTTGCTATGTCAGGAATTAAAGGGGTTGGAAGAGGGGTTGTTGATGCGATTCTTGAAGAACGAAAGAAAAAAGGGCCATACAAATCACTCTATGAATTTTTCAGACGGATTGACCTAACAAGAGTAGGGAAAAAAGTTGTTGAGAATCTTGTTGATGCAGGGAGTTTCGATTTTACAACATGGACGAGGCAAGAACTACTTGAGAGTGTCGAACCTATGTTTGAGCAAACATCTCGGGAACAAAAAGAGGCTGCTAAAGGGGTTATGGACTTCTTTTCAATGATTGAAGATGAAGGGAAAAGTCCGTTTCTTACTCCTCCTATTGTTGAAAGGCAACAAGAAAAAAAAGAGATTCTTGCAAAAGAGAAAGAATTCCTAGGATTTTACCTAACGGGACACCCAATGGATGAATATAGAGAGCTTATTGATAAACTAAGCTGTCTTCCATTGAACGAATTAGGTTCAGCCAAAAATGGAGCGGTCATCAAGGTAGCATGCATCATTGAAAGTGTGAAAGTAAAAATTTCCCAAAAAACGCAGAAAAAATTTGCAATATTGGTTATCAGTGATGGAGTAGAGCGGTTTGAGCTTCCTGTTTGGCCGGGCATGTATGATGAACATAGCGCCCTTTTTGTAGAAAACCAACTTCTGCTTTCGATTCTTCAGGTTGAAAATGAAGGGGGTGCGACTAAGCTTCGGTGTCGCTCTCTAGAAGACTTAACAACTGTTACTGAGGAAAACGTAGGGCAATTTGAGGCTCTTTATGAACAGGTCAAGCAGATTGCGAAATCTGATGCTCGTCGCAAGAAAAAACAAAATGTGGAGAAAACGATGGATTCAAATGACAATAAAAAACTCCATCTGACTCTGGATGTAAATAGTGTTCGGTTATCAGAAATTGTAAAACTCAAAAATCTTTTTCATAAATATCCTGGAAGTGCCCCTGTTGATATCGCCTTCAACAGCTCTCATCAAAAAATTGGTGTTGTGGAAGTGGAATCTAAGTGGGGTGTGGGCTGGAATTCGGAGCTAGAAAATAGAATAAAATCATTTTCTTTCATTCAGGACTTTTCTTTTGAAGGGTAAATCGATATACTAACAAATATGAAAAAAGTAGCTATCATACTTCTCATTTGTTTCGGAGCGCTTAGCGCGAACCCTCTTGACCCGGTTATTCGTAGTCAGATCAATGTTCATCGGTACTACTCAAAAATGATCGACCATTATCAGAATGAGGATTGGCAGAAACTTTCTTGGAAGTGCCAAGATCTTATTGCTGATTTTCCAACGAGTCCTTTTGCTCGTGAAGCCCTCTACTATTTGGGGGTTGCACATTACAAGCTGGGGGAGTTTGAACATGCAAATATGGCTTTTTCTGATTACTTAAAGGAAGAGCTGACACCTAAGTTTTTTGATCAAGTGATTCGCTATAAATTTGAAATTGCCCGTGCTTTTGACGAAGGGGCAAGAGTTCACTTGTTTGGTTGGCAGAAAATGCCCAAGTGGCTTCCTGCATATGATGAAGCCCTTGAAATTTATGATGAAGTGATTACAACCCTTCCACGAGACGATTTGGCTGCTCAATCACTGTATAGGAAAGGGGTAATTCTGCTTCGCATGGAAGAATATAAAAAGAGTATTGAAGCATTTCAAACGTTGATTCGCCGCTTTCCTAAACACCCACGTTCTCCCGATGGATATGTTGGTATTAGTGAAGTTTACCTTACTGAGTGTGATCAGGAATTCCCAGATGCTAATAAACTTGATTTAGCAGAGATTAATCTCCGAAAATTTCGTTACCACTTTCCAAGTGAACCTCGCATTACTGAGGCTGAAGAGAAGCTGTTAGGGATGAAGGAGCGCCTTGCCAATGATCTGCTAGAGATCGCTGAGTTCTATGAAAGAACAAAGAAGAAAAAGGCTGCTGCAATCTACTATGCGACAATCCTTAAGAAATATCCAGAAACCAAAGCAGCAAATAAGTCTGAAAAACGACTAAAAGTTCTTGATGTCCCCGATGTTTACTCGAATAAAAAGTCCCAGGAAGGGGCGATTGTTGTGGATAGCTCTGCTGAGTAGTATCCTCTTATCATCATGTGGTTATCACGTCGACAATGATGAGGCTCTTTCTGCTTTCCCTACCATTTCTGTTCCCTATTTTAGTGGGGATCAGAGTGGGGTTCTTACCGATATTGTTGTTAAATCCCTTAGCAGCTCTGGTGTCTTTAACTATGCTAATCAAGGGGGAGCAATCACCTTAGAGGGCAAAATTATTTCAGATAATTGTGAAAATATTGGGTATCAATATGACCGTCATCCTGTATCAGGAGAGAGGATCAACCGCCTTGTTCCCAACGAAGGGCGTAGAGAGGTGACAGTTGAGATTACCTTAGTCGATAGCAGCTCCCTTAAGGTTCTTTACGGTCCATTTGTCATTTCAGCATATAGTGACTACGACTTTGTTGATTCGGATTCTCTTCAGGATGCCTCGTTTATGAATACAGCGGGTACCAGAGAATCTGTTCTCTTTTTCTCTCTTGGCCAGCTTGACTCAATTGATGGAGCCAAAGCAGCCTCATTAGATCCGATTTATCACCGCCTTGCCACTAAGATCACCGAAGGGCTTTCCAATCTTCCCTACAACATTGAAGCGACTGTCAAGATAGAGTAATAGCATTTATCGAAAATAATTTGATGAATCGTATAACATTTTATGTATGATGGGATCATGGAAGAGCAAAAATCATTTAGTGCGCATTTGAGTGAGCTGTATGCAATGCTTGGGTGGGTTTGCGAGAGACTTGGTCAAACCGGTCTGTCAGACATTGAGGTAAGGCGGATTGAAATTGCGCTGGAAGAGGGACTTGTGAACGTAATTTCCTATGCGTATCAAGGGGAAGAGGGAAAAATTGCACTTTCTATCCGGTGTGAAAAAGGAAAGTATGTGGAAATCACGATAGAAGATTCGGGGCTCCCCTTCAATCCGTTGAAACATAAGAGGAAAATCGACCCTTTTGTTCCGGTTGAAGATCTGGAAGAAGGTGGATTAGGTATTTTATTTATGCAAAAGCTTATGGATAAAGTAGAGTACCAAAGGTTCAAGAAAAAAAATCAACTTACCATACGAAAAAATCTACCTTAAAAATCTTCTTGAGGAGTAAGCTTGTGGCTTAATTTAATCCGGAGGTTTCTTTTGAGAGTCTTTGTCACTTTACTTTTGTTGGTTTTTTCATTTGGATGCAGTAAAAGTGCTATCCGCGAGAAGGGCAATCGCCCGCTTAAGATTTGTTTTAGTGAAGAGATTCGAATCTTGGATCCCCGTCTTGGAGGAGAGGAACCAACTACCCATGTTATCCGAATGCTTTTTGATGGGCTTATGAGACGAGATGCAGAAGGGAAAGTGGTGCCTGCTGTCGCCGAAAGTTATGATGTTTTTGAGAATAGTACTGTTTATATCTTCCACTTAAGGGAAACACTGTGGAGTGATGGCCATCCTGTGACTGCACACGATTTTGAGCATGCATGGAAAAAGTCGCTTGATCCAAAAACTCTCAGCCATGGAGCTCAGAACTTTTACATGATCAAGAACGCCAAGGAATCTGTAGAAGGGTTAGTCCATCCAGATGAAATTGGGGTTTTGGCTATCGACGACCTTACATTAAGAGTTGAGCTTGCCTATCCCGTACCTTATTTTGTAGATGCTCTGCTCTGTACCATGTTTTCTCCTATACCAAAACATGTTGATAAAGCGGATTCAATGTGGGCCTTCCGCATTGACGAATCCTTTGTTTCAAATGGTCCGTTTCGTTTGAAAAAATGGCATCATGGAGACGATATCATTTTCGAGAAAAATCTCCTGTACTGGGATAAGCATAATGTTCAAATTCCAGGAATTGAAGTTTGTTTTGTGGAAGAAGGGATGACGCAACTCTATCTGTTTGAGAAAAAAGAGATCGATTGGTTTGGAAGTGCTATTAACAAGGCTCCCTCTGAAGCTTATATGAGCATTAGAAATACGCCTTGCTATGACACCAAGGAAAGTCCAACCATGTATTGGTACTTTGTGAATACAGAAAAATTTCCATTCAGTCATAAAAAAATTCGCAAGGCATTTGCCTATGCTCTCGATCGAGAAAGTATTGTAAATGCGGCATTTGAGGGAATCGGACAACCAGCATTTGGAATTATTTCACCCTGTTTTGGAATCGAAAACCCTCCTCAGTTCCAGGATCGAGATGTTTCTTTGGCTCGAAAGCTTTTTGCTGAAGCGTTGGATGAACTTGGCTTAACAACTGAAACATTTCCTGTTGTAAGCCTCAAATATGTTGCAGGAGCTGAGAATTTAAGTCGTACCACTCAGATCACACAGCAAAACTGGCAAGAGGCGTTTGGGATTAAAGTTGAGCTTCAACAGGCCGACTGGCCCTGTCACTTCTCTGCTATTCAAAAAGGAGACTATCAAATAGGGGTGATGCGTTGGCTTTCCTATTTGTTTGACCCAATCTATATGCTAAAAACTTTCCAGTATAAACACGATCTTGTCAATATGAGCAATTGGGAGAATGAGGACTACCAGGCTCTTCTTGAAAAGTCCAATTTTCAAGCGAATCCAGAGGAAAGGAATGCAACGTTAGCTGAAGCTGAAAGAGCTCTTATGGATGAGATGCCTCTCATTCCTATATGCTTTCTTAATATTCAGTTCACGCAGGCAGAGGAGCTCGTGGGTGTTACTCTTCCTCCTTCAGGAGAAATCGACTTTAAGTATGCTACCTTCCAATAGAGGAAATTGCTTCTTCGGTGTCGATCACTTCTGACAAATAATACTTCAATAACCTTAATACAAACTTTGGAGTGTTATAGACTCCTTTAGTTGAGAACACAATTTCAAGGTGCGGTCTGCCGTTTGTGATTAGAGAAATCATCACAATAGTTGTGGGGTTTTCATCAACAATTTTAGGGACGATCCAAATTGCAAATTGATGATTGAAAAGTGTGACTTTATCAGGTGTTTCAATCACGTGAAAATAATGAGGGAGTTGTTCTTGATTGTTATCTTCTTCAAACGAGACATGAGTCAATAGACCCGTTTCTTCCAATAGCGACATGTCCACTTCAATAATACCTTCAGGAATCCAGCTCGATAGGCTCGAGACAAACTCATTATAGGCTTGGTCTAGTTGTATGGGGTTCATTGATACTGCCCGTTAGCTCCTTTGTTATTACTCTCTTTTTTTCATAGTGATGCGCATGTTTTTTTTAAAGAATTGTTTCTTTTGTTAATTTTATTTCACTTTAAAACCGCTAATTTTAAATTATTTAGATGTGTGGTTTTTTCGTTAATGTTTCTTGAAAATTCACGATTTGTTACAAAGGATAGAAAACAAGGAATTCAGATGCGAATCATTATTCTCCTCCTTTTTACCACAGTGCTTGCTGCAGAACCGCTAAAGGTTAAAGTTTCTGCAAAATCAGCGATCTTGATGAATGCTGAAACAGGTGCGGTTCTTTATGATAAGAAGGCGGATGAAAGAGCCTATCCCGCAAGTTTAACAAAGATTGCTACAGTCCTGTATGCCTTAAAAAAGAATAAAAAAGATCTCGAAGGAATTGTATCCTGTCCACAACACTGCCTGCGGAGGATGAACAAAAGTGTTAAAATTGCGCATAGCTATAAAGATCCAGCCTATTTGTTGGAACCGGATGGAACGCATTTCTGGCTGAAGAAAGGAGAAGAAATGCCCTTTCTAGATCTTCTCCATGGCATCTTACTTTCATCTGGGAATGATGCTTCAAACACCGTGGCAAACTATATCGGAGGAACGATTCCAAAGTTTATAAAGGGGATGAACACATTTCTTAAAGAGCTAGGATGTGAAGATACCCAATTTATGAATCCCCATGGGTTGCACCATCCAAGTCATTGGTCAACAGCGCGAGACATTGCGATTATTACAAAACACGCTCTTAAAGAAGATTTGATCAAGACAATCGTATCAACAAAGGAATATGAGCGGAGTCAAACAAACCTTCAGACACCAAAGAAAGTCACCAACCATGATCTACTGATTCTTCCAGGAAAGTTCTTTTATGCGCGCGCAATTGGAATGAAAACGGGATACCATTCTGATGCAGGCTATACCTATACAAGTGTAGCAAGGGATGGGAAAAGGACATTAATTGCTGTTCTTCTAGGGTGTGATGATCCTCACAAACGGTTTCGGGACGCAATTAGACTTTTTGAGGCTGCCTTTGATGAAGAAAAAGAAGAGCGTTTATTATTTCGAAAGGAAGAAAACACCTTTAGTCGCGATTTAAAGGGCGCTAGGAAAGCTATGAAAGCGACCCTCACAGACGACATTTCAATCTCCTATTTTCCCTCAGAAGAGCCTGATATTACTATTGAATTGAACTGGGAGCACATCAGTCCTCCTGTAAAGCAGGGCAATTGTGTTGGAGCGATCAAAATCTTTAACCAGCAGGGAAAAGAACTTTCAAGCTCTCCATTAGTGGCAACAATTGATGTTGAACGTTCTCTTCCAGCTCTAATTGGTGCCGCTGCTCGGGGAGAGTGGACGGCTCCCTTAGAGTTTCAAAAAATCCTGATTCTTTTTTTAGGAATTGGAGTTATGTTGACTCTATTTGGCCTCAGCCGGAGTCAAAGCAAAAAATAGAGTTGAAAACTCCTCTAATCCTAACTCTTGAGGACGCGTTGTTTTTGGAAGGCCCACAGATTCCAAAGCCGTTTCCACCTGGTTTGATGGAAAAAGGGTTTTAAGGGACGCGCGCAACATTTTTCGTCTTTGTTGAAAAGCTGTTCGAATCAACAGAAAAAATGGCTCATATGGAGCCTTTACAGGCGGAGGCTTTAACTTTAGCTCTAAGATTGCAGAGTCTACTTTTGGAGGAGGGTAAAAGCAGGAACGTGCAACGGTAAATAAGAGTTTTGGATCTGCATGATATTTTGTAAAAAGAGAAAATGAGCTGTAATCCTTTGTTCTTTTTTTAGCAACGCATCTCTCTGCCACTTCTCTTTGAACCATTAAGTGGATCGATTCAATCAAATGCGTTTTTGGTAAAAGTTCCTGAAGGATAATTCCAGTAATATTATAGGGGATGTTAGCGATGACTTTGACTTTTCCTCTTTCCTTCAAAAGGGAGTCTATTTGAATGTTTCTAAAGTCATTGATCAACACTTCTAGCTTCCCGTTTTGCAAGCGTTCTAAGTGCTTAGCAAGCTTCTCATCTTTTTCGATGGCGATCACTTGAGCCCCTGAATTTAGAAGTGCCTCTGTAAGAACCCCGGGGCCAGGTCCGATTTCTAGAACTGTATCTTCATTTTTAAGCTGTGTTGCTGCAACCAACTTACGCAGGATATTGCCGTCGATAAGAAAGTTCTGAGAGAGCCCTTTCTTGGGCTCGATTCCCATCTCTTGTAAAAACTGGCGAAGTTCTGAAGGCTTATATAATGACAAAGGGGCGATAATCCTCAGGAAGTTCAAACTTCGGATCATGTGTGTCATATCCAAAGCGGACTTTCAAAGCCTTGATGTAGGATGTCTTTTCTTTGTCTGACGTTTGGAAAAGAAGCTCATTTTTCAACTTGTCGTGCATCTCATCGAAAACTTTCGGAAGGTTTTTAACCATATCCTTCAAGTGAAAAATCCTGACCACATTACTATTATCGAAACGGCTAACCTGGCTTACTGGTGGGCTATAGGTATCAGGGGTAAGGGCTTTAATCACATCAAAATGCAGTTTTGAAATTTTAGAGGTGGTGCCTGAATAATCATCAGAAACACTAACGGAAATCCCTTCTTCATCAAGTTCTTCAACAACAGACTGTAATGATCGGGTATGGTCTTCTAAAAGAGTGTAGGCTTTTTCTGCGATTGTTTCGCAGATTTCCTTGTCCTTTCCCCTAATTGATAGGACTTGATATTTCCACTCGTCTTCTGGGGGATTTTTTTCTAGGTAGTCGTTATAAGCTGCTTTGATGACTTGAGGAGTAATAATTTGAAAGGCTTTCGCATGAACCTTCATTCCAATCAGCTGTTGAGTCGTCAGTTCATTCCGAATAATTTCACGCGCTTCTTCATACTGAAGATTAACCTTATCGAGATTGGACATAATGTTAGGTCCAAAGCGCTGCTCTAAGTCTTCTCGCACTTCGCCATCGCTAACTTTGATTTCCTTTTGCTCCGCATCTAGAAGAACCAACTCGTCTGCAACCATGTCGTCAAGAGTAGCCTCCCAACGGGACACGTAAAACTGGTATTTTTCTGGTGCAGAAGGAGTATAATCGGGGTAATAATCATAAAGGAAAAGGTCCATTCGTTTGACAACATCATAAAGAGAAATGACTTTTCCGTTGATCTTTGCTAGGGGGCGATTGTTGATCATTAGACGAGGTCCTTGAGAAGTAGCACTTGTCTGATCGATAAATGAGGGAGAATCAATTGCCATTTCTGCGCAAACTGGAGAGAGAAGAATTGTAAAGAAAAAAGTTAAACCGTAAACTATTCGCATCTTAATCCTTGGATTATTTCTGCATTCTACTCAAAACCGCACAAAAAAAGCCATCCATCTCTCCATCTTTTGGGAAACTTTGGAATAATGGGCTCTCAAGCTTGAGGTGATACTTCTTCATAAAATGCTCAATTTGTCGTTCATTCTCCTCTGGAAGAATGCTGCATGTTGCATAAACGATCTTTCCATTCGGGCGCAAAAATTTCAAGGACTGATGAAAGATTTTTTGTTGTTCATCGACGAGTCGGAGAATTGTTTCAAGCTTTAACTTCCATTTCATGTCTGGATTTCTCCGGAGCGTTCCCGTTCCAGAGCACGGAACATCGAGGAGGATCCAATCCATTCTTCCCAACATGCCTTTTTTCCTTAGCTTTTGATCATCGAGGACTTGTGCATTTTGGATTCCTGCCCGTTTCAGTCGTTTTTTTGCCTCTATGAGAGCACGAGGACGGATGTCATATAGATAAATTTGTCCTTTGTTCCCCATTTTTGGAGCAAAAGCCAGAGTTTTCCCTCCCGAACCTGCGCAGTAATCGAGGATATGCTCATTTGGAGACACATCCATGTGAGAGGCTACTAGCTGACTTCCCTCATCTTGGATTTCAAAGAGTCCTGCTTTAAACTCAGGAAGGGCAAAGAAATTGATTTTTTTATGGAAGATGATCCCTGCCTCAGAATGTTTACACAGCGAGACGTCATATTCAGTTTCCCATTTGTAAAATAAGTCTTTTCGGGAGCCTTTAAGCAAGTTAACTCGTACCATTGTTGGCGCCTGTTTATTAGAGTTTAAACAAAACGCTCGCGCCTTTGCGTCCCCGTAAGCTTCGACAAGGTGGTCATAGAAAAACTTTGGGAAACTCACCTGAACATGGGGTGGAAGGGTCTCGACATTCTTTACTGGGAACTGTAAAAAAGCCTTTAGGCGATCTTCCCATGAGATAGGTTTCGAGCACTGAGCATCTACAAGGCCCCGCCAACGAACAATTCCATAGAGCTTTTCACAAATCTCCTGACGATCCTTTGAACCAACGCTTTTATTTGCTCGAAAATAATCGCGTAAAAAGGCGTCCAACGGGAGGGTGGAATTCCCCCCATCTTCTAAAATTTTTAATAAGTGGTGTTTCCGAAATGGCTTCATCCCTAAGAGCATAGCATAACTTCACCTTTCTTGTACTAAAAGGGGGTTTCCATGGGAAAATTAGAGCCCAAAAGAGAGGAAAATGATCTCTTCCATCGCTCATACTTTATCAATTTTTTTATTTGATTTACGGAGAGCAACCGTTGAACGGAAAGGTGAGTTAGAGCTCGGATTTGGACCTACTAGAGCATGTCTAATTAAAGAATTTGCTGGACTGTATAGCTAAAAATTTTTGATTTTAGTTATCATCTTTTGGATGACCTATTCATTGGATTTTAGAAAAAAAGCACTGTCAATTCGAAGCAAAGAAAAATTGAGCTTTGCACAAGCAGCAAAACGTTTTGGTGTAAGCGTCAACAGTTTATTTCTTTGGTCTAAACAAATAGAGCCCAAACAAACTAAGAATAGACCTGCGATCAAGATTGATAAAGAGACTTTAATGGGGGACATCGAAGAATATCCAGATGCTTTCACTGCTTGGACCGAGCAAGACTTGTTACCAAAGTTGTTTACTGAAAGCGTCATAGTTATGGATAATGCTGCGTTCCATAAAGGTAAATTTATGCAGCAAAGGATTAAAACTGCAGGACATACCTTAGAATATCTCCCTCCATATTCTCCTGATTTAAATCCAATTGAACACAAGTGGGCTCAGGCAAAGTCTAAGCGAAGAAAATATCGATGCGGAATAGATGAACTTTTCAAGGAATATTGCCTATAACTAAAATAAAAAAAATTTAGCTATATCAACACAGGCGGTTAAGAATAAAGGGGCCAAAAATAAAAAGAAAAATAGCTTACCTATTATACAGCCCTTATACGGAGAAATATAATCAGAAAAACAATCATGCACATGATACCTGTCAACAAGTAACAGATGCCTTTATTCAGGATTTTGAAGTCTTCATTCTTCCACCCTCTTTTAATGGGTAAAACAGATCGTGGAATGAAAAACGCAGCACACCCTACAAGAAACATCCTCAGTATCCACATTCATCTTTTCACCTCCTCTAACCAATTTATTTATGATTGGATGACTATAACCACCAAATTTTTTTCAGCAAATTAAACTTTTTTTCTTAAAACTTGTTGTAGTTTGAGGAACGCATTTGTTCCTTTTGATAACTAATCTTAAGGTAACGTGATCCAGCTCGACTGGATTTTTATCTCTGAATGCGTTAGACTTCTTTACTTGATAGAAGAAAGTATTTGAGGTCAATTTGCAAAACGCGATATTGAAATCTGTAAAAAAAGGGGTTGAAGCAATGGAATTGCTTCGCTCTCCAGAAGGACTGAAGTTTATTGAAAGTGCTGCTTGGGCAATCATTGACTGCTTTAAAAATGGGGGGAAACTCCTTATTGCAGGAAATGGGGGAAGCCTATGCGATGCAATGCATTTCGCAGAAGAGCTAACAGGGTATTTCCGAAAAAAGCGTCCTGCTCTTCCAGCGATTGCCCTTGCTGATCCAGGCCATCTGACTTGTGTCGGAAATGACACGGGGTTCAAAGAGATTTTCTCTAGGGGAATCGAAGCTCATGGGAATCATGGGGATCTTTTTATTGCACTAAGCACTAGTGGAAACTCTGAAAACTTAATCCGTGCGACAACAGTCGCAAAAGAGAAAAATCTCCAAGTGATTACTTTCTTAGGGAAGACCGGGGGAGCCCTTAAGGGAATGGGGGATTTTGAATGGATCGTCTCGGGATTTGAATATTCTGATCGCATTCAAGAGGCTCACATGGCTGCCATCCATATTATCATAGAGATGGTGGAGCAGGAGCTTTTCTTTCCTGTAGAGGAAATGGAAATTCATAGCGTAGGAGCAAACCTATGACAGCAACCCAATCATTCGTTGTTGATGTGATTGAGGGGCGTCGAAAAGGGACCTTTCTCAAGGGAGCCCTTTTTGCAATGAGTGGCTTCTTTGAAATGGGCGTCAAGCTTCGCAATATAGCATTTGATAGACAGTGGATTAAAGAGAAGCGGGTGACTGTTCCTGTGATTAGCATTGGAAATATCATTGCTGGTGGCACGGGAAAAACAGCATTTATTCAACGCATCGCAAAAGATCTTAACAAATTTGGAAAAATTTCGATCCTTTCGCGGGGGTACCGCTCACAAATTGAAAAGGTTGGAGGGAGCCTTCATCTGATAGAACAATCTAGAATTACTCCTGAAGTTTGCGGCGACGAAGCATACCTTCTTTTTAAATCCTTGCCGGAAGCAGTGTTATTTGTGGGGAAAGATCGCGTACTCAATGCCGAGCGGGCTGTTTATCATGAAGCAGACCTTATTCTTTTGGATGATGGAATGCAGTATCGCAGCCTTCATCGGGATATTGAAATCGTCATGCTTCATGGAGACGATCTGTACGGAAAAGGCTTTTACCTTCCAAGAGGATACCTTCGAGACTCTCCGAAAAGACTCGAAAGGGCCGACTGTGTTGTGGTGAATCATATTCACGATTTAAACCATTTTCATTCTGCGGAAAAAGAAGTTGCAAAGTGGACAGATGCGCCGGTTGTTGGTACACGAATGGTGCCAAAAGAAGTAGAGACTCAATGTGGCGATCGTCTTCGAGATTTAAAAGATCGAAGAATTGGTGTTTTCTGTGGCCTTGGCAAGCCTGACTCCTTTGTGAGTACCGTTTTAGAAATGGGTGGGACAGTTGCTGAAAAGTGGATCCTCCCTGACCATATAGGGCCAACGGGCGATGCACTTAACCTCTTTGCACAAAAATGTGTTGAAAGAGGGTGCGATATCATTGTCTGCTCTGAAAAAGACTGGGTAAAGCTTCCGATGGATCAAGAACTTCCTCTTCCTCTGGGATACTTGAAAGCAGAAATGGAAGTGGTCACTGGTAAAGAGTGCTATGAAACCCTCTTATCGAAGATTGGGGAATTGACTTCCGAAAGGGAGGTTTCTTGAAGCCGTGGATTAAAATTATTATCGGACTTGTCCTGGGGGTAATTGCGGGCCTTGTATTAGGTCATAAAGTTGATATCCTAGAGAGGGTCGGAAAGGCCTTTATCGATCTACTAAAAATGCTTGTAGGTCTAATCGTCTTTTCATCTTTGGTTGTGGGAATGTGTCACATCAGTGATCCCAAGAAATTAGGAAGGATTGGAATCCGAACCATCCTTTTCTATGCCGCAACAACGATTATTGCAATTGGGTTTGGCCTTCTTTTAGTTTTTGTTTTTAAACCTGGTGCAGGACTTGGCCTTCCGATTCCAGCAGCTCATCTTCAAACAACACAAACAGTGGGGCTTGTCGATTTTTTATTTGCCATTGTTCCCTCGAACCCATTTGCAGCCTTTGCAGAAGGGAATATTCTTCAAATTATTGTCTTTTCAATCTTCTTTGCTTTTGCCATTACCCTAGCAGGGGATCGGGGCAAGAAAGTATTGGAGCTCTTGGAATCGCTCAGTGAAGTGATGTACTCGCTTACACATTCGATTATGAAGCTTGCTCCTTACGGCGTCTTCGCTCTTATTGCAACAGCTGTTGGAGATATTGGCCTTAAGGTGATCTACCCTCTATTTAAGTTTCTGCTTTGCAATTATGTTGCATGCTTGCTTCAGATCTTTATTATCTTTTGTTTGACCCTCCGCTATCTTATAAAGCTCAGAGTTGCGCCGTTCTTTAAAGGGATGAAAGATGCCATTGTTTTGGCCTTTACAACCAGCAGTAGTTCAGCAACTCTGCCGGTATCTTTAGATTGTGCGCGGAATCATCTAGGGCTTTCCCCAGACATTTCGGGATTTGTTCTCTCTCTAGGTTCAACCATTAACATGAACGGAGCTGCAATTGGACAGGCAATCTCAGCGATTTTTATTGCCCAGGCTTATGGGATTGAAA
Organism: Candidatus Neptunochlamydia sp. REUL1; assembly: GCF_963457595.1. Lineage (GTDB taxonomy): Bacteria > Chlamydiota > Chlamydiia > Chlamydiales > Simkaniaceae > Neptunichlamydia. The sequence continues at coordinate 1,225,253 of NZ_OY735137.1, forward strand.
TCACGGTTGTTAAAGTTTTGATTTTGGTCTTTGTCTCTCTAGTTTCTGCCATTGGTGCGGCAGGAATTCCCGGAACAGGAATTGTCATGCTTTCCGTTGTATTAAATGCGATGGGACTCCCCCTTGAGGGAATCGCACTCGTTGCGGGTGTTGATCGCCTTCGTGAAATGGTCTCCTCTGTTGTCAATGTTCTTGGGGATGCTGTTGCCGCGGTCTTTGTCGCGAAAAAAGAAAATCAAATCAATGAAAAGCAATACCATGCAGTGACTTGGCTGGAGTAAAAGATGAGTGATGAAGTAGAAATTAAACTTCCAAAGCTGGGAGAAAGTATTGTCAGTGCAACCATTGTTCAGTGGTTTAAAAAGGTTGGAGATTCGGTTAAACTTGACGAGCCTCTTTTAGAAGTTTCAACCGACAAAGTAAATAGTGAAATTCCCTCTCCTGTTTCTGGAAAAGTTTCAAAGATTCTAGCTGATCCTGAACAAGAACTCGATGTAGGGGCTCCCTTAGCAATGATTATTACGAAAGAGGGGAGTGTTTCTGAGGAGGCAATTGCAACACCCTCTGAATCGCTTACACAATCTAAAGATACGCCTTCCAAAAAAGGGTTTTTCACTCCTGTTGTACTGAAGATCGCGCAAGAAAAAGGGATTGATCTTTCAGAGCTTGAAAATATTCCCGCGACAGGAGCCGGTGGACGTCTTTCAAAAAGAGACCTTGAGAATTATCTACAAAATCGTACTGCAGTGCCCGCTATTCCAGCTATAGGTGGAGAAGAAAGAGTTAAAATGTCGACCATGCGGAAGATGATTGCTGATGCAATGGTTCGATCCTTCTACGAAGCCCCTCATGCAACCCTTGTGAATGAGGTGGATGTCACAAAACTCATAAAGTATCTAAAAGAAAACAAAGAACCCTTCCGAAAAGAAAATGGGTATAAGCTCACGATTACCAGCTATATTGCAAAAGCAATTGGTGAAGGGGTCAAGAAGTTCCCCATGATTAATGCCTCTTTAGAAGGGGATACCATTGTCATCAAGAAGAATGTCAACCTAGGCATTGCAGTAAGCGTCGAGCAAGGGATCCTTGTTCCAGTTATTGCAGATTGTCATACTCGACCTGTTAAAGAGATTGCCCAAGAAGTCTCAGCCCTTTCTGATAAGGCTCGAAAGGGAAACTTAAAGCCCGATCAGGTGAAAGAGGGGACTTTTACGATGACCAACTTTGGAATGTCCGGAGTTTTGATTGGAACCCCTATCATCCGTCAGCCAGAAGTTGCAATCCTTGGTGTTGGAGCGATTAACAAAAAAGTGATTGCCTTAGAGGATGACAGCGTGGCGATTCGCTCTATGATGAACCTCTCGCTATCTATTGATCATCGTGTAATCGATGGGATGTATGGCTGCGGCTTCCTAGCGGAAGTTAAGCATTACTTGGAGAATTTCCAATAAACGTCTCCCACTCTTCTTTCGAACAGGTGTGAGGCCAATTCTCAAAATTCGCGCGATACTCATCAAGATTTTCCAGATTTACCCAATGAAGATGATCAAAATTTGTGATTCGATCGGGGAAGCAGAGGCCATTGAGGTGGTCAACTTCACGCTGAAAAATTCTTGCTGTATAGCCTTCAAATTCTGGCTCCAGCTTTTCTCCCTCTCGGTTATAAGCAATTGCCCGAATCTTTGTTGAGCGGGGGACAATTCCTGCAAGAGACCCGGTCGAAAAGCAGCTTTCGCGAAACGATTCCATTTCATCGGAATATAGCTAAAATATTTCGTTTTAGTTATAATTTTTTGAATGATATATTCGCTAGATTTTAGAAAAAAAGTTCTATCAATCCCTCGTTTTGATACTCAATTACAATATAATTTATATTAAAACATAAGTCACTTATAATTAAAGAATTAAAGGGAGGGGTGCAAATCTCTTTTTATAAGATGATTATGTACTATCCCTTGGGAGACGAGTATCCTGGAGTGCCATCAAAATCGTAGAGATGCTCGGTCTTGATGATGTCGAACTCTTCGGCTGTTAGAGCTTCTAGAAGCTCTGGGAAGTCTTTTTGTTTGCACCCCCCGTGTTTGGGGCGAAATCGTACTCTCCACTGATCAATACAAAAGGTTTCGGGCATTCCATCGGGGTAAACTCGGACCCCCCGGTTAGTGATCATTTCAATATGAAAAGATCCATAGCTATGCTCAAGTAGGCTTTTCTGAAGGCCTAGCACGGATTCATTTGAGAAGAGGTAGACATCAATCCCTACAAGTTCTCTTTTTGTTTTGATTGCCTTGCGAGTAAAGGTTTGAGAAACATCTTTTTTTTCTTCATAGGTAACAGCCTTAAGTTTTGAGGGTTTTTCTCCCAGCCGCTTGATGACAGCTCCCGCAAACTCTTGCGTTCCCACTTTTTCTTTACTGATCCCATCCTTAAAAATATCGTAGGTGTGCACACCATCTTCTAAGGTTTTCAGCCATCCGTTATGAATTGCGGTTGCGACATCATATTGTTTGATATGGATCATCATCATGACCGAAGCCAAAATTAACGCCGAAGGGTTCGCAAGATTTTGTCCTGCGCGCCTAGGCGCCGACCCATGGATTGCTTCGAACATTGCTCCATGATCTCCAATATTTGCAGATCCTACAAGACCTACCGAACCTGCAATTTGAGCTCCGACATCAGAAAGGATATCTCCATAAAGATTAGGCATGACCACGACATCAAAAGCTTCTGGAGTGTCGGCAAGCTTTGCCGCTCCAATATCGACAATCCAATGTTCATTTTCAATAGCGGGATATTCCTTGGCGACCTCGTTAAAGACTTGATGAAAGAGGCCATCTGAAAGCTTCATGATATTATCTTTTACAAAGCAGGTGACTTTTTTTCTTCCATTTTGGACAGCATATTCAAACGCATAGCGAATGATTTTTTCTGAGCCCGGTTGCGAAATCAACTTGATCGATTCACAAACCTCAGGGGATTGTCGGTATTCAATACCTGAATAGAGATCTTCTTCATTTTCCCGCACAATCACCACATCCATTTGAGGATGCTTTGTTGCAACAAAAGGGGAGTATGCTACGCAAGGACGCACATTGGCATAAAGCCCCAATGTCGTTCGGATCGTCACATTTAAGCTTTTGAATCCCCCGCCTTGCGGCGTTGTGATTGGAGCTTTTAAAAAAGCCTGTGTTTGCCGAATAGTGTCCCAAGTCTTGTCCTCAATCCCTGTTGGGTGCCCTCTAAGGTAGACCTTCTCACCAATTTCGACTTCATGGATGTCGAGTTTTGCTCCTGCGACTTCAAGGATCTTTAAAGTTGCATCCATGATTTCTGGGCCAATGCCATCGCCTTTCGCGACTGTTACGGGGACTTTTTCGCTCACAAAGAACTCCTTACTTGATTGATTAACTCTCTAATTATATGATTTAAGATAAGTATTCAAGAGTTCGGCCATGTTAAAAGATCTATTTGATGAGTACCAGAGAAATCTGAACTATTTTTTCGACCATGTAGAGGTGGGGAAAGCAGAGGGAATATTTAAACTTTTTTTAGACTGCCAAGGGATGTTGATTTTCACTGGTGTTGGGAAAAGTGGAATTATTGCCGAAAAACTTGCGATGACAATGATTTCAACTGGGACAAAAGCTTTGTACCTTCCTCCTATGAATGCTCTTCATGGAGATATTGGGATTGTTACAGACAAAGATGTTCTCATTTGCATTAGCAAAAGCGGGGAAAGCGAGGAGCTCTTAAGCCTTGTTCCCTTTGCACAAAAAAAGGGAGCTAAAACCGTTGCTTGGGTTTCTAGTACGGAATCAAAACTCGGTCTCGCTTGCGACATAGGAATTTCCCTTCCGCTAAACAAGGAACTTTGTCCCTTTGACCTGGCCCCCACGACCTCGACTTCGATCCAACTTATTTTTGGAGATGTTCTTTCCGTTGCACTTATGAAGGTTAAGAACTTTAGCCTGGACGATTATGCGCTTAATCATCCTGCAGGGGCCATTGGAAAAAAAATCTCTCTCACAGTTGATGATGTCATGCTTCAAGGAGAAATACTTCCCCTTTGCCGGCCCAATGAAAAACTGCGGGATGCGCTGGTTACTCTAACGGACAAAAAGTGTGGGTGTTTGCTCATCACCGATGCCGAAGGGACGTTTCGTGGAATCTTCACCGATGGAGACCTCCGTCGCGCCTTCCAAAAAAATCCTGCGGAAATGCTAGAAAAAACAATGGAAGAGCTCATGACACCCTCATGCATCGCAACCAAAAAAGGGAAGCGAGCTCTTGATGCGCTGCGGCTCATGCAAACCGATGAGAAAAAATGGGTCAATGTCCTTCCGGTGATAGAATCAGGAACACTTGTTGGATTGATTCGCATGCATGATCTCGTTCAAGCGGGAATCACCTAAAAAATAAGAGAATACCACCCGAGATTTTTTCGTTTCTAGTCGCAGACCATATTTTGTTTTCGATTCAAAGTAAGTGATTTTTCTAATTTCTGAGTAGGGAATGATACACTCTCCTCCCTTGTTTGATACAAAAATCAAGCGCTTGTCTTCTAATAAGATTTTATGAGGATGTGTTTCTAAACGAGTAAACCTTTTATAGGGGATCAGTCCCCACCCTATCAAAAACATTCCCAGAGAAAATATGAGAAACCCCCAGGCATTTAGAAAAGTAAGTGGAGCCCACACCCCAAAAACAAAAAGAATAAAAACACCGACCCCGCCCAACACCATTCCTTGAAACAAGAGGCGGTTTTTGACCTTTGTTTGTACAACTGAGAAAAGTTTTAAATGATCCATTGAAAATTATTGTCTTTTTCGTTATCCGAAAGCTTGAGTTTTATAAGGAACCAAGTTAGGATGTCAGCAAGGCGACTCTTATGACTGATGAAATTTTTACACTTTCGCATGATATCCTTATTGCGATTTTCGCGATTGGTTACACTGCTATCATCCTTGAATTTTTGATTCGCGTCAATAAAACAGCAGTTGCCTTGTTTATGGCGGTCGTCTGCTGGTTAATTTACTTTGTTGGGGATCCCCAGCCGCTGAGTGTGAGCACAGCTTTTCTAAACACGCACTTAAGTGATGTATCGCAGATTCTTTTCTTCCTGTTGGGAGCTATGACGATGGTCGAGCTTATTGACTCTCACAAAGGGTTCAATACCTTCATCCATTACCTCCATACGCGTTCCAAACGGAAGATGCTTTGGGTTACCTGTTTTTTAGCCTTTTTCTTGTCGGCGGTCCTTGATAACTTAACGACGACAATCCTAATGATTTCTATTTTAAGGAAGCTGATCCCACATAAAAAGGAGAGATTCCTCTTTTCATGCATGGTGATTGTTGCTGCAAATGCCGGGGGTGCTTGGACCCCAATTGGAGATGTGACAACAACAATGCTTTGGATTGGGGGGCAGATCACTTCGATGAAAGTGATTACAGAGCTCTTTTTCCCCAGCTTAATTTCTATGATGTTTCCTCTTCTTCTTTATACCTTTACAATGAAAGGGAAGTTTCCAAAGTCTGAAATCGATTTTCGCGATGAGCCATTAGAACCAGGCGCTCACCTTGTCTTCTATTTAGGAATTGTTTTATTCCTTTGCGTTCCTGTTTTTAAGGCTTTAACGGGTCTTCCTCCATTTATGGGAATGCTTATTTCCCTTTCGATTATGTGGCTTGCGACTGATATCATGCATCACCGCTACGAGCAAAGACACCATCTCAGAGTGCCACATATTCTGACAAAAATCGACGTTTCCAGTATTCTCTTTTTCTTAGGAATCCTGCTAAGCGTCAATGCCCTTGAATCCACGGGACTTCTTGATGGTGCAGCGCAGTGGTTAAATGTTAATATGCGAAGCGAAGCACTTATTGCCTCAGTAATTGGTGTTGTTTCAGCAATCATTGACAATGTTCCTCTGGTTGCTGCAACAATGGGGATGTACGACCTCCAAACGACTCCGACTGACTCGCCGCTGTGGCTCATGATCGCTTATGCTGCTGGTACTGGTGGGAGCATTTTGGTTATGGGTTCCTCCGCAGGTGTGGCTCTTATGGGGCTTGAAAAAGTGGATTTCTTCTCCTACTTTAAAAAGATGTCTTTGCCGGTCTTCATTGGATATGTGTTAGGGATGCTCTTCTACGTCTTCCTGTTCTAGATTCTAAACCCCTTAATTTTAGATGTTTTTGAATTTTGAGATTTTATAGTGATATTTAGCTATTGAATCTTTATAATTCTTACAAATTTGGGGTGACTATTATGACCGTTGAAAAAATTGCTATGAATGGGGTTTTCTGTGCAGCATACTATCTTATTGCCGCGCACAAAAAATACCTACCTATCCGAGCTCTCCGTATTCAGGCGGGAGCTTTTGCGTTGTCTTTGCTTGCAAAGGAGGCGCTGTGCACTCCAAAGACCTCCAGAGGTCTAGATAAGAGCGATTTCATTCCTTATGCTTTCGTTACAGCATCACTTTATTGGACAGTCATTAGCAAAAAGGCTCAGTATATCAGTACGGCAGTTTTGGGCACAGTGCCAGTATTAATTGGTCAGCCTCGCGCGACTCCCTATGTGCCGCTTCCCCTTCCCCGGCCGAGGGAGCCTCTGCCACCTTACGATGCCCACCTTCCCGGTGGTGTAAAAATTGGAAGTGCGAATGTAGAAGCCGTCATTGGTGATATTCTGGATTTGCCTGTGGAGGCAATTGTGAATGCTGCACGAGAGTCGCTCCTAGGTGGCGGTGGAATTGATGGAGTCATACATAAAGCAGCTGGTCCGCAGCTTAAAGAGGCGTGTAGTAAGCGTCCTCTCCTGCCGACAAGCGCAAGTCATCGGATAAATATGGGTGAGGCTGTCGCGACTCCATCATTTAACCTTAAAGGAAGGGGCAATATGACAAAATACGTTGTACACACTGTAGGTCCACGAGCTTGAACAGTAGGCGGCGCAGTCCTTCTTGCAAATGCCTATCGAAACTCTCTAGTAGCTGCAGAAGCCCAGGGGATTCGTTCAATTGCATTTCCGGCGATTTCAGTAGGAGAGTTTCATTATCCATTTGAGAAAGCTCAAAAAACTGCCTTTGAAACTGTAAAAACATATGTAGAAGCAAATCCTGGCGCCTTTGATGCTGTTGTTTTTGTCTATCATAAGAAAGATATTCGGAAAGAGCAAGAGGCATCCATTCGCATTGCATGGCAAGAGAAATTACTCTTTAAGTGCATTCCCTAAAGATTTATCTGTACTTTATGTCAGGGACTTTTCATAAAAAAGTTTTGACATCGACTAAGGTTTAACAGAAGATAACACTTCTGATTAACTTAGAGGTGTTTATGTCAAAGAAACAAGTGGCCAAGTTCTATTCTGAAGTAGATCAACTCCTAGATCAGCAAGCCTTCATTGAGTCCATAGAAATAGAATTCAAAGATATCCAAGATCCACGTGCTAAAGATAACTTGTCGTATCCGTTGGTTGCCCTACTAGTCATTATCTTAGCAGCGGTCATAGCTGGGGCTAATGCTATCATCCATATTCATGAGTATGCATGTACAAAAATCAGCTTATTCCAACGGCTTCTTGGAATCAAAAAACCTCCCAGCTATACAGTGTTTTGGTGGCTTCTCGTTATGCTAAACCCCCAAAAATTACAAGAGACTTTCATTCGATGGATGAAAGCTCTTCCTGTTGAAGTGAAAAAGCAAATTATCGCAATCGATGGTAAAAGGCTCAATGGGGCATCCAAGCAAACAGTTCATCTTGTCTCGGCTTGGGAAACAGGTCGAAGTTTGTTGCTAGGCCAAGTCAAAACAGAGGAAAAATCAAATGAAATTACTGCCATTCCAGAATTGATAAAAGCCATAGATATCAAAGGATCAATTATCACTATTGACGCTGCAGGCTGTCAGAAAAAAATTGTGGAAGACATTCGCAGGGCAGGAGGCGATTACGTGATAGCTCTAAAAGGCAACCAAGGAACTTTACATGATGAAGCCCAAAACTTCTTCGATCAGGCAAGGGAGGTTGAATATGAAGGGGCAGAGTGTGCTAGGGCCAAGAAAATTGAAAAAGCTCATGGAAGAATCGAGGAGCGAGAAGTTGCTGTAGCCAGTAACCTAGAATGGTTAGACTGTCGAGAAGAGTGGCAAGACTTAAAGACTCTTATCGAAGTAACTTCAAGACGAGAAGTTAGGGGGAAAGTTAGCGTAGAAAAACGTCACTACATCTCAAGCCTTTCTTTAATTCCTCAGGAGGCGATAAAGCTAGTGCGAGGGCACTGGGGAATAGAGAACCATCTTCATTGGATGATGGACGTAGTTTTCAAAGAAGATGCCTGTTGTATAAGCACGGGTAATGCCCCTGAGAATTTTGCGGTTTTTCGGCGAATGGCGCAGTCGATACTTCAGGTAGATGCAAAGGGAACAAAAGGGATAGCAAAGAGACGGCGGCTAGCTGGGTGGAACGATAGCTATCTTGTTAAACTACTTGGAATATTAATCAACGACACCTCTGTAAAGTCTTTTTTATGAAAAGTCCCTGCGTTTGGGGTGTGTCCGTGTTTCTCTTTCTGAGCTTGCGGAACGTCTTCTAGAAACCAATAGCAGCAATAAAATATTTGATGAGAGTCACCTCTTCACATTGGAACAGGCTCTGATCAATAAAAAACTTACCGTCCTAGGAATCAACACTGAGGATGGGGTTTCTAGTGCCCTTTTTTCTCAAATTCAAAAACTTTCTAGTAATAAAGGGGAGGGTCGGCTGATGATCTATCTTGTAGATACCGATCCTGATCAGGATCTTCTTTCTCTTCTTTCTTCACTTCATGAGGTAGATTTCATTGTTATTCAGTCAGATAGCTTAGCCAGCCTGACTGAAAAAATTCAACCTGAAAAGGTGGTTACCCTAGGGAAGAATGGCTTGCTAGAAGAAGTCTCCCATACTCGGGTCTTGCTAACATAATTTCCTATCATGAAATCCTTTTTTTTGCTACCATACCTGCCAAATAACAATGATTTAGGTTTAAAATGAGCGTTTCTATTGGGTGCGGGCCCTTCCCGTCGTTTGTATATGATCGGTATCTGCGTGAGCCCTTCATGGAGGGAGTTCACCAAGCTCAGTATGTAGTGAAAGAAACTTGTCATCTTTCAAAAAAAAGTTTCAGTGCTCAGGTTTTAAAAAACATTGTATCTCACTCGGTTCAAACAGCCTTCCTGCTAGTTCCAGCTGTTAATGTCATTGCTTTTCGAGTCTTTTTGGCGCTTAGAATAACGATCAATCAGTCTTTTGAGCGGGCTGTTATAAAGGGAGATCAAGAACAAGTCAGGAATTATCTTGAATCAGGGATGGATCCTAAATCAGGGATGGATCTTAACGCAAAAAATCTAGCTGGTGTCCCTCTTCTTTTTCAGTCTTTGGATGCTGAAGTAATTAGCATGCTAATTAAAGGAAAAGCCGATTCTAAGGCAACAGATAGCAATGGCGGGACATTTTTAGAACACTTATTGCTTAATGGAAACGTGGAGCTTGCTGAGGAGCTCGCACAGAGGAAACTCTTTGAGGTACGCCCTTATCTTACTGATGCATTTTTTGATAAAGTTAAAGACAGTCAAGTGTGTCGCACGTTCCTGCTTCATTGGGGATATGGTGCTTCTATTGAAACCCGTAGTCGATATACCTACGACCTTAAAACCACGCTTTTTCTTGAGAGAGCAATTATGACAGGTCAAGTGAACTCGATTGAGGGAGTATTGAATAGCATTGAGCTTTCTGCCTTGGATGAGAGTCTTGCAGATTTAAAACAGACATTGCCTTTATTGAATACGGATTGGATTTGGGAGCATGTACTCATGGGATACTGCCGGGGCAAAGCCCCAGGTGAAGTAAATGATGAATGGGTCATACAGCTTCTCAACCGCGGCGGAAAGATTGAAGCTTTAAATGGAATAAAATTTATAGGAGAAGGAGAGCTTATTCAAAGAGTGATTGTAAGCGGAAAACAAGAGCTTGCAAGATCTCTTGTCAATGGTCGGTTCCTTACAATCGATCCTTTTTTCGAAGATAGATTTTTAAAGCCGCATGCTACAACTAAGGTAACGGATATTTCTCGAGACTTTGTGTGGTTTCTTGTCTCTATGGGGTATGAAAAAGTCATTAAGACTAATTATGCACAACACTACCAAGAAGAGGTGCAGGGTAACATCCTCGAAAAAGCACTTGTAACCTGTGATGAAAAAGCCTTAGTCCGCGCTCTAGAGCAGAATTCGATGGAAGCAGTGATTCAAGCTTATGGGGAGCTGAAGGCAAGGTTTCCTCGCTTAAAGCCTTCGTGGGCTTGGGAACATTTAGCAGCAAATTGTTTTGATGGGAGGAGATATGAAGATTTCCTTACACTTGTGAATCAAGATTTTTATCAACCAACGGATGCCTTTTACAATGCGCGCAAACCAGCGGAAGCTGTGATGTATGGCAGCGGATCTGCTGAAGGATACAAGGCCTTAATGAAGGCGGGGTACCGTCATGGACCTTTTCTTAAAAAGCAATATGGTGAAGAGCTTTTTGATTTTGAAAATATAGCCTATTGTCACGACGCAGAAGGGCTCCAAAGGCTTGCTAAAGATCATGGATTCCAATTGATCTATGATCGGTTTAAAGAATTGAAGTCAGAATCTCCAAAAATGGATACACGATGGTTTTGGAACGCCCTGTTTACGATTCCATCGACGCATTTTGAGCAATATCGGGGAATTCAAGCGGCCCAAGAGGTCCCACCACCACCACGTGAATATCCATTGAGTGACTTGCTTGAGCTTTATGATAAGGTGGACTTTAGTTGTATTTCAGCGGCGCAGCTAACAGATTCTACAGGAGGGTTCCAAAGGACCTATACTAAGGAGCTGCTTCGGGATAATGCTGTTAACAGGGTCAAAATAGGCCTGGATGGGAGCAGTCGATTGGAATATACTTTATCGAGTGAAGATAAAGCAAAGCATATCCGCCAGCTTCAATGGATTATGCATTACCTTCATGAAGATTTAGGAGAGAATGCATTTCTTTCAAAGAGCGTTGGAACGATCTACGCAAAAATGTTTCTTGACTGTTTCGCGTGTCATAGTCGTTGGAATGAAGTCTTTGATATTGTGCGGTGTTCTTTAGGAAATATTGAGATGGTTGTAAGTGATTTTGATAATCAGCTTCAAGTCCCGTTGGGGGAGCATCGAAGGCACCTTGTATATAGGCTTAACCATGATCCCCAAATTCTTATGAAGACTCAAGAGTTTCAAGGGAATTTGGAGGTGATAAACTGGGGTAGACACGCTGAAGGTCTCCCTTCGCTTTCGGCTCAACAATATGCGCAGAGGCTAGCAGGTGATACTCATGCTCAAGATAACTTAGTAGCCCATCTAAGAGATAGTCGTGGATTGCCAAATCCTCCCGTTAATGGTCGGTTATTCAGTATTAGTAGCATGTACAATAATTCTGTACGGACCCATCAGGTATTTGATGAGGAGTATACCCCTGGAGATATCATTGAGGTTCTCTATGAGTTTTTGGGTGGAAACAAAGATTTTTATGAACTGATGCTCGATACGTTTGGAACAAGGATAGCCCCGCAGTGGCATGGGCAGGATTTAGAGCTTCGCAGGAAAGCCCAAGAAGTCGGACTCGATGAAACACTCACCATTGCAGCGCTTGAAGAGATAGGTCTTATAGCCAACAGAGCGGCTTATTCAGAGGAAAAGTTCTTTAGTTTCCTTCAAGACTATGGTGTCACGCCTAAAGATAGTTTCGAACAGGCAAAGGATGAGTATGTCGCGAGAAAGAAAGCTGAAATTGACCTAGACTTTAAGAAGAAATGGTATGAAGTTGGAGTTCAAAAAGGGCATTATACTGTTAATGAACCTCTAGAGAGTCTTTTAAAAGGTGAAATATATTTCAAAATCAGAAACGCTGAACCCGAATTAAGAGACCAGATTGATCTTGATTGGAGAAGAACACCAGGGGATCTTGAGACCTTGCTTGCTTTGTCGGAGTACTTTGACTGCACGACAAAATCTCTTTTGGCGTTTTACCAAACGCACCCTGAAATTTCAGAAGATGTTCGACAAAAGGCTCCATCAGGAGAGATCCAAAAACAGCTGATCTATATTGCATATCAGGTAATGTATGAAATAGCCTCCTTGCCAGTTGGAAACTATTTAGCTCGAGAGGAAAAAGGTGTTTTTGATGAGGTTGTCATCCCCATGGAGGAGTATGATATTGCTTTAAAGGGTGACATCCATCCTCTGGTTCTTGCAAAGTTGCTTGTGGATATGGGGCATCTCCAACCTAGAGTTCCGGAGCTTTTTCAGGGAGTATTCAATATCCCTTCTCAAAAGAGCATTTTTCCGGCATCGAGAATAGAACGGCGCGATCTGATAAAAATCTTTGTTGCTCTAGCGGCCCTCTATGGAAGCTATCGCTGGGCACGCAGTTCGGTTGTTGGTTCTCCCTCGTGGATCTACAACAAGCTCAGGAGAACTCCTGAAGCTCAAAAGGTCTAGGGCGTGTCCCTAAACTTCCTTTCCAGAATTTGGCTCACCTTTACCCATCTGTATTTGTGTTCGATCTCAACAACTTTACCAAGTTGCTATCAATCTCCACAACGTCAACAGATGAGAAAATCTAGGCACAACTCCGGAGATATTGTCAAATGTTGTGTCTGAGCGTCTAAGCGTATCCTTGGTTTATAGCTAAAATATTTCGTTTTAGTTATAATTTTTTGAATGACATATTCGCTAGATTTTAGAAAAAAAGTTCTATCAATCCGAAGCAAAGAAAAATTAAGCTTTGCCCAAGTAGCAAAACGCTTTGGAGTAAGTGTAAATAGTGTGTTTCTCTGGTCTAAGAGGTTAGAGCCGAGGCGCACTAAAATCAGACCTGCAATAAAGATTGATAGAGAGATCTTGATGGAGGATATCAAGAAATACCCTGATGCCTTCAACTATGAACGAGCACATCGTCTCAAAGTAAGCACTTCAGGCATTCGGTGTGCCATGAAGAGGTTAAGAATTAGCTATAAAAAAAACGCTCAACCATCCCAAGGCCTGCGAAACAAAAAGACAAATCTTTCATCGCAGAATATAAACGTTTGGGAAAGCCAATTGTATATATTGATAAAAGCGGGTTTGCCCATGATATGCCCCGCACCCACGGTTACTCCAAAATAGGACAGCGATGTTTTGGCACTCATGATTGGGGAGCAAAAGGAAGAACAAATGCAATAGGGGCATTACTTGGAACAAGCCTCCTTACACTTACGTTATTCGAGTGCAATATTAATACAGATGCCTTTTCCATTTGGGCAGAGGAGGACTTGCTACCGAAACTTCCCTCTGAAAGTATTCTGGTTATGGATAATGCTTCATTCCATAAAAGCAAATCTATGCAAGAGAAGATCCACGCTGCAGGCCATACCTTGGAATATCTTCCTCCCTATTCTCCTGATCTAAACCCTATTGAACACAAGTGGGCACAGGCAAAGTCTAAGCGAAGAAAATATCAATATGGAATAGACGAACTTTTCAAGGAGCACTGCCTATAACTAATTTAAGTCACTTTAGCTATATCAAAGGATCAATTATCACTATTGACGCTGCAGGCTGTCAGAAAAAAATTGTGGAAGACATTCGCAGGGCAGGAGGCGATTACGTGATAGCTCTAAAAGGCAACCAAGGAACTTTACATGATGAAGCCCAAAACTTCTTCGATCAGGCAAGGGAGGTTGAATATGAAGGGGCAGAGTGTGCTAGGGCCAAGAAAATTGAAAAAGCTCATGGAAGAATCGAGGAGCGAGAAGTTGCTGTAGCCAGTAACCTAGAATGGTTAGACTGTCGAGAAGAGTGGCAAGACTTAAAGACTCTTATCGAAGTAACTTCAAGACGAGAAGTTAGGGGGAAGGTTAGCGTAGAAAAACGTCACTACATCTCAAGCCTTTCTTTAATTCATCAGGAGGCGATAAAGCTAGTGCGAGGGCACTGGGGAATAGAGAACCATCTTCATTGGATGATGGACGTAGTTTTCAAAGAAGATGCCTGTTGTATAAGCACGGGTAATGCCCCTGAGAATTTTGCGGTTTTTCGGCGAATGGCGCAGTCGATACTTCAGGTAGATGCAAAGGGAACAAAAGGGATAGCAAAGAGACGGCGGCTAGCTGGGTGGAACGATAGCTATCTTATTAAACTACTTGGAATATTAATCAACGACACCTCTGTAAAGTCTTTTTTTATGAAAAGTCCCTGACTTTATGTGCATGAATTCACCAAAAGTCCTAAAAAAATCTCAGCGGCTAAAAGGTGCTGAGAAGGTTGTCTGAAGGGTTTTCTCATAGAGGCCCGAAAAAAAAAATCAGAAAAAGATGAAAAACATTTGCCTAATAAATTAGAGCTGATGTATAGTCTGGTATTCTTTCTTAAGCAGAACATGCGAAAGAAACGAAAAGAAAGTCTTAGAGCTTTCAGTGTTATTTTGACAGCGAAATTGAAGTGACAAAGCTTAAGGTTTGAGCGTGTCGAAATTTATTTCGATATGCCCCTATCAAACTTTAACTCGAACACATGATAAATAGTATTCGAGAATCAATCTAGCTTCGGCTAGGTTAATAAAGATTAAATTTTCAACGAGAATTTGATCCTGGTTCAGATTGAATGCTGACGGCGTGGATGAGGCATGCAAGTCGAACGAAGTAGCTTGCTACTTAGTGGCGAAAGGGTTAGTAATACATGAGTAACGTACCTCTTTCCTGGGGATAACGGTTGGAAACGACCGCTAATACCGAATGAGGAGATCCGGGGTAGCCCGATATCTTCAAAGTAGGGGATCCTTAGGGACCTTACGGAGAGAGAGCGGCTCATGGGATATCAGCTTGTTGGTGTGGTAAAGGCGCACCAAGGCTAAGACGTCTAGGCGGACTGAGAGGTTGACCGCCAACACTGGGACTGAGACACTGCCCAGACTCCTATGGGAGGCTGCAGTCGAGAATCATTCGCAATGGGCGAAAGCCTGACGATGCGACGCCGTGTGGACGATGAAGGCCTTCGGGTTGTAAAGTCCTTTCGCCAGGGAACAAGAGAAAGTAACTAATAATTGCTTGATTTGAGCGTACCTGGTAAAGAAGCACCGGCTAACTCCGTGCCAGCAGCTGCGGTAATACGGAGGGTGCAAGCATTAATCGGATTTATTGGGTGTAAAGAGCATGTAGGCGGATAAGTAAGTCAGATGTGAAATTTCGGAGCTCAACTTCGAAGCTGCATTTGAAACTACTTATCTTGAGGGTAGACGGAGAAAACGGAATTCCAAGTGTAGCGGTGAAATGCGTAGATATTTGGAAGAACACCAGTGGCGAAAGCGGTTTTCTAGTTTATTCCTGACGCTGAGATGCGAGAGCAAGGGTAGCAAACAGGATTAGATACCCTGGTAGTCCTTGCCGTAAACGATGCATACTTGGTGTAGTCGGACTCAACCCCGACTGTGCCGTAGCTAACGCGTTAAGTATGCCACCTGGGGAGTACGCCCGCAAGGGTGAAACTCAAAAGAATTGACGGGGGCCCGCACAAGCAGTGGAGCATGTGGTTTAATTCGATGCAACGCGAAGAACCTTACCCAGGCTTGACATATAGAGGACCGCTCTAGAGATAGAGTTTCCCGCAAGGGCCTTTATACAGGTGCTGCATGGCTGTCGTCAGCTCGTGCCGTGAGGTGTTGGGTTAAGTCCCGCAACGAGCGCAACCCTTGTCGTTAGTTACCAGCACGTAATGGTGGGGACTCTAACGAGACTGCCTAGGTTAACTAGGAGGAAGGTGAGGATGACGTCAAGTCCGCATGGCCTTTATGTCTGGGGCTACACACGTGCTACAATGGTCGGTACAGAAGGCAGCGAAGCCGAAAGGTGGAGCAAATCCCAAAAACCGATCTCAGTTCGGATAGAAGTCTGCAACTCGACTTCTTGAAGTTGGAATTGCTAGTAATGACGTGTCAGCAATAACGTCGTGAATACGTTCCCGGGCCTTGTACACACCGCCCGTCACATCATGGAAGTTGGTTTCGCCCGAAGCCGCTGACTCAACCGCAAGGGGAGAGGCGTCTAAGGTGAGGCTGATGACTAGGATGAAGTCGTAACAAGGTAGCCGTACCGGAAGGTGCGGCTGGATCACCTCCTTTATGGACAAGATAGTGAGGTCCTAGAGACCTTGCGAATCTACGGTTGGGCAAACCTTAAGATTTTTGTCACTTCACTTTCGCTGTTAGAAGCACAATTGTTTTCTTGACAGAACATAGACTAATCAAGTAAATCAAAAACACTTCGGTGTTTTTGAATTGCGAAAAGCTGATTAAAATATTATAGCGAGTAACATTCGATAACCTGTCGAATGTACTACAAAAAAACTGATTTTAAACAGCGCTTGAGAAGGGGATATTCAACCGCAGTCAATTCGTGAATTTCACGAGCTGACAGTCGGTTGAGTATCTCAGTATACAAGACCAATTTTAGGCAAGCTGTCCTTCGGGACAGTTTAATGTACACTTATTAGATCAAGCTAATAAGGGCTGTTGGTGGATGCCTTGGCATCGAGAGGCGATGAAGGACGCGCATACCTGCGATAAGCTCCGGCGAGCTGGAAAGAAGCATTGAGCCGGAGATTTCCGAATGGGGAAACCCAGTGGAGCTAATCCTCCATTATCATTAACTGAATACATAGGTTAGTGAGGTAAACCTGCTGAATTGAGACATCTAAGTAGGCAGAGGAAAATAAATCAAAAGAGATTCCCGTAGTAGCGGCGAGCGAAGTGGGAATAGCCCAAACCGAAAATTTATTTTCGGGGTTGTAGGACTAGTCATAAAGCTTAAACAAACTTAACATAACCATCTGGGAAGTTGGGCGATACAGGGTGAAAGCCCCGTGTGTAAAAGGTAAGTTTAAGTGAGATTAGCACCTGAGTAGGGCCGGACACGTGAAACCCGGTCTGAATCTGGGGAGACCACTCTCCAAGGCTAAATACTACTCGATGACCGATAGTGCACAAGTACAGTGATGGAAAGGTGAAAAGAACCCCTGTTAGGGGAGTGAAATAGAATCTGAAACCAGCAGCCTACAAGCGGTCAGAGGCCTATGTTTCCTTTTAGGAAGCACGGCTGATGGCGTGCCTTTTGCATGATGAGCCAGCGAGTTATGTTATACGGCTAGGTTAAGGGACATCCGTTCCGGAGCCGAAGTGAAAGCGAGCGTTAATAGCGCATTAAGTCGTATGATGTAGACACGAAACCAAGTGATCTATCCATGGTCAGGATGAAGCAGGGGTAAAACCTTGTGAAGGTCCGAACCAGTATCTGTTGAAAAAGATTTGGATGAACTGTGGATAGGGGTGAAAGGCCAATCAAACTTGGAGATATCTTGTTCTCTTCGAAATAACTTTAGGGTTAGCCTCGACTTTGAGACTCATGGGGGTAGAGCACTGGATTCCCACGGGGGCCTACCGGCCTACCAACGGAAACCAAACTCCGAATACTATGAGTTAAGTCGGGAGATAGACAGTGGGGGATAAGCTTCATTGTCGAAAGGGGAACAGCCCAGATCGCCGATTAAGGCCCCTAATTCTATGCTAAGTGAGTAAGGATGTGAAGTTTCATAGACAGTTGGAATGTTGGCTTAGAGGCAGCCACCATTTAAAGAGTGCGTAACAGCTCACCAATCGAGAGACTTTGCGCCGATAATGATCGGGACTAAAGCATAGAGCCGAAATCGCGGGTGTGCCACTTTGTGGTACGCGGTAGGAGAGCGTAGTATGTGCGATGAAGATATACCGTAAGGAGTGTTGGAGCGCATACTAGTGAGGATGCATGGCATAAGTACACGATAAAGGGAGTGAGAATCTCCCTCGCCGAAAACCTAAGGTTTCCAGGGTAAAGCTCGTCTTCCCTGGGTTAGCCGGTCCCTAAGCTGAGGCTGAAAAGCGTAAGCGATGGAAAGCAGGTTAAATATTCCTGCGCCACCTAAAACTATAACAATGGGGTGACGGAGTAAGTTAAGCACGCGGACTATTGGATGTCCGTTTTTGTATGAGGCTGGTCAGTAGGTAAATCCGCTGACGGAAAGCTAGGTATGAGACAAGGGGAATCTTCGGAGGAACCGATGGTGTAGCGCAATGCTTCCAAGAAATAACCTCTAGTTGTTGATGGTGACCGTACCAAAACCGACACAGGTAGGTGGGATGAATATTCTCAGGCGCGCGAGAGAACTCTCGTTAAGGAACTCGGCAAATTGTCCTCGTAACTTCGGGAGAAGAGGAGCCCTTGGATGTGATACCTTCGCGGTTAAGCATCTGGGGGCCGCAGAGAATAGGCCCAGGCGACTGTTTAACAAAAACACAGCACTATGCAAACTCGTCTAAGAGGAAGTATATGGTGTGATGCCTGCCCAATGCCAAAAGGTCAATAGGAGATGTCAGTCCTTCGGGACGAAGCATTGAATTTAAGCCCTGGTGAATGGCGGCCGTAACTATAACGGTCCTAAGGTAGCGAAATTCCTTGTCGGGTAAGTTCCGACCTGCACGAATGGCGTAACGATCTGGGCACTGTCTCAACGAGAGACTCGGTGAAATTGTAGTAGCGGTGAAGATGCCGTTTACCCGCAGCTAGACGGAAAGACCCCGTGAACCTTTACTGTACTCTGATATTGGCTTTTGACTTGTCATGTGTAGGATAGCCGGGAGACGGTGAAAGAGGCTCGTTAGGGCTTCTGGAGTCATCCTTGAAATACCGGCCTTGACATGTCGGAAATCTAACGTTGCCCCATGAATCTGGGGAACGAACATTGTCAGACGGGCAGTTTGACTGGGGCGGTTTCCTCCCAAAAAGTAACGGAGGAGTCCAAAGCTTGTCTCATCGTGGTTGGCAATCACGAGTAGAGCGCAAAAGTATAAGACAAGTTGACTGCGAGACCAACGAGTCGAGCAGGTACGAAAGTAGGGTTTAGTGATCCGGCGGTGGAAAGTGGAATCGCCGTCGCTTAACGGATAAAAGGTACTCCGGGGATAACAGGCTTATCGCCACCAAGAGTTCATATCGACGTGGCGGTTTGGCACCTCGATGTCGGCTCATCGCATCCTGGGGCTGAAGAAGGTCCCAAGGGTTTGGCTGTTCGCCAATTAAAGCGGTACGCGAGCTGGGTTCAAAACGTCGTGAGACAGTTTGGTCCCTATCTGCTGTGGGCGTAGGATACTTGAGAAGAGCTGCTTCTAGTACGAGAGGACCGAAGTGGACGAACCAATGGTGTTCCGGTTGTCCTGCCAAGGGCATCGCCGGGTAGCTAAGTTCGGAAAGGATAAGCGTTGAAAGCATCTAAACGCCAAGCCTCCTTCAAGATAAAGTATCCCTATGAGATGACCTGAAGACGACAGGGTTGATAGGCTGGGTGTGTAAGCGTAGTAATACGTTGAGCTAACCAGTACTAATACATCCATCGGCTTGATCTTTTTTTTCTCTTTGAGAAAATTAATACATCTCAAGCGTTGTTTAAAATTAGTTTGCTTTGAGCAATTGATTAGTCTTATCTTGGTGACCTTAGAGAAGAGGCCACACCTGATCCCATCCCGAACTCAGCAGTTAAGCTCTTCATCGCCGATGGTACTGTGCACTAGAGTACGGAAGAGTAGGACGTCGCCAAGTTTTCATTCAGGCCTTCAGATTAAATTCTGAAGGCCTTTTTTTTGCTTTCTATTTATCCTATATTTGCTTGGATTGACTCCAATTATTCTTCAATCTATACTCAGTGAGAGCGATCAAGTTGTGATCGCTTATTTGCCACATGCACTAAAATTGATTTCCCTCTATGTCGAGCAGAAGCATTCTATACCTGGTAATTGGAAAAGCGCTTAGGGGGAAAGAATGGCTTGCAGCGGCGATGATTTTGGGACTTCTTGAGAGCTATCCACTGATCATCAAGCCTATTCACCAGGCGTCGCGTCATATGTTTGGTCCTCAAAGTTTACTCCATATGATGATCGAAGCGAACAAGAGACCCCTTTAAACATGCAAGTTTTTTTATCATAACGTGTTGCGATTCTTCGAAACTCCTTAATGCGTCCAAAGAACCTTTCGACAGCATTTCGTTTTTTATACGTGTGCTCATCATACTGAATGGTTACTTTCCTACTTTTTCTCCCAGGGATTACTGGAGTTATCCCTTTCTCTAATAAGATCTTCCTAAATGGATCACTATCATCTCCTAAAAGAGCTTCTCCCTGGCCAATATCAGAGTTCTGACCGGCAGTAATAATAAATCCCAATGGCATTCCCAGTGCATCCACCTTTCTATGAATTTTTGAAGAAAAGCCTCCGCAACTTCTTCCTCGAGCTGGGCTTTCTTGACCTCCCCTTGCACCTGATGCATGGCGGTGAGCTCTAATCATCGTCCCATCAATCATATGCCATTCATGATCGGCTTCACTTGTTAAAAATTTTCTCTAGGTGTCCTTTCTTGATCCATCGGCTATAACGGTTATATATTGTCTTTCACGAACCAAACTCTGAAGGTAAATCCCTCCAAGGAGCTCTTGTTCTTAGTACCCAATAAACAGCTTCTAAAAACCGTCTGTCATCATTCCCATGCCTTCCTTTTGGAGCTGGTAATAAAGGGTCGATTCCCCCCCCCAATCTCATGAGTAATTGATTCTCTTAACATAAAGTCAAACCTCCTTTGGCTTTACTCTATGATAGTCTAATCAATTTTTATCTTTAGGGAGAGAGCCTAAGCTAAAGCCTACTATTGCTAAGTAAAAAATTTACTGCGCTTGTGTGATGATTTATTGACATCAATCAATCTCCGGCCTACACTATTTTCAATCATTATTTAACGATTTGGGGTTACCATGGAAAAACCTAGAGCTAGCGATACGCATCTGTTTAATGCAATGGATATGATGCCGGCGCATCCATCGCCAAGTAGGGGTCAGTTGAAAGAGGGGGGGGGGCTCGACAAGCGCGATCACTTCAAAGATAGAGGGATGTTCCACAAGTTGATGAGTGTAAAAGTTCTTGAAGACAAGGGCTGGCTTGCAGCGGCAATGATTTTGGGGCTTCTTGCAAGCTACCCACTGGTCGTTAAGCCACTTCACAAGGTGTCAACGGACATGCTTAGCAAAATGCGTAGCAACCTAAAGACTGGCGCTATTTAAGCTCTGACTTTTTAGAAAAGTCTATCTGAAAAAAGGGATGCAAAAGCATCCCTTTTTTATTGGCTGCTTAGAGAGACGTTCTTCAGGAGTCTCTTGCTCAAAAAGAGAGAGCTTTGCTAGTGTCTAGGGAATGACGACGCTAGTATATATCAATGGACAGTTTATTGATGGATCTGAGGCAAAGGTTTCGGCTTTGGACTTGAGTGTGCTTAGAGGTTTTGGGGTGATGGATTATCTCAGAACTTATGGAGGGACGCCTTTTCGTTTGCGTGCCCATTTGGAACGTTTTGTCGCATCGGCGGCGCTACTTGGACTTGAGGTTCCGGTGGGAATGGATGTGATGGAAGAGGTTATTCAAGAGCTTATTTCTCGGGGAGGATTTCAAGAGACGAGCGTTAAGGTGGTGCTTACTGGGGGAGTTTCCACGGATCAGTTGATGCCGGAGGGAGAGCCAACTTTTTTTGTGGTGGCTTATCCTTTTGCTCCGTTTCCGAGGAGGCATTTTGAAGAGGGGATTTTTCTGACGACAGAGGTTTATCAACGTCCTTTTCCTAAAGCAAAGAGTATCCATTATCTCCCAGCGATTATTGCGCTTAGAAAGGCAGAAAAAAGAGGCGCTGTGGATGTTTTGTTTCATGATGAAAAGGGGTGGATTCGAGAAACGGGCACGGCGAACTTTTTTGCGATCAAAAAAGGGAAAATCATCACACCGAAGGAAGGGATTTTAGAGGGGATTACGCGCGAGGTTGTGATGGAGCTTTGTGATGTAGAGGAGAGGGAAATCCATAGGGATGAAATTGGGGAGTTCGAAGGAGCTTTTTTAGCGTCGAGCAATAAGGAAGTGATGCCGGTTATTTCGATTGATAACTGTGTTATTAATAATCGCGTTATCCCTTTAACGATTCGCAATCTAATGCAATCCTTTGCAAATCACACAAAACTTTCTGAAAAAAACCTATTGCACAATATTTAAAAACTTTTCTATTGAAAAGAGCAGAATATGTTTTTCACGGAGGTTTTTTTTAAGCATGGCACTCAAGGATACAGTCAAAAAAATGGAGAGGATGTTAATGGATCTAGCAGTGGATCTTAGAAAGGCATCTGAAAAGGGGAATCGCGCTGCTTCTCAACGCGTGCGTACGGGAACAATTACGTTTGCAAAGGTTGCTAAGCAATATCGAAAAGAGTCTGTTTCTGCCGAAAAGAAAGGAAGTGGCAAAAAGCGAAAAAAGGCGAAGAAAACAACACGCAAAAAAGTTGCGAAGAAAAAAACAACAAAGAAAAAAGCAGTTCACAAAAAAGCGCCGGTTCGAAAGAAAAAAGTTGCTCGCAAAAAGCGTCGTTGACACTTCTATACGATATCTCTATGATTCCTCCTCTACAGGAGGAGTCATGGAGCTTCAATTAAAAATTCACAAATATTCAAAAAGAGGTCACGGCCTCGCCCCCCTTCCAGATAGACCAAGCCAAGCAGAAGTTGTAGGCTCTGTAATTGGTGATACGGTTGAAGTGGAGCTAGGAAAGAAAAAGAAAAAGGCCTATTCAACAACGCTTTTAAATGTCTTGAACCCTTCTGCAGATAGGGTGGCCCCAAGGTGCAAACATGTAGGGAAGTGCGGCGGTTGCACGTGGCAGCAGAAAAAATATGAAGCGCAGCTGAAGGCAAAGCAAGAGATGTTAAAGTCTCTTTTTCCAATCGAGCCTCTTCCGATTATTCCTTGCGATGATCCTTGGGAATATCGGAATAAAATGGAGTTTTCTTTTTCGCAGAATCGAGATGGAGAGAAGTTTCTTGGTTTGATGATTGCAAAGAGCAAGGGGCGGGTGATCAACTTGGAGGAATGTCATCTCACAAGTCCATGGTTTATAGAGGTGCTTAAGGCTGTTCGAGAATGGTGGGAAAAAAGTCCGCTTAAGGCTTACCACATGTACTCAGATACTGGCACACTTCGCACCTTGACGCTGAGGGAAGGAAGTGAAGGAAAGATGGTTTTCCTAACCATTTCTGGAAATCCCGAATATTGTATCCCCGGCAAGGAAATTCTCGCCTTTAAGGAGGCGGTACGGAAGGTGATTTCAAACCCTAGCCTATTCCTCCGCATTCAGCGGATTGCTAAAGGGACACCCACAGAGTTTTATGAGATGCACCTTGGCGGGCCTGAGCAAATAGAGGAAACGCTTCGTGTGAAGGGAAGAGATTTAACGTTTAAAATCAGTCCGGATTCGTTTTTTCAACCGAATCCACGGCAGGCAGAAAAACTTTACACGCGCGCTCTAGAGATTGCGGCGCCCGAGGCGGGAGATATGGTGTTCGATCTATATTGCGGCACGGCGACGCTTGGGATTGTCTTTGCGCCCTACGTTAAAAAGGTGCAGGGAATTGAGCTAAGCCCTTATGCGGTATGTGACGCAGAAGTGAACATTAAAGCAAATAGGGCGAAGAATATTGCGGTCTATAAGGGCGATGTGGGAGAGAGGTTGTCGCTTGTTTCCGAGGCGCCTGATCTTGCGATCATTGATCCTCCTCGCTGCGGTCTCAATCCGAGGGCTCTCAAACATTTGATACGTCTTGTGCCCAAAAAGATTTTATACATTTCATGCAATCCCAAAACACAAAGTGAAAATTTAACTGCACTTTTAGAGGCGGGATATCTCTTAAAAACAGTGCAGGGGGTCGATCAATTCCCCCATACAGTTCACTTAGAGACGATTGCTCTCCTCGAAAAACCCTAAATAGTGTACAATCGGGGAAATTCGAAAAAATTTTAACGAGGAACTCTCATGAAAAAAGCTTTATATCTTCTCGCTCCGCTGTTTGCTTCAGCAACTCTTTTTGCTGAAGAAGCAGCTCCTGCAGCACGTCAACAAAGCATGTGGCAAACCCTAATGATGATTGGAATTGCTCTTGTGTTCTTTTACATGATTCTTTGGCGTCCTGAGCAAAAAAGACGTAAGAAGATGCAACAGCAACGAGCTAGCATGAAGAAAGGGGATCGAGTGACTGCAATGGGAATCGTTGGAACGCTTGTGCGCACTGAGCAAGAGACTGTGATTCTAAAGATGGTTGATGGCGCCAAGATTGAAGTGATGAAGGCTGCAATTTCTGATGTTAAGCCTGGAAGCGAAGTTCAAGTTGAGGCGGCTGAAGCCCAAACAAACGGCGCTTAATCCTTTTTACTTGTTGAGTGCCCAGACACCAGAACTTGTCTGGTGATGGGTACTCGCCATCAAGCGATGGAACTGAACGTTTAGCTGGCGTACTGTTCTGCGCAGTGACTCGGCTTCTTTGGCTTTGAGAGTCTTCTTTTTGTTTTTAATGACATATAGAGATTCGTCTAGGTTGTTGAAGATATCTTCCCACATGATGAGGTGAATGCCAAAGTTTCTATAACGGCTTAATCCGGACCCATCTTTGGTTGCTTCATAAATACTTCTCATTAGATTTATGAGTAGAACACGTGTCAAATCTGCGGTTTCCTTATTGAGTTTTGTAATGCTTTCTCCGTTTACTTTTGGATTCAATGTAGCAAGAAGGCGTCTAACTTCCGTGAGTCTGGTGAATTCTTTTGTATCCATAATGCCACTCACTCTACCTGTGACTTCAAAGAAGTCAGAAAATAGACTTAAGTTTTTAAGTAGTCCTGAACGTTTGTTGATTTGTGCAATTTGAGACGAAACATATTTTGCATATCGACCTTGATATTTGTTTCCTACGAGGTCATAGGCTGGTCGAAGAGTGATTCTTTTTTCTTTTACAGGTTGCTCTGCAAGGGCTCTCGTTTTCTCAAGGTTTGAAGAGATTGTTAGGTAATCTTGGTGATTGTTTGTAACTTCCTGAAGAGGTTTATCTCCTTCTGCAAGCTGCAAAGAAAAGGCGTCGCCGCCAAGGGCTGCCCCGAGAACTTCCATCACTTCTCCGGCATTCACTGCTTGCTGGATATTCCTTTGGAGTTGAGTCAGCTCAATTCTTTCATGAGGACGCGCTGTCTCTTCTCTTGCAGCGCGATAAGCGATGTTAAGTTCTTCATATCTAATTTCTCTATCCTGCAGAGTGTGCTCCAACTCTTTGATTTGAGCAACAATCCCCTCTCTCTCTCTTGCTGCTGAGTCGCTAATTTTTTCATTGAGAGAGTTTGCAGATATTAACTCTTCCTCGAAATGTGTAGCTTGCGCCTGAGCCTCTTTTAGGTCCTTTTTTAGGCTGCAAACTTCTAGCTCAAGGGTTTGGGCTTGACTTTCAAACTCTTTGCGCTGTGCAAGGGCTGTGTCGCGTTCCTCAGTTGCTCCTTCAGCGAATTTAAGATATTCCGTGTGGGTATCGAAAGCTTTTTGCAATTGACTTTTGCTTAATTGAATCTCTTTGACCCTTCCTAGGAGGCTTGCAGTAAGCTCTTCAGGGTCTTCGATTGTAAAGGGGACTTCAAGGACAGCAGCAATGTGCTCAAGAGCCAATTTGAGGCGGCCATTTTCTGCTCGAAGTGCTCTTTCTGCCTCTGGCGTTAGACGCTCTTCTACTTGTCTTTCTGCAGCTTGCAGTGAAGCTTGAAGTTCTTTTAAGCTTTGTCTAAGAAGCCCAACCTCACTTTCATGCTGAGATTGACTTTCTAGCCTCTCGGCATTTGCTAATGCTAGCTCTTCTCCTCTTTGTGACAGTTGTGCTTGGAGATCTTGAGTTTTTCTTGTAAGTGACGAGACTTGTTCACCTAATCTAGCTTCGGTGAGTTGCGCTTGTCTTGCTGCTTTTTTCTGCTCTGATAATTCTCTTTTGAGCGCTAAGATTTCTTCCAGTGAACTGCTACTGCTTACTTCAAGCTCAGAAGTGAGACGCTCAACTTTTTGCAGGGCTCTTTCCTTTGAGTGATTAGCCGCTGCAAGTTCTTCTGTTGTTAAACGAAGCTGCTCACCTAATTCATGGAGTTGTGCGCTTAAATTCTGCTCTTGCTCGGATAGCTGTACTTGGAGGGTTTCAGCTTTTCTTGTAAGCGATAAGACTTGGTCATTTAGCCTGGTTTCAGTTAACGTAGCTTTTTTTGCTGCTTTTCTCAGCTCTGATAACTGCCTTTTAAGTTCTAAAGTTTCTTCCAGTGAACTGCTATTGCTAGCTTCAAGCTCAGAAGTTAGATGCTCAACTTTTCTCTGAGCTCTTTGTTTTAAATGGTTAGCAGTTTCAAGTTCGCCTCTTATTTGTCGGGCTTCTTCTCGAACTTCTCGTAGTGTTTCCCTAAGTTGAGAGATTTCAATGTCATGTTGAGACTTGTTTTCAAGGCTTTGGGCTTTTTTCAGAGAAAGTTGTTCATTCAGCGCTGAAGATCTTAAGTCTGCCTTTCTGAGCTCTTCTTCAAGTCGGGTGATTGTTTCATCTCTTTTCCTTACTTCTGCTAGCGGTACGTGTTTGTCCACTTCTTCAAGAGCAGCTGTTGCTTTCTCCCTTTCAAGTCTTAGCTCTTCTGTGAGTCTCAAAACAGCGCTTTTTTGTGATGTGAGCTCTTCTCGTAGTTGTTGGGCTTCAAGTGGGGTGAGACGCTGGCTAAGTTCGGCAACTTCCTTTGCATACGCGGCATTTTGATTTTCAGCCTCTCTTCTGACATGAGCAAGCTCGTTTGAAAGATCTTCAATTTCTTGTTTTTGGGCAACAAGTGCCATTTCTTGTTCTTCATTTGCTCGTGTTAGATTGGAAATTCCGTGTAGTAGTTTTTGTTTGTGTTCTTCACTTTCTCCAAGGAGGTCTTCAAGGCGCACTTTTTCTCTTCGGAGGGCGTCGCATTCTTCTGTAAGTTCTCGGTTATCGTCAAGAAGCTGAGCGCGCTCTTTTTGAAGTGCATCGATGGTTCTTGATTGTTCAAGATTGGTGGTGCTAGCTTGATCAAGCTTAGCTTGAAGGGTGACTCCTTTTTCTTGCTCCGCTCGGAGTTCCTTTAGTGCCTGGCTGTGCTCTGATTGAAGAGCGGTAAATCCTTCTCTACTTCGTTCAAGCTCTATTCCAAGCTCTTTGAGTTGACTTTTTTGCTTTAAGACGATTTCGCCAACGCGTTCAATTTCTCTTTCTGCCGCGCTTTTGAGAGAGACTAATTCTTCGCCAAGGCGGTGTAAGTCTCTTTGATTTCCTTCTAGATTTCTTTGTGCATCTTCGAGCCTTCGACTTACTGCGTCGTGTGCTTCTTTTCTCTCTCTAACCTCTGTAGTCCGGTCGCGCACTTGCCCCTCTAGATCTCTTTTTTGTGCACTAAACTCGCGGCGGAGGCGTTCACTCCGCTCTTCAGCATCAAGAGCGCGGTCCTTTTCTCCTAAAAGCTCAGCTTCTACTTGAAGCAACCTTTTCTCAGTTTTTTCGTGAGTATGTTTTAATGATGCAAGAGCTTCTCGCGCTCCATTTCGCTGCTCTAATAAGGTGGCATTTTCTCTTTGAAGAGTCTCGATCCTTTGTACAAGCGTCGCAACTTCCTTTCTGAGGGCTAGGCCAGCTTCTTCAGATAGTGTTAAGCGCTCAGTCACGTCTTGGAGTTGTTTTCCTAATTGCTTTGCTGTATGTGTCGCTTGTCTAAGGTTTTCTCTTACAAGACGGTTGCCATCTTCTCCAGTGACGCGTAGCTGCTCGGTTAAATCTCCTAATTGCTTGACTTCACATGTGGCTTGTTTAAGATCGCTCTCGACTTCACCTTTTTGCTGACGGAGGTCTCTGCTTGTTGCTTGTTCTTTTTCAAGGGCAGCACCTAATCGTGCTGTTTCTTCCTTTTCCAGCACAAGTTTTTGGCGAAGATCCGTCGTGATTTCTTTTTCAGCTTGCAATGCTAATCTGAGTTGTCCAGTCAGTTGTTCAATGCGCTCTTCGTTTCCAGTACCGCGCGCTTTTAGCTCTTTGACTTCTTGTATGAGACGATGAATAGTCTCTTGATCATTTCTGAATTGAAAGTTTAAATTGAAGACGGTGCACTTAAGTCTTTTGATTTCGTCAGTTGCTTGGGGATTACGCTCTTGATATTCCTTGAGGGCTTTTTGAGCATTGTCGAGTTGCCTTCTAAGCTCGACATTAGCACCTCTTATCTCAACGGCTTTTGCAAGCATATCCTCTGGGAGATCGACCTTTAGAGCCTCTTGCAAGGTTCCTTCTCGTTCTCTTAGGGTATCGATTGTTCTTTCTAGGCTCCTAAGGTTTTCGAGAGCTCCTTCGGTGGTATCGGAAAAGAGTTCTTCGTGGAGTGTTCCTAGCTCGTGGCGGGGTTGTCCGTAGGCTCTTCTAAGATGGTCATTCTCTTCTTCGAGCCCTTTTAGATCTTCTTGTGATCCAGTGCACACTCTTTTGAGGTGATCATTTTCTCTTAGGAGATCATCCATTTCAGCAGGGTGGGCCAGGCCGCGGTCTCTTGCTTGGTCAATAAGTCTGTCAACCTGTCCTGTTGTCCTTTTGAGCTGTCTGCGTAGTGTCTCAATTTCTCGTTCGGTGGCGGGGGATCGTGCATCTCTTGATCTGAGCAGCTCTAATAGAAGGCTGCGATTTTCGCGGATATCTTCTCTGATCTCTCTCATATCTCCTCGCAGTCTTTCGTTTGCGAGTTGATTTTCAAGGGAATGAATTCTTTCATGCAATTGAGCGGTTTCTGGAGAAGAAACTGGAGTGGGATAGCCATGGCTCCATTCTCTCGGGCGAGGGTGCATGTCTTCTGGTCTTGAATGAGCGAGACTTGATTGCATCGCTAGGTAAAGTTGCCGCGACTTTTCCGCAATGGCAATGACTTCAGGAGGTGTATGGTCTTTTTCAAAATCAATGTGTTGGAAGTCGGTTGTTCCTGTTTTTGCGACGAATAACTCTCTTTGAGGAGTCACTTTTATTTGAACGAGGTTAGGAGTTGAATGTAGCTTGGAAGCAATTTGCCCCTGAACGGTCGGATTTGCCAAAAGCCCTGCAACATCTTGCCCGATATAGAGGGAAAGATCATTTTTATCACCTTGAGTGTAAGCTTGATAAAGTCTTTTATTGCTTCGCAGGTGTTGAGCTTCTCCGCCAAAAAAAAGTTCAGCCTCACGAATTGGGCTGTGTATAGCTGTATGTGACATCCTAAATTACTCGTTATTAAGTGTTGTTTTTATAGATTAGGACTGCTCCGTCCCATATCTTATATTATTATAACATGTTTATTGTTTATTTGACTATTCAATAGTTAATTATACTAAATTTTAAGTCGTTGGTTTTTAAATAAATGAGAGTTTCAAAAAAAATCAAAGTTGAAATATTGATCGAAAAAGCTCATAGTAAGCGACTTGCTTAAGGAGAGTCAAAATGGGGTTTTTAGAGCAGTTTTTAACAACAAAATTGATCGCTACTGTTGTTCTGGTTTTTGTTTTAGGGGCCTCTAGGTACTTTATCGCAAGATATATACGGCGCTCCCGTCGGGATTGGACCTCTCAGCAGCGCCTAAGGTGGATTAGCTCCACACGCTCTTTTGTGTTCATCTTGATTCTCGTGAGCGTGATCTTCCTATGGGGAGAGACGATCCAGGGTTTTGCAATCTCGGTGTTTGCGATTGCTTTCGCCATGGTCTTTTCGGTGAAGGAGCTCTGTATGTCTTTCAACGGATCAGTTGTTCGATTTCGAGGGAAATTTTTTGATATTGGAGACCGGATTGAGGTCGGAGAGGTTAGGGGAGATGTGATCGATACCACCCTCCTTTCTACCACCGTTGAAGAGGTAGGGCGAGGAGCTTCAAATCATCTTTACACCGGGAGGAGAATTTCGTTCTCGAATAGCATTTTTCTCTCGCAGCCTGTGATCAATGAGTC
Source organism: Candidatus Neptunochlamydia sp. REUL1 (assembly GCF_963457595.1). GTDB lineage: Bacteria > Chlamydiota > Chlamydiia > Chlamydiales > Simkaniaceae > Neptunichlamydia. The sequence continues at coordinate 1,255,244 of NZ_OY735137.1, forward strand.
TTTTCTAGAAAACTACACCATGATCCGAATGGGAATTCCCCTGAAATTGGAAGCTGATTGGAAGGGGGGCAAACAGTTATTGCTTAAAATCGCAGAGGAAGAAGCGGCTCCCTATCTTGAACAGTCGCGGCGGCGTATGGCACAGATGGAGCGGAGAAGAGGGATGCAGCTTCCGTCTGTTGAGCCTCGTGTTACCATCGGCCTCCCAGAAGTTGAGAAAGTCGTTCTTCACCTCCGTATGCCGTCGCCTATTCACCTCAAAGAGCGTCTTGAACAGGTCGTTCTCTCTCGTTTTCTCGAAAGGTTTTATCATGACGCTCCTTTAGAAAAGCTCCTTCCTAAAGCTTAATTCTTTTTCGTAGCGGCGCCCGTGAGTTGTTCAAGGACATCCGTCGAACGCTTTAAAAAAGCAGAAAAGTCTTCTGGTCCCAGTTCCCGCTGCGAGAGAAGGGAAAGTTCATATAGCTGCTGCACTAGAGATGTCGCAAGCTCTTTATCTTTTTTCTCAAGCTTTTGGATGGATTGTACAAGAGGGCTGTTTGTATTGACAACGAATGTCCGCTTACTGCCCATGCTTGCTGGGAGATCTTGACCAGAAAGAGCAAAATAATCGCGCATTCTTCTCTCTCTTTCAGAAAGCATCATGAAAGCTGGGACAGAATTACTGGAAAGGCTTTTTGCTTCGACTTCTAGGGTTTCATCGCTTAGTTTTGAGCGGAAATAATCGGCGATCTTAACCGCTTCGGTTTTTCCATCGGCATCAAGAACGGATTTTTCCCGCTCTTTGTCGAGAATTATATCGTCAACTGCTCCATCGAGGCGTTGAAATGTTGTACCGGAATGTTTTCCTTCTAAAAAGGTCATAAGGGGAGTGTCAAGATGGGAAGGAGCAAACAGGATTTCGATTCCTTTTTCCTTGTACATCTCAAAGAAGTGAGAGGTCTGTTTTTCATCATGATGATAATAAACTTTTTTCTCAGGATTTCTTTCTATGTACTCATCGAGAGTGGTCCATTCATCGTTAGAGGTTTTCCAAATGAGACAGTCTTTTGCGCGGTCGTAAAACTTGTCGTCTTGCAAGATTCCAAGCTTCAGAATCATTTCAATATCGGGCCATTTTGAGACGTATCCTTCTTTGTCGGCTTGCAGGGTTTGAAGGAGTTTGTCGGAAACTTTTTTCGAAATGTGGCTGGCAAGTTGTCTGACGGTTTTGTCCATTTGAAGATTCGAGCGGGAGACATTGAGAGGAATGTCTGGGCTGTCAATAATGCCGCGTAGTACGGTCAAAAAGTCAGGAATTAGATCTTTACAATTATCAGAGACAAAGACGCGGTTACAATAGAGTTGAAGAGCTGTTTGGTTAGGATCTAGGCGACGGTTCACTTTAGGAAAGTAGAGGATTCCTTGTAGATTGAAAGGGTAGTCGACGTTGAGGTGGATCCAAAAAATGGGGTCGGGTTCCATTGGGTAAAGTGCTTTGTAGAAATCGAGATAGTCTTTATCTGTGCACTCTGAGGCAGGCTTAATCCACAGAGGTTCGATATCGTTAATTTGTTTTCCATTGAGGAAAATAGGGTAAGGGAGGAAGCGACAGTGGCGCATAAGTAGAGCGCGGATCTTATCCTCTTCCAGAAATTCTTCGGACTCTTTGTTGAGGTGAAGGGTAATCTCCGTTCCTCTAACGTCTCGTTTTCCTGCGTCAAGGGTATAGTCAGGAGAGCCATTGCAGGACCAATGTGCTGCTTTAGAGCCCTTTTGAAAAGAGAGGGTATCGATTTCAACAGAGTCGCTCACCATAAAGGAGGAATAGAATCCGAGGCCAAAGTGACCAATCATTTGGTCGGTTCCCTCATCGTCTTGATACTTTTTCACAAACTCTTCAGCTCCTGAAAAGGCAAGTTGCGCAATGTACTTTTCCACCTCATCTGCAGTCATTCCAAGGCCAGTATCGGTGATCTTTAGAGTCTTTTGTTCTTTGTCCATTTCAATATCGATCCGCAACTCTTCATCTTTGAAGTCTGTTTTCCCCTGGTCGCGGAGGATTTTGAGTTTACTCATGGCATCACAGGAATTTGAAACGAGCTCCCTAAGGAAGATGTCCCGGTCAGTGTAAAGCCATTTTTTGATAATGGGAAGGATATTTTCGCTGTGAATTTTAAGGGTGCCTTGGGTCATTGTATCTGTCCTTAATTTTGCTTAAAAAGGGCCATTTTATCCCCTTTGTGGCTCTATAGCAAGACATTTATTCTCAAATTCTCTATACTCCCTGGCAAATATGAGGTGAATTTAGTGGAATCTGTACAAAGTCGTCTTCAGCGCGTTCAAGAAGATTTTTTAGGTGGCGAGGTTTCTGTAGCTACGTTGCGTGAGCATGTCAAAGATATTTTTGATGCTGCCTTGGCGGAGCTGTACTTAGATCGAGATCCATTGGCTAAATTGATTGCGAAGCTTCATACAGTGGGGGTGATGACGCCTCTCAATATTGGTCCAGATGAGCTCTTGATTATGAAGGGAGATATCAGCCAATTTTCTGATGGTGGGCAAAGTAGTGCGTGTACAAGCTGTGCACAGTCCTTTTTGCAACGTCTATTGTCTACGGGGCCTCGAAGAATTTCGAAAGAAGAGATTAATGAGACTGTAGAAGATGGGAAACTAAACTATGCACTCCTTTATGCTACTTCTAAAAACTATGCAGAAATTTCTAAAATTACCGGAGAAGGGGAAGTTCCAATTTATGATTGTTTTAGCCATTTTGATTCTGCATCGACGTATGAGCTAAAGAATTTACCCGGGGCTTTAGGAGAGCAAACCTTGGGAGCTGACTTTGAGTCAAGCGCTCAGTTTTTCTTAGGAGAGTTGGAGCGACTTGATGCGTATCATTCTAAATATGAGAATGTTGGATTTATTGTCCATACCCAAGGCAAAACCTTCGCGCTTGCGCTTGTAGGAAACGGGGATTCTAAAACATATTTCTTATTTGACTCTCATGGGTGTGAGGCTATCAATAGAAGCAAGGAAGCCTTTGTTGCAGCTTCAAAGAAGCCTGCAGAGATGGTACGGGTTCTTCAATCTCTTTGCCCTTTCAAGAGAACTGAAAGATTTGTTTTAGGGGAAGATCCAATTCCCGAAGCGTCTGCTAGAGAAATGGATAGAGAAAACAACTCTTATATCGCTTACCCAGCTGTTTTTGGAGAAATTGTTGAAAGGGAGGTTGCTCTTATCCCTGTCCATACTCTGGAAGTTCTACCAATTCGCTCTAGCGAAGCACTTCTTAGAGAAAGAAAGGTTCGAGTATTTGCTTACCTAGCTTTGATGAGTATGCTTGCCACAACCTATCACTACCACAAGCCGTTGAGCCATTATGTCTTCTCGCAGACTCTTCCAAAAGATCCTCCGATTCCTCCGCCTCGAGTTGTTCCTTCTGTTGCTTAAATCTTTTGTAGGGCTCTATCTAGAACAACGCTGAAAGATTAAGGATCCCTGCTTGCTCAAGAATGATGAGTGTTACGGCAAGAGGTGCGACATAACGAACCATAAAAAACCAGGGCTTGAATAGGTATCCCATGGTTGTCCCTCTTAGAAATTCCTCTTTTGTTAGTTCCTTTTTCATCACAATGCCAATAAAGAGCGCTGTGAGCAGTCCTGCGATGGGCATCATCCAGCTTGCGGTGATGTAGTTCATTGTATCGAAGAAGTTCTTTCCGTAGATTTTCTCCCAATTAGGAAAAAGAGCTCCCGATCCCGCAAGAGCGGAGGGAATTCCAAAAATAAAGATTCCAACAGCGGAGAAGATCACGGCTTTTGAGCGCTTCCATGAAAAGAGTTCCATAAGGTTTGCTACAAGGACTTCCAATAGGGAGATTGAAGAGGTGAGAGCGGTAAAGACAAAGAGAAGGAAAAAGACCGTCGAGATCACAAGGCTTCCAGGGAGTTTCGCAAAGAGGATGGGCATAGTCTTAAAGATTAAGCCAGGACCTCCTTCAGGAGGAAAGTTAAAGGAGAAGACGATCGGAAAGATCATCATTGCTGCCATAAGAGAGACAAGGAGGGTCATCATCGCTACAATGAAGGCGGTACGTGGAATATTCTCATTGGGTTTTAGGTAACTTCCATATGTCACAATAATACCAAGGCCAACGCTCAAGGTGAAAAATGCCATCCCCAGAGCATTCAAAATTACAGCGGGGGTGAGTTTTGAAAAGTCCGGGTAAAAGATAAATCTCAAGGCTTGCCCAAATCCAGGGAGGGTAAACCCATAGATAAACATGGCAAGTAGGATAAAAAGGAGGGCGGGTGTTAAGATCCGGCTCCAGTGCTCGATTCCTTTTCGAATTCCGTTATAGACAACGCCAACGTTGAGAAGGATAAAGAGAAAGAGCCAGAAGATACTTAGGTCGGAGGAAGTGTAGACAATATCAAAGATAGAGCGGATTTCTTCTGGGGTTTTCCCTATTGTAAATTGATTTAGCGACATGAGAGCATAGTTCAAGCACCAACCAGAGACAACACAATAGAAGGAGAGGACAATAAAGCTCGTAAGCATATTGAGGTAACCCATCATCCGCCAGTTGCTTGACTGGTTTGAAAGAGATTGGTAGGCAAAGATTGGGCTACGCTGCGCCTTTCTACCGATCATCAACTCCCCAATAAAGATAGGCACGCCGAGCAGGAAGGTAAAGGCAATATAGAGAAGGACGAAGGCTCCGCCTCCGTTGTCCCCTGCAGTGTAGGGAAAGCGCCATAGGCTACCCAGACCAATTGCAGACCCTGCAGCAGCCATGATAAACCCGAAGTGGGACGCCCAATGTTCTCTTTGTTCTTTCATTCCCGGAATAGTATCTTTTTTTTTTATTTGCAGCAAGGATCCCCACATGATAAACGAGAGGAAGAGGGGGATTCTATGCAATATCAAGCTGTGTCAGATCAACATCAAGTACTTCAAAATGAGCAGTGGGCGTGGTCTCCTTGGGTAGATCAAGTCATTGATTATATTGATAAACAGCTGAATTGGCTTGATTTTGCATTTTTTGGACTAGGCGTTCTTATCCTTCTGATCCTATTGGTTATTCTTTTGAGAAGGCGTTCTCGAATGCAATCTGAAACTGTCGAAAAATATGAAGAAGATATTGAAGCGATTAAAAAAGGGCACTTGGAAGAGATTTCCCGCGCAGAGAAAAGCATCAAATTCTTTAAGGAAAAGCTAGAAGAAACTGAAGCTGAGTTCCAAAAGGATCTCAAAAAACAAGAAAAAGTGTATAATGAAAGTCTTAAAGAATCTGAGGCCGAGCATTCGAAACGGATTCAGAAGATTGAAAAAGGGCACACACAGATCCGTTCGACTGATGAGCACAGCATTTTTGAGCTTAAACAGCAAATCAATCGTCTTAGAAACAAGCAAATGAATGAAGTAGAAACCTTTCAGGCAGAAATTAAGAGTCTGAAGGGTGAGATTGAAGGAATGCATGAAGGACATGTAAAAGCGATTGAAAGGGCAGAAATGGAAATTAGTGATTTGCGGAAGCAAATGCAGGCTTTAATGTACCGCGTATGAGTATTGAAGTGAGTGTGATAGCAGTTATTGCCTTTGTCTTTATAGGGACACTCCTGTCTGGAATAATTCTATATACCAGAAGGCGTTTGGTGAGCACTGCTCCATGCAAGATTGAGATTAATAAAGATCCTTCTTTGACGAAAGAGGTTGAAGGCGGAAAGACACTCTTGTCTGCACTTTTAGAGCAGGGAATTGCTATTCCGTCTCCATGTGGGGGGAAAGCAACCTGCAAGCAGTGTCGAGTGCAAGTTGTCAAGGGTGGGGACGATAGCCTTGAAACCGACAAGGCGACCTTTACTCCTAAACAGCTAACGGAGGGGTGGCGTCTCTCCTGTCAGTGCAAGGTGAAGCATGATTTAGGGCTGAAGCTTCCTGATACGTTACTTACACTGAAGGAAATTAGAGGAACGGTAGTGTCTAATCGAAATGTTGCCACTTTTATTAAGGAACTGGTGATTGAGGTGCCTGAGTCTGAAAGGGTCGATTATATTCCAGGGGACTATCTGCAGTTTCACGTGCCGAATTATCGGACTAATACTGAAGAATGGAGGAAGACGATGGATGAAGAATATTATGAAGATTGGGAACATTTTGATCTTTTTGGACATCCGGTAGAATATGAGGAAGGGGAAGAAGAGGTGATCCGTGCCTATTCAATGGCTTCTTATCCTGAAGAAGGAAACCTTTTTAAGTTTAACATTCGAATCGCAACACCCCCCTTCATTCGAGGCAAAATTGCTCCCGATATTCCCTGGGGAATTTGTTCTTCTTATATCTTCGGGCTGCAAGAAGGGGAAGGGGTGCGTCTTTCAGGCCCTTATGGAGAATCTCATATGGTAGAAGACGATCGAGAGATTGTTTTTCTCATTGGAGGTGCAGGTTCATCATTTGGTCGTAGTCACATTATGGACCTTTTTAAAACACGAAAAACGCAGAGGAAGATCACCTTGTGGTATGGTGCCCGCTCTTTGAAAGAGAATATTTATCAAGATGATTACGAGGGGCTTGACCAAGCATTTGCAAATTTTTCCTATCATTTGGTATTATCGGAGCCAACTGACAAAGATCTCAAAGAAGGGTGGCCCAAAGAGGACCCTCTGAAAACCAACTATCTCTTTAAAGCCTTCGAAGCAGGGCAGCTCAAAGAGATGGAAGAACCCGAAAATGCTCTCTACTTCGTGTGTGGACCACCACTGCACAACAGCAGCGTTTTAAAGCTTCTGGATGACTATGGAGTCCCAGAAGAAAATGTAATATTAGATGATTTTGGAAGCTAGGATAGACACATGAAAATACTAGTCGCACAAAGGAACCCCATTATTGGGGATATTGATGGAAATACCGCGAAAATTTTAGAAAGTATGGATGAAGCGCGAAAGAAAGGGGCTGAACTCGTAATGTGTGGCGAACTTATGCTTTGCGGATATCCCCCTGAGGATCTCGTCTATCACAATACCTTTATTGATTCGATGGAGCTTCATCTTGAAAGGATTGTTAAGGCCTCAAAAGGGCTGACAGTTATTGTGGGTCTGATCCGTCGCAATATCGATGAAGGAGAAAAACATCTTCTCAATAGCGCAGCAGTGGTTCATGATGGCCATCTTTTGGGATTTCAAGACAAGTGGCTCCTCCCTACCTATGATGTGTTTGAAGAGAGACGTTATTTCGAGCCAGGGAAAGAAACAAAGATTTGGGAAATTGGAGGAAAGCGGATTGGTCTGATCATCTGTGAAGATATTTGGCAGCATGCCGGATATGTTGGCTATACCCGATACGGGCGCGATCCTGTTCAAGCCCTTGTTGAGTTGAACCCCGATATCATGCTTAATATTTCAGCCTCTCCATATCAATTTCAAAAACCCGATGTAAGGGTCAATGTTTGCGCTAAAGCGGCTAAAACGCTTGGGTGTCCCGTTGTGATGTGTTGCCAGGTAGGGGCAAATGGGCAAATTATCTTTGATGGATATAGCGTTTATGTAAACGAAAAAGGGGAGCTTTGCCAACTTGGAAAAGGATTTTCTGAAGATGCAATGTTGATCGATGTAGAAGCAAAGGCTTGTCCTGTTCCCTTCGAGTATGAGCCGATGACAAATCTGATTCAAGCTCTAGAGCTTGGGGTGAAGGACTACTTTGCAAAATGTGGATTTACAAAAGCTTGCTTGGGGCTTTCAGGTGGGATTGACTCCGCACTTGTTGCCTACATTGCAGCGAGAGCGCTTGGTCCTGAAAATGTTTTGGGGATTAGCATGCCCTCTTGCTTTACAACAAATGCGAGTATTGGTGATGCAAAAACACTCGCTGAAAAGCTTGGAATTGAGTTTTTAGAAATTCCGATAAAAGAACCATTTGATGCTTATCTCCACCTTTTAGAACCTCATTTTCAAGGAAAAGGCGTTGATATCACTGAAGAAAATATTCAAGCAAGAATTCGAGGGGTTTTGCTCATGGCTATGTCCAATAAACATGGCTATATTGTTTTGAGCACGGGAAATAAGAGTGAGATTGCTCTTGGCTACTCCACCCTTTATGGCGATATGTGTGGAGGACTTGGGGTGATTGGCGATGTTACAAAAACACGGGTATATGACCTGTGTCGCCATATCAATAAAATTGAGAATAAAGAGGTCATCTTAAATTCGATTATTGATAAACCCCCATCGGCGGAGCTTCGCCCGGATCAAATCGATCTGGACTCTCTACCCGAGTATGGCGTGATTGACAATGTCTTGGAAGGGTATGTTGAAAACTATCTCTCAATTGACGAAGTTGCGCAGAAATACCACATTCCGCAAGAACAAGTTCTTGAACTCATCCAAATGATCCATGCTGCAGAATACAAAAGGCGGCAAGGACCGCCTATTCTAAGGGTTTCAAAGAAATCATTCGGAGTCGGGCGTCGCTATCCCATTGTCCAAAAATGGTTATGAGATCTGGTCCTTTCCCCACTTGATTGTTGCATCAATCTGAGGTTTCCCGAGGTGGTAGGCAGTGTGCCCTGCAATGAATCCTGTTGCAAGGCTCCAATTCCAGCCAAGAAGCCAAAGAATTGGAAGCGCTTTCTGATACGTCATTCCGTCCTTTGCCCAAATGCTAAGAATAGTTTTGTTTTTTAGGCCCCTGCTAAACGGATGATCAGGTGTGTGCTGCATAGATAATATAAAGCCTAAGCCAGCACCAAGCAGATAGGTTCTTGGGCTTTGTTTATAAGAGAAATAGGCCGCTGCAACACAAAACGTGACACCCAGTCCGTCCTGCACTTCTGTAGACATTTTGATGGGGATGTGACTAAAAGCTGAATTTACAAAATTATTTAAGTCATCAGCTAAAACCTGAAGTTGTGGTTTGTTCATGATGTGCCTCTAAAATTTACTTCCGGAGCAGAGTATAGCAAAGGGAAGAGTTAAGTATAAGATAAGGTTATTTTTGAATGCCCCTCTTTAAGCATAAGGAGGCGGTCAAATCCAAGAGCGATTCCATAGCAATCTGGAAGGCCCTGTTCTAGGGCGTGAATAAACTCTGGATCAAGAGGAAGTGGATCTTTTCCTAAGGCAACTCTTTCTTTATTAGAGCGTTCAAGGCGTTCTTTTTGTTCGATGGGGTCGGTGAGTTCATGGTATCCATTCCCGAGCTCAATCCCGTCAAAATAAAATTCGAAACGCTCAGCTACACCATTTTTTATTTGAGCAAGAGCGGCCTGCTCTTTTGGGAAATCGGTAATAACCGTGATTTTTCCATTTCCAAGAGTGGGCTCTACAACACATCCCCATAGAAGATTAATAAGATCTGTCTCATCATGAAACTCAAAACCAAGCGTCTTTCCTTTTTCCATTAGTGCCGAAGAAGGGGCATTATAAGGGAGCCCTACATTTGCTTGAAAGGCTTCATGATAAGGGAGCACCTCAGATGTTTTTTCTCCAACAAAGAGTCGTACAAGACTCAAGTTTTCCTCTAGAAAGGCATTGAATGTTGTCTCGACTCTGTACCACTCAATCAGTGTAAATTCTGGAGCATGGAGCGGCCCTACTTCATCCTTCCTGAAGACATGTCCTAATTGATAGATATCGCCACTGCCGTTTGCAAGAAGTTTCTTCATTCCATATTCGGGAGAAGAGTGGAGGTAACCTTTATCGACTTTAAAAAGATCGATATGCGTATCAATAGGGGCGTACTGAGAAAGCATAGGAGTATCGACTTCAACAACATGCCTCTCTTCAAAAAAAGTTCGGACCATTTTTAGAGCCTGCGCACGCGCAGCCATGGCGCTAGTCTTTGACGCGGGAGACATACTCTCCAGTACGTGTATCGACTTTAATGAGTTCTCCCTCATCGATAAAAATGGGGATCTGAATCGAGGCGCCTGTATCGGTCTTCGCAGGTTTTAGAACGCGTCCAGAAGCGGTATCTCCGCGCACTCCTGGTGCTGTTTCTGTCACAGTCATGTTTAAAAAAGTGGGAGGGGTGACGTCGACGACTTCGCCTTTGTATAGGACAAGCTCGTAAACGGTGTCTTCAACCATGTAAGGTTCTTTGTCACCGATCGCTGTTAGGGGAACTGTTGTTTGTTCATAAGAGGTGTCATGCATAAAAACAATGCCATCCCCTTCCTTATAAAGCATACGCATCTGCGTTTCTTCAACGTCGGCTAGATCGAACTTTTCACCAGACTTGAAGGTTTTTTCGATGACACGTCCTGACATCAGGTGCTTGAGCTTTGTGCGGGTAAAAGCCTGACCTTTTCCGGGTTTGACAAACTCAACCCCAACGATCGTGTAGGGCTCCCTGTCCATCTCAATTTTCATGCCTGATTTGAATTCGTTTGTGCCAACTTGCGCCATTGAATACCCATTGATTGAAAAAGGGGCATTGTCTCAGATAAACGCCCCATATGTCAAGAACTACTCTTAGCGCTCTCTACACTCTCGGTGAGTACTGCGAAGCTGACCATCAGTCATACGTGCCCAGCCCTCTACAGATTCTTTTGTGAGCATCACCATTGTTCCTCCCGCCATGCATTTTATACCCAACTTATAGTTTTCACGAATCATATAAGGAATGAAGGTATTTCCTATCCAATTAGCCACGGAATATGCAAGCAGAATAACCACTCCTGCAACAGCAAGACCTCCAACAGGATTGAAAGTGTCCTGATGCCGCTGAAGTTCAACAATCTCGGCATTATATACATGCATTCTATTGTAAACACTCTTATGAGAGTCTGTATTATTAGGTTCTTCTAAGGTTGCAGGGAGAGTTATTAAGTTATCGAACTTATCGCGACCAATCAGCTTATTTTCCACAGAAATCAAATGGAACTCCATACGAAGCTCGGAAGCAGTTAAGGGAGGACGGAATGTGCAACTTGAGACGATGTTGTTTATCACAAGACCCAGCGCATTGAGTGCGTTAATGTCGTTTCCTTCTTCCTTGTATCTTATCTGAACTTTAAAGTTCCCAACGAGCTTCCCAGTCGCCTTCATCAAAGCGTCTGCAGGCCCTACTATTGCTGCCATAATTTTGTCCTTCCTGTTTATTCCTCGCACCCGAGGAGATTATTTCCTAGTGGTTTAGATTAGTGTACCATCCTTAACTCACATTCAACTGAGATGTTGATCTGGATAGAGCTGTTACCGAAGCTTCTATATGCGTGGCAATCCTTTTAAGACGCTCTACCTCAGCTTCTATATGCGTGGCAGTCCTTTTAAGACACTCTACCTCTCTTTCGAACTCTTGATGGGTTATTTTGAGCGATTCAACCTCGCCTGCAAGCTCCTTTCTTTCCGTTGTCAGGTTCTTAAGCATTGATGTAGATTCCTCAAGGTTTCCTTGGACATCTCTTGAAAGATGACGGGTTTCAGCGACGTTATCTGCGACAATTCCTTTTTGAGCGGCGTCTTCGGTTACAAATAGAACCACTACGTAGCCACCGTTGATCCCTGATTGAGTTCCACGGTAGTGGTAGCCATTCCACAGTAAATTTATAGTAGCTGCAGCTATCGCAGCTCGAAGAGCAAGCGTGACAGCTTGCCCGCGCACTTCATTGTATGTAGGAATCGCAAGAGGATTTTGTGCTTTTACTGCTAGTTGTTCCATTCCTTCCTCCTGAGTTAAGGTTTGGTAAAGAGGTTAGACAATTTGTGAAAAAAGTGTAAAGAAAAATTTGTGCTTTTCAGCAAAAAGAATTCCAGATAATAAAGGGAAAAAGGATTATAACGAATGGATAGCGGAGAAATTCAAGAAGAACAATATGCAAAAGAGACTCTCGAGAGATATTCGGGATCTCCTGCAGAGGAATTTCAATCAAATCTCCTTTTGACGAATTTCCCCCGTTATGTTGATCATTTTGCAAAGAGATGTCAAGTGGAGGTCTTTGAAGGGTCAATGTTCAAAGTGGCTCATTCTAAAAAAGAAGATATTTCCATTCTCGACTTTAAAATTGGCTCTCCTGCAGCGGCGCTTGTGATTGATCTCTGCTCGTTTCTAGATATTAAGGCAGCGCTCCTTCTTGGAATGTGTGGGGGGCTGCGTCGTCGGTACCATGTAGGAGAGTATCTGGTCCCTGTTGCAAGCGTTCGAGCTGAGGGGACTTCTGACTTTTACTTTCCTTCTGAGGTGCCTTCTTTGGCAAATTTTCTGATGCAACGAGCGGTAACTGAGGTTATGGAGGAGGAGAAGTGGGGGCACCACATTGGGATCACCTATACCACTAACCTCCGCTTTTGGGAGTACAATGAACAGTTTATCGAGCTTCTTAAGTCAACACGTGCCCAGGCTATTGAACTAGAGTGCGCAACCCTTTTTACAGGAAGCTACAAGCGCAAATTAACCCTTGGGGCGCTTCTCCTTATTTCAGATTTACCTTTGAATCGGGACCAGATCAAAACAAAAAAAAGTTCTGAAGAAATTTTTAAACGGTTTATGCCCGATCATATTGAAAAGGGAATCAAGGTCATCAAGCACGCGCGCATGATGCAAGCCAAAAAAATGAAAGGGGCTTACCACAGAAATATTGGCATGTGATCACAGCTCTCTCTGCTTGACTAGTAATGTTTAAGTGGATATGATCGCTAGAAAATAATTTGTGGAATCATGCTTTCAATTATTCTGACCTCACTATCTTCCACTATCACGTCTTCGACATCCGGGCTAGGGGCACAATGTCCCCATTCTTCGTGATGACTTCAACATTTTTTTTCAGAGGTCATAATGAATCAAACTAGAGAACACTGGACAGGACATATTGGTTTTTTGATGGCGGCGATTGGGTCGGCCATCGGTCTCGGTATCCTATGGAAGTTTCCTTACACTGTAGGTGAAAATGGGGGAGGATTGTTCCTTCTCTCGTATCTCATTTGTCTGGTCGTTGTTGGAATCCCTATTTTTATCGCAGAGATTATTTTAGGGAGAAGCAGCCAACGGGCTGCGGTTGGCGCTTATGAGTATCACGACCCGAAAAAAGGGGGATGGAAGGTCATCGGATGGTTTGGAGTGTTGGCTTCATTTTTGATCATGTCTTTCTACAGTGTCATTGCTGGTTGGGGGATGAGCTATATTCTAATGTCTCTCAATGGTTTTTACCAAAATATGAGTGGTGAAGAGGTCGCAGCGGCTTATGGGACGTTAATGGAGTCAGGAGACATCTCTCTTTTTTGGCACTTTTTATTTACACTGATCACTACAGCAATTGTTTTGACTGGGGTGCGCAAAGGAATTGAGCGATGGGCAAAGTTCATGACGAAGGCTCTTCTTGTTCTCCTTGTGCTTCTCTTTTTATACACACTGACATTGGATGGGTTTGGAAAGGCAGTAAACTTTATTTTTCATCCCAATACTGCAGATTTTAAGCTCACAAGTGTTATTGAGGCTTTAGGTCTTGCTTTTTGGACTCTAAGCATTGGTCAGGGGATCATGATTAGTTACGGAAGTTACATGAAACGGACGAACAGTATCGTGCAGATGTCAGGAATTATTGCGTTTTCTGTCATTGTGGTTGCTGTGCTTGCGGCTCTTGTGATTTTCCCTGTGGTCTTTACTTTTGATCTTCCTCCGCAGGCGGGGCCGGGGCTTATTTTTCAAACCCTTCCCTACCTCTTTGCGAAGCTTCCGGGATCTCTTGTCCTCAGTACGATGTTCTTTTCTCTTTTTGTTTTTACGGCTCTTACTTCCGCGATTCCTTTGATTGAGGTCGTTGCAACTAATATTATGGAGCTGAAAGGGTTTTCACGGAAGAAGGCGGCGATCTTTGTAGGGAGCGCAACCTTTTTATTTGGAATCCCAAGTGCCTTTGCGGGTTCTTCAGCTGTCTTTCCTGAATGGACATCGATTTATGGAATGGATTTTTTAAAGACAATTGACAGTTTGGTCTCCATATGGGTAATTCCAGTTGGAGGACTTCTTAGTGCTATTTTTGTGGGGTGGGTCATGGATCGCAAGGTCTCGCATAGTGAGTTTGCCTACGGATCTAGAGTCGCCTACCTGTATGGTTCCTGGCGCTTTTTCATGCGATGGATTGTCCCACTCACTATTTTCATTATCATTGTACAGAAGAGTGGGCTTTACGACTTTGATCAACTACTTAGGGGGGGAGGATGACCCAAGTTAGAGAACATTGGGGCTCGCGTCTCGGATTTATTTTAGCTGCAGTTGGCTCTGCAGTTGGTCTCGGGGTTCTATGGAAGTTTCCGTATACGATAGGCCAAAATGGTGGCGGCCTCTTTCTTTTCACCTACTTCTTATGCGTGATTGTCATTGGTATCCCCGTATTAATCGGAGAGCTCTTGCTCGGAAGGCGGAGTCAGCGTGCAGCGGTTGGCACATTTGAAACTCTCGCAGGGGATCGGCCTCGTTGGAAGGTGGCAGGTTGGTTCGGCGTTCTTTCTTCGTTTTTAATCATGTCGTTTTATAGCGTGATTGCGGGATGGGGAATGAGTTATGTTTTGATGTCGCTTAGTGGCTTTTATCAAAATCTCTCCTCCGTAGAAATATCTGATGTTTTTGAAAAACTCTCTCATTCAGGAAGTATCACGGTCTTTTGGCATTTCCTCTTCACCTTGATCGTAATGAGTATTGTTTTAACAGGAGTACGAAAAGGGATTGAATTTTGGTCTAAGCTGATGACGCGCGCCCTTTTTGTGATCTTAATAGCTCTTCTTTGTTATAGTATCACCCTTGAGGGGTTTCAGAAGGCTGTCCACTTTATTTTCTATCCTGATGTGGAACGGTTTTGTTTTTCCAGTGTTTTGGAAGCACTTGGCCTTGCTTTTTTCACTCTGAGCTTGGGCCAAGGAATTATGATCAGTTATGGAAGTTATATGAGAAAGAGGGAAAACATTCCTCAAATGGCTTGCGTGATCGGGTTTTCAGTCATTTTTGTAGCGATCATGGCGGCGATGACAATCTTTCCTGTCATTTTCACGTTTGGATTTGAACCTCAGCAGGGATCAGGATTGATTTTTAAAACTCTTCCCTACCTCTTTGCAAAGCTCCCAGGCTCTCTTGTGATTTCAACGGTTTTTTTTACCCTGTTTGTTTTTACTGCACTGACATCAGCAATTCCCTTTATAGAGGTGGTGGCAACAAATATTATGGAGCTTGCAAACTGGTCTCGTAGAAAGGCTGTTATCTTTGTTGCTGCGGGAACATTCCTATTTGGAATTCCAAGCGCGTTAGCCTTTTCTCAAGAGCTCTTTCCCAGTTGGCAGAACGTCTACGGCACAAACTTTCTTGATACGATTGATAACCTTGTATCAACCTGGGTTATTCCTGTCGGAGGTCTCCTAACGGCTCTTTTCATAGGATGGGGGCTTAAGCGAGAAATTTCTCAAGAGGAATTTCCCCTTGGAAAGGGCTGGGCACACTTCCACCGCGTATGGTATTTTTTCATGAAATGGATCATTCCCTTGACAATTTTTTTAATTATCCTGCAAAAAAGTGGGGTGATTAATTTTGATGGAGGCCATCATGGTTCTAACGCCGTCGAGCATGAAGCCCTTAGGGACTCGAGCTCCTAATTTTAAACTTGTCGATGCTATTTCAGATGAAGTCGTAACTCTAAAGGATATTGAATCTGATATTGGGACGGTCGTAATGTTTATCTGCAATCATTGCCCCTATGTTAAGCATATCCAAGAGATGTTGGTTGCCTTAGCGAAAGACTATATTATTAAAGGAATCTCTTTTGTTGCAATCAACTCAAATGATATTTCAGAGTACCCAGAAGATAGTCCAAAGGAAATGAAGAAGCTTGCTGAAGATCTGGATTTCCCTTTTCCCTATCTTTTTGATTATACTCAAAATGTAGCGCTCGACTATGGAGCGGCTTGTACTCCAGATTTTTTTGTTTTTGATAGTAGTATGGAGTGCGGATATCGTGGTCAGTTTGATGATTCTCGCCCAGGGAATCACATTCCAGTCACAGGAAAAGACTTGGCGGAGGCACTCGACTGTCTCATTGCTGGAAAGGAGATTACTCCCGATCAACACCCCAGTATAGGCTGCAATATTAAATGGGCTTTGGCATCTTCCAAGTAATGTTTATTCGTTGTTTTGATATTGGCAGGAGGGTATATTGTTGCCAATTTTACGAGAATTATAGGAAGGAAATGGAGGTTCAACGTCCTGTTAGCCAGTGCATTGCATCTTATCCTGTCGATTGAGCCTCTTCTGTTGAGCTTATTCAGGAGGAGTTCCCCCACCTTTTGCCTGTGATAAAAAGGTCTGCAGGGCGGGGGAATCAGTGTCAAACTAGCTGTTGACCTTCCGATTCAAGAAGGAGGCGTGCTTCTTTCAGGTCTACGTGAAAAAAAATATTGTCATTTACCGAGAATCGGCACCTGCCTGTTAGAAATGGTCAGATAAGACAATCTATGTCGCCCACTTTTCTTATGGAAACGAGCCCTTTTACTATCAGGAATATCATCAGGTGCTAAATATTCTTTTCGAGATGCATAACGCCTGTCAAACAAAGCAATTTCAAAGGTTAACACACCCTAAAAATAGGGTTTAAAAACTAGAGTTTGTCTGCGCATTTGGAGCCACGTTTTTCAAATCCTAGTTTCAACTACTTTTGGGACATCCTCGTGAATGAGTCTTTAGAGGGGAAGTTTGTGGTCGGTCGAGATACGGTGTGGGCAACGATAGTTCAATACCAACCGCAAGAAATAAAGACTGCAATTTTTAAGGCAGCGAAAAATCCCGCTTTAAAAACCCTATTGTAATGAATTCAAATTCATCGGGATCATCAATAAGAGGAAGGAAGATCTTTTTCTCGAGGAGTTTTTTCCCTAACTGCCGTTTGGCGTGAAGGGTGATCTTCTCAAACTTCAAGAGAGTAAACTTGTTATCAGAGGCAAAGACGCGAATGCGATTGAGATGATAAAGCCACTTTGCCTCTTTTGGAAGAGGTCCGAACCGATCAATAAGTTCGTCAAATAGAGCCTGGATTTCATCGTTGTTTGTCGTTTCTCCTAGGCGATGGTAGATCTCCATCCGAATGCTAGTCTCTTTGATATAGCGTGCTGGAAGGTTTGCATCATAAGAAAACTCCATGCGTGTATCGAAGAATGTTGGAGAGACCTCTTTTTTCATTGTATTGATTGTACGCTTCAAAAGTTTGCAGTAGAAATGAAATCCTACAGCAGAGACATTTCCAGATTGTTGTAATCCAAGCAGATCTCCTGCTCCTCGAATTTCAAGGTCTCGCATTGCAAGCTTCATCCCTCCACCAAAACCTGAAGTTTCAACTAAGGCTTGAAGTCTTTTGCGAGAGATTTCTTGGAGCTCACGGTTTTTAGGAACAAGAAAATACGCATAAGCAGGACGATTCCATCTTCCAACACGCCCTCGCAATTGGTAGAGATCAGCCATCCCAAAAGCGTCGGAACGATCGATCAAGATGGTATTTGCGTTGGGAATATCGACTCCACTTTCCACAATGGTGGTTGCAACGAGGATGTCGAGACCACCCTGTTTGAAGAGGTGGAAAATCGAATCGAGTTCATCGGGGGACATTTGTCCATGACCGACGCCAACGCGAGCCTTGGGGAGTAGAGTGCGAATTTCATCTGCAACTTTATGGATCGTTTCAACGCGGTTATGGATAAAATAAGCCTGCCCATCGCGGGAAAGCTCGCGCAATAGGGCGTTTTTGATGAGCTCACTGTCTCTTTCAGCAAGGATGGTTTTAATGGGGAGGCGGTCTTGGGGAGGTGTGTTGATGACCGACATGTCTCGAGCGCCAATTAAGGAGAAATACAGCGTGCGTGGAATAGGTGTGGCCGATAGAGTAAGGCAATCTACACCGAGCTTTGCTTTTTTAAGGTGTTCTTTTGCACGGACGCCAAAACGCTGTTCTTCATCAATAATAATGAGGCCTAAATCTTTAAAGATAACATCTTGACTGATGATCCGATGGGTTCCGATCAAGATGTCAACCGATCCCTTTGCGACTCCTTCAAGCATTTTTTTTACCTCTTTAGGTTTCACAAAGCGGGAGGCGACACCAACAGTAATAGGGAAGTCTGCCATACGAGCTTTGAAACTTTCATAGTGTTGCATAGCAAGAACCGTTGTGGGAACAAGAACAGCAACCTGTTTTTTCCCATCATAGGCTGCTTTAAAGGCTGCGCGCATAGCAACTTCGGTTTTCCCGTAGCCAACATCCCCGCAGATGAGACGATCCATTGCTTTTGTTGATTTCATATCTTCTTTAATTGCGGCAATGGAATCGAGCTGATCTTGTGTTTCTACAAAAGGAAACTCATCTTCAAATAGGAGAAGGTCATCGGACTCGTTTGGAAAAGTGAACCCTCCCTTTGCCTCTCTTTGCGCTTGCATTTGAAGAAGGTCCTTTGCATACCCAATGATGGCTTTTTGAGCATTGGCTTTTGCCTGTTGCCATTTTTTTGTTCCCAAAACATTTAAGTTGGGAGATTCTTCTCGTGTTCCAATATAGCGGCTGATGAGATGGGACTGAGAGAGTGGAACGTAGAGCTTGCTGTGTCCAGAGTATTCGATGAGAAGGAACTCTTCTTCTTCTCCGCGGTGGTTCTTTTGACGTTCGATCCCAAGAAACTTTCCAATTCCATTGTGAAAGTGGACAACAAGGTCCCCTTTTTCAAGAGCATGGAACTCAGCTGCTGGGGTATGGTAGGTGTTTCTCCATTTTTGCCTTGAGACCTTATATCTTTTCGTGAGTTCTGGGTACGGGAGAACGGCTAGGGGAGCATCAAGGAGAACAAAACCACTCGAAAGATACCCACGTACAAATGCACGTTTTTTAGGGAGAGGGAGAAGGGTTTGGTCGATTTTTTCTTTTAACGCATTTTCCTCTGCTTCGGAGGCGGTGATGAAGTGAACACTCGTCTCGCTTCCCTTTTGAAGAATCGCTTCAAGGCGTTTGTCTTCGTCGCACTCCTCCCAGTAGTAGTCTTCAATAGTTGCAAAGGCATGGGGGATCCGCTTTGCAGAAAGCTTCTCTTCAAAGATCTCGAACTTAATCTGCTGGCTTATTTGTTCTGTTTCGGAAAGTTCTTCAAGAGGGTGCTTTGTGCAATAGACTTTTTGCAAAGGCTTAGAAAGGTTGAAGAGTTCTCTAAGTGAAAGGAAATGAGGAGACCGGGCTCCTGGAAGGTCTTTGAGGGACACGTACCGGTCTTCAATCGCAAGGAGATCATCAAAAAGAATGACGGTATCCTCTCCTAGGTAGTCAAGTAGGGTCACATTCTTTCCCTCATTAAGGAGAGGAAGTTCTTCGGCTGGAGGAATGAAAATTTTCTCTGCTTTTCCTGTGGATTTTTGAGAGATGGGGTCGTAGGTGCGGATTTGGTCCACTTCATCCCCAAAAAAATCGATCCGGTAAGGATCAAAACTCGAGAGAGGGAAAACATCAAGAATCCCTCCACGAATAGCAAACTGTCCTTTGTCGGCGGCTACTCCTTCACGGCGGTACCCAAGATCAATCAAAAGTTCTGGGATGAGGTCAAAAGGAATTTCATCCCCTTTTTTAATCTCTAGGATTTTATCTTTCAAAAGATGTGGAGCGCAAACCTTTTGCAAAACCCCTTGAAGAGGGGCTAAGATGATATGTTTTTTTTTGCTCTGTAATACCGTTCTTAAAATGTCAAAACGTTTTCCTAAGATGTCTGGATTTGGAGAGATTTCTTCGCCCGGAAGTGTTTCCCATGAGGGAAAAGAAAGGACAGGATCTTTCGAGAAAAAACAGAGGTCGTCATAGAGGCGCGTCTCTCGTTCGCCGCCAGTAATAATAAGAACATTCTTCTTTCCTTCATGAAGTAAAAGAAGAGAAAGGATTGCTTTTGGGGCATCCCAGAGCTTTTCAAATAAGAGGGACTTTTCTTGCTTTATGCTTTGAACAATCGCTTGAATAGAGGATAGGGAACGCACTAAATCTAACATAGGGGCGATGATAGCACGAAGGGGAAATTGATTTTAGAAAAAATTTATCTTCGCATAAAAAAGAGGGTTATGATAAAGTGGTTGCCGTGAAAGATTCACCAATTTTATTGAGGGAAAAGACATATAGTCTTTCAGAAGCAGCAACTTCTGAAGCACGTTAGATCTCCTCAAATACAGTTTTATTTTTTACTCGCTGAATATCAGTGAGATACATATTCGTGCAGTTCAAGTTTCTTTTTTCCTTGTTCGTTCAATAGAGCAAGGTTTTCCCTCCAGCTTGAGCTGCACTTTTTCCCTCGCAGGCTTTGGGATGCTTTAATGTTTTTTTATAGCTGATTTTTGGCCGCTTTATCGCACTACGAATGCCTGAGGCGGTTACGTTTAAACGATTAGCCCGTTCATAGCAGAAGGCATCTGGATACTCTTCGATGTCCCCCATTAAAGTCTCTTTATCAATCTTGATCGCAGGTCTATTCTTAGTTTGTTTGGGCTCTATTTGTTTAGACCAAAGAAATAAACTGTTGACGCTTATACCAAAACGTTTTGCTGCTTGTACAAAACTCAATTTTTCTCTGCTTCGAATTGACAGTGCTTTTTTCTAAAATCTAATGAATAGGTCATCCAAAAAATTATAGCCACAATTTTCCCTATAAAATCACAAAAGCTGGCCCCATCATTCAGGACAACGCCCCTCACACGATCACTCTCATCCTCATAATCATCCCCAGCAGGGGGATCACAACTTTCAGAAAAATCACGGAGATAGGAACTTCCATCACGGTCACTAATTAGCCCTTTGAGTATGATAAGTTGTATGAAAAAGCCAATGAGAGAAGTGTTAATAGATGTCTTTTTCGCAGTTTTGACAGAGGGGATAGTCTTCAAGCTGGTTTGTTGTATGGGCGTGGACAAAGCGAAAGTAGGCCCTTGAAGAAAAGATCTCTTCAAGGGATTGGGTACGAAGGTTCCCGAAGAGGATGGTGGCATTGTAGTCATAGCAACAGGGGATAACATCAAGATTCCAGGTGACTTGGAGAATTGCTTTGCGCTTTTCTTTGATGACGGGGCAAAGGCGCTCTTCTTTGGGTGCATTGTACTGGCGGCCATCGCCGTAGTTGTGAAGTTTTCGGTCTTTAAAAAAGGTCATTCCAAGTGACTCAGCCCAAGCTTGAAATTCTGCGCGAGGATTGTTTTGAGAGCCAAGAGTCAGGAGCATTTGGTCGCTAGAAGGGATGATTTCTACTTTAGGAAGGTCGTTATTTCCCTTTCTTATTTCGGAGAGGATCTCAAGGTTTTTTTTCACGAGGGTAAAAGCATCCCGGCCATGAATTTGTTTATAGGATTCTATGGTGTATCCGTAGCAACTAACAAAGATGTGGTCGAGACCAGCGTGGACAAGAGTAGAGAGGTAGTCTTTTTTAGAAGGAACACCGAGAGTCGTGAAGATCACTTTGAGGGCTTTAGGCATCTTTTTTGTGACAAGGGCAACTTTTTCGGGCAGTGTTTTATCAAGGAGCGATTCTCCAAAACCATGGAGGTGCATCTCTCCCTCGAAGGAACCAACCCGATCGAGGACAAGCTCAAAGTCTTCCATGGGCATGATCCCTTGGGTGCGGGTGTGTTTATCGCGGGGACACATGACACAAGCGTAGCCGCATCGGTTAGTGTTTTCGATGCGTACTTGTTGAAAATGAGGGACACAAGTCATTTAATCTTCTAATCCTCAGGCTTGCGTGCCCAGGCAATGAGTGAATACTGGAGGGCATCTTCAATGGAGATATTGATGGGTTTGATATCGGAGCGGGGAACAAGAACGGTGTATCCACCAATTTGATAGCTCATAGGAAGAAAGACAGCGACGCGGCTTTGATCCATTTCAGGAAATTCTGAAAAGTTTTCTCGGGTGATAAAGCCTACGAGGGTATGTCCTGCAATGGTAACTTCGACAACTTGCTGCTTTTCTCCGCCTGGAGAGGCTTGAAAAAAGTGTGTGACGTTCTTCACCATTTTATACAGAGAGTTGAAGATAGGAATGCGCTTAAAAAGGCGTTCGAAGAGGGCGGTAATATGAGAAATAATCCAGGTGTTTAGGAGGACTCCGATAAAAAAGAGAACAACAACAGCTGCAACAATCCCCATCCCGGGATAATAATACTTGCCGAAAAGGGCGCGCATCGGAGGACCAACAAGCTCTTCTAAGAACGAAAATAGCCAGTAGATAATTCCAATCGAGAGTGCAAGAGGGGCAATCGCAATGATCCCCCGCTTAATAAATTTTTTCATAATCTGCAGGCTAGCACAATTTGAAAGTGAGTTCAACTGCTTCGCCTCTTTGTTTGCAAATAATTCATCTAATAATAAAAAATTGACCGCATGAGCGTGATGAAAAAAAGTCTCGGGTTCTCCGTTGGAATAGTGGTGGGTATTGCAACAACTGTTTCTTATCAGCAATGGGACAAAAAGCTTGAGCCAACAGGGTTTCCCTATCTAGAGAGAAAAGGGTATACTCTTGTTTACGATACAAGAGGAAAGATCCCTTTCTGGACTCATGAACATTTAACAGAGAAAAGTCTTCAGAAGAATGTCGACAGGAAGGGGGTGCAGTTTCATGAGGATATGGAGATCTATAAGCCGCACCGAAGCTGCATTAAGGATTACTCAAAGTCGGGGTTTGATAGGGGACACATTGTTCCTGCTGGGGATGAGGCCTTTTCAAAAGAGGCATTAGAAGAAACCTTCTCCCTTTCAAACATCTGTCCTCAGCATCCGCAGTTCAATCGTTGTGTGTGGAAAAAACTTGAAGCGCATATCCGTACATTAGTGAAGAAGGAAGGTGCCTTAGAGGTTGTAAGTGGTCCTCTGTTTCTTTCTCATGAAAAAGACGGCAAACGTTTTGTCACTTTTCAAGTAATTGGAGAGAGTGAAGTGGCGGTCCCTACGCACTTTTTCAAAGTTGTTCAAACATCTAAAGAAACATGGGCTTATGTTCTCCCTAATGTTCCTGCAACGGGGGATCTCGACTCCTTTCGTTATCCTATCGACAAACTCGAAAAAATCTCTGGCATTCGCTTCTGATTGCAGAGTATCCTATCCCTAGGATGACGCACTGTGAACAGCAGACATTTTCCCAAAAAGAGTGCTCCAAGGCAACCTTTGCAAGGCAGCGGTTTGAAGACTGCAAACTTGTTGGAGGAAATTTTCACCTTTGTGAAAAGAAGCTTTTCCCCCTAAAGGGCGGAGTATCCAATAAACACCTATAATTAAGGGAAAGATCAGCCCAAAGCAGAGAAACTTTTTAAATTACTCTTTCTCAAAGATTCCAAAGTTGAATCGGCATATCCATTGAAAAAAATGCAACATATTATCTCTCACTTTATGAGGGGGTTATGTCAAATCGCATAAACGGTTAGTGCATCCCAGGTTTATTCTTTGATAAAACCCTAGACTATTCACCTTATTCGGCTGGTTTTTTCTCTGAAATGATAGCTTTAGTTAACAAGGGGCTTTCAGAAACTTCAGATCTTTAATGGATTTCGCATGAATCCATTTAATATGTGGTGTATTTTTCATCTCAGCTAAGTAGTCGCGGCGGCGTTTTAGGAAGGACTTAAGGATCCAAACAACAATAGAGTGGCGACTAAGAAGGTGGGGAAAGCTCTCATAGTTCCCATTACAAAAGGCTTTTTTTGTTCTGATGTTGCAAAGGGCGCGACGAATAGTACGCCACAGAAGGGTATAGAGAGGAAGATCAAGCCAGATAATTGTATCAGCTTTGGGCCAAATAAGGTGACGAAATCGCGATTGATTTCCGCAGATAATCCATGTTTCAGAAAGGGTTGTTTCTTCAATAAGGGATGCAAATTCTTCGATAGGACGTTGAGTCCAGTTAGGGAGCCAATAGAGATCGTCTAGATCTGTAACTGGGTAGTCGAGATTTTTGGCAAGGTGGTTGCCAAGAGTTGTCTTACCTGATCCACAGGTTCCTATGATTACAATCCGTTTCATAGGGAAGGATTTTACCCTTCGCCTTTCTTTTTATGCAATTGCTTTTTATGCAGGAGGATGTCTTCTGTGAGCTCAATTTGAATTCTTTGAAGCTCGAGGAGAGATTCCCACTGATTCTTCATGAAGAGATCGAGCTTTGATTGAAGGTGTTGAATCTCAAGCTCTGCCTTTAGGTTGGTACAGTATTCTTCATTGGCCTGAAGGCGGTCTCGCTCTGCCTGCCGATTCTGGCTCATCATGATGATGGGGGCCTGCAGTGCTGCAAGACACGAAAGAAGTAGGTTTAGGAGGATAAAGGGATAGGGGTCAAATCCTTCATCTTTAACAAAAAAGGTATTGAGAACCATCCATATTAGAAGGAGAGCTAAAAATAAGAGGATAAATTTCCAGCTACCGCCGAAACGGGCAACTCGGTCTGCCATTCTTTGGCCAATGGTGAGTTTTTTTTCAAACTTCTTGTTAACATTTTCAGCAAGAATATCTTGAGATGATAGACTATCGAGGACTTCTTTTTCAAAAGAAGAAAGGGCGCCTTTATCTTCTCTGATTAATTTCTCAATATATTCGGTACGGATTTCTCTAAGGTCAGAGTAGCAGATGAAACCATTGGTATCGATATTTGGACGCTCAACCTGGAGAACATCGAGAATTGAATTCCGTATCATATTGATAGGAAATAGGTTGTTATATGAAAACTCATGCTTGCAGATTTGGCAAGTGCCGATTTTGTCGTGATGTGTCATCTACTCACCCCTTACTTTTTTTATATTGAAAATTTCAGAGAAAATCAACATGCTTGCATGATATGAAACTTATAACAGTAGAATAGTGCCGTGGATGAAACTCTATTTACAATTCAAGAAACGCCCATTACTCTTATAAACATCGCCACCTTTGTGGGGATTGTGATCCTTTCTTTTCTAATTGCTAAGGGGATAGAGAGGGGAACTCGTATGAGCAAGAAGCTTAGTGGGTCTGCTCTGTATGGGCTGGGACGTCTTTCTTACTATGCCGTCTTTTTGATTGGATTCTACATTTCCTTGACAACAATAGGGATTGATCTAACAGGAGTTGCGGTTGTTGTGGGTTCGCTCAGTGTGGGAATTGGGTTTGGATTGTAGACGATATTCAATAATTTTGTCGCGGGGATCATTGTTTTGCTGGAGAAAAGAGTTCATCCAGGTGATTTCATAGAGCTCCAGACAGGAGATAGCGGGATAGTTGTCGAAATCAATGTCAGAACGACAGTGATTGAAACTTTAGAGTGTCAAAGAATTGTGATTCCTAATACCGAAATGATCGCAAAAAAGCTAACTATCGGTGGGGAATTCCACCGTATTACCCTCCCTTTTTCTGCAAGTCGAGATGTTAAGAAGGAGAAAGTTCGCAAGCTTGCAATAGAGGCAATAGAAAGCTGTTTTAAAGTTGATAAAAGCCATCCGATTGAAGTGTGGCTTGCTAAGTTGTCAGATACAATAGCCCAATATGAACTGGTTCTTTGGGTTTCCAAAAAACAAACAAGCGCCGAATATCTTTGGGCACTTGAAAGCCATTTTTCTAAGGAAAGCATAAAATTATCCTTTGCATAAATTAAAACTTTCGCTTAAGATCGACGTGTTTGTAACCAAGGATATCAACGATGAAACACAAATGGATTTTGGCTTTCTTTCTAGGTGTTATGGGATGCGCTTTTGCACATCCACACGAAGAACAACCAATACTATATTATTCTGATGATTGTGATATTAAAATTACTCCTGGCGCGGGTCCCGCGATCCGTGGAGACTGGAACTTTTTTCTAACCGCTGACTTCATCTATTGGACCGTGAGACAAGATGGAATGTCCTACGCTGTTTCAGGCGCTGGAGCAGGAGCTTCTGGTAGTGTTCATGATGTTGACTGGAGCTGGGATCCTGGTTTCAAAGTTGCTGCTGGGTTCAACCTTCCCCATGATCAGTGGGATATTATTGCTGAGTATACTTGGATCCATAGCGATGCAAGTAACACTACAAGTCAAGATGATGTACCATCTACCATGATTCCTTACTGGATGGTCAATCGATCAACAGACTTTTTAACACGTGCTCATGCGAACTGGGATGTTCACTATAACAACGTAACGCTTGATCTAGGTCGTAATGCGTACTTGAGTCAGTACATGAAGCTTCGTCTTTTCGCGGGACTTCATGCAGCATGGATCGATCAAGACTACAACATTGAGTATACATTAGCGGCTGGGAATAAAAGTCACCGCCTTGACCTTGACCAAGACTTTTGGGGAATTGGTCTGCGTGCTGGATTAAACAATGCTTTTCAGTTAACAAAGAATTTCGGTTTTTATGCGGACCTTGCTCTTTCCATTCTTTGGGGACAGTTTGACGTAGATCGAAAAGAACATGTGACAGTCAACAATGTAAAAACAAGTGTGCTTGATACTGGTGCAAAACCACATACTGCAGAACCTGTTGCAAACATTGGCGCTGGGTTCAGGTACGACGTTTGGTTTAGCCAAGACCGTTTTCATTTCATGCTTCAGGCAGGTTGGGAACATGTTCTTTGGATTCTTCATAACGAAGTGATCAAAAACATTAGCGAGCCTGATCATTCTGGAGACCTTTATCTCCAGGGGGTCACAATCAAAGCGCGATTCGATTTCTAAATGTCGATTCCCGTTGTTGATCTTCATTGCGACTTGCTAGCCTATCTCAATGGTGATAGAGACAAGCATAGTCCCGAAGATGAAGCCTCAAGATGTTCACTCCCCCTTTTAAAAAAAGGGGGAGTTTCTTTTCAGGCTCTTGCACTATTTTCCGAAACAGGAAAACAGCCCCGCAAAGAGTTCGAGGGTCAGTTAGAGTGTTATCATAAAATTAAGGCAATGAAGGGACCGCAGTTTGTGCCGGCTATTGAAAATGCTTCAGGGCTTTTAGAGGAAGGGGAATCCATTGACCTTTTGCCGCAGCGTTTTGATCAAGAAAAGTGGCTTTATGTTTCCATAACGTGGAAGGATGAGAATCGTTTTGGTGGGGGTGACATGACTCAGGTAGGCTTAAAAGAGGACGGAAGAAGGCTTCTTGATTACATGGGTGGAAAGGGGGTTGCAATTGATCTCAGCCATAGCTCAGATACATTAGCAGAAGAGATTTTCAATTATCTTCATAAAAAAGGATTGAAAATCCTTCCGATCGCTAGCCATTCGAATTTCCGGGAAGTGAAAATGCATCCACGGAATCTTCCCGACTCCTTTGCAAAAGAAATCATTCGGATGGGGGGCGTCATAGGGATTAACTTTGTCCGCCATTTTGTAGGAAATGAGCCTGATGATTTTGTGCGTCATATTGAGCATGGTCTTTCCCTTGGAGGGGAAGATGCACTGGCTCTTGGTGCCGATTTCTTTGGAGGGATATCTATTCCCGCAATTGAGCACTTGAAGCCCTTTTACCAAAGTCGTTATTCAAATAGTAGTTGTTATCCAGCATTTTACCAATTATTAGAAACAGCCTTTGGCCAGAAGCAGGCAGACAAAATCTTCTATAAAAACAGTCACATTTTAACAAACTTCTGAATAAGAGCTAGAACTTCCCCGTGTTTTTCTGCATGTACCATGTGCCCCATTCTTGAAAAGGAATGGAGGGTGGAATTTGCAAGATGCTCGTGAAGGAATTGTGCACAAGAGAAGGGAGTTGAAAGATCCTCTTCACCAGCAATGAGCAAGAACTTTGCTTCTAATTGCCTGATAAATTGTGAGGAGTCAAAAGTTTCAAGAGCACGCATTTGCCCAAGAAAACCTTCGATTGATTGTGGAAAGGGGTTTTTTGTCATTTCCTCTTTTTTAGCTGAGACTTTTTCAGGGCTTGCTACAAAGTCGCGGCTAAATAGCCAGGGGATTACGGTTTCAATGACTAAGTCAAGAGGGACTCCTGCTTGCAGAAGCTTCCCAGTTGTCATTATTTTTAAAAGAGAAGTGCGTGGAAGTTTCGAAAAGGGAGCAATTAGAACTCCTTTGTCGATGCGCTTTGGTGCGCGATGAGCGATTGTTTGAATGATTGCAGTTCCCATTGAAGAGCCTACCATGCTTGCCCTATCGAGCTTTAGGTGGTCCATAAGTGCAACGGTATCGTCAGCCATCGTATCTATTGAGTACGGAGATGCAGGCGCCGTTGTTTGTCCCGCTCCACGGTTGTCTAAAAGAATTAGCTGAAAATCATCTTGCAAAGGTTCAATAAACGATTGCCATGTCAGGTGATGAGTTGAAAATCCTGAAAGAAAAACAAGAGGTTTTCCTTTGCCATATGCTTCATAGTAAAGCTTGATTCCATTAACCGGTGCAAAAGGCATGAATTCCCTCCACGGTGATATCTTCCGCTTCTATATAGAGCATATGTCCGACTCCTGGAACGCCTTTAAGAACAGCATTCGGCAGTTGTTCTCTTAAAAGTTTTGCTTCATAAAAAGGAGTATAGAGATCTTCTTCACCTGCCAGAATCAATAAGGGGGTCTCGATTACAGCGAGTCGATCAGACATATCGCACTTTGAAAGAGCTTGAAGCTGCCCTATGTAACCCTCAGGAGATTGGGGATAGGGATTTTTAAGCAGGGTATCGATCGTCCTTACGACTCTTTTTGGATCGGACAAGTAATCGTTACTATAAATCCATGGAAGCATTGTTTCTAATGCTAGAGCGGGATCTACACCTGCTTGAAAAAGTTTTGCAACTGAATGTGCTTGCATGAGGGCCGTACTTGGCAAAACACTGAAAGAAGCGATTAGGACTCCCTTATGAATTCTTTCAGCGTGGCGGTGTCCAATCGATTGAATAATGAGAGATCCCATAGAAAACCCAGCCATATGAGCTTTTTGAATTCTTAAAGAGTCCATGAGTCCAATCACATCGTCAGCAAGTACCTCGATCGTATAAGGAGAAGGTGAACTTTCTGTTCTTCCTGCGCCCCGGTTATCGAAAACAATTACCTCAAAAGACGGGGAAAGCTTTGGAATAAACTTCCTCCACATTTCCAAGTGGTTTGTGAAACCGCAAATCAAGATAAGAGGATCGCCACTTCCATGACGCTCATAATAAAACTTAATTTCATTAACAATAATATTCGGCACGATCTTTCTGCGTAATCTTTGCTTAGGAGTGAGGTTATCAGATATAAAAAAAATGTGATAGACAAAAAGATGGTGGCATGTTACACGAATAGGTAAGTTAAGAAAAAGTGGTTAGCTTGCTCTTTACAAACAAACTTCCCCCTTCTTTTTCCAGACTGCAAAGTCTGGTCCCCGGCCGCTGTGTAACCCATAGCGGCCATTTTCTTTTTGCTTTTGCTTTCCCGGGTAGTGTTGCAAAGAATACCGAATCCTTCCAATCAGAAGCTTTTCACATTGAAAATACCTTCTTCTTGCATAGAGGAAAAGGCTGGAGGATAAGACGCATGCTTATCTACATTAATCACTCGCTGTTCTCCTGCTTTTGCTAACTTTTTGCAACACTACCGTTGAGGTGCAGGCAAGTTTTCTTCAACGGTGGTTATGATGCGTTTTCTTGGTGATTTTTAGGAGTTTGGCTAGAGGGGTTAAAAAAAAATCTTCATCTTTTCAAGGAACGAGTTGCGTTCCGGTGAATTCAATCCTTTTTCAGTTTCTTGAAACTGCTCGAGCATCGTTTTTTGCTTAGACGATAAGTTGACAGGTGTTTCCACATGGACGTGGATGAGAAGGTCGCCTTTTCCATGTCCGTGGACATTCTTCATTCCTTCCCCTTTAACGCGGAGGATTTTCCCCGTCTGAGTTCCTGAAGGAATCGTCAGTCGCACAGGTTTTTTGGAGAGAAGACGTGGAAGATCTTTCTTACACCCAAGAGCTGCCTCGGTTAGGCTGACTGGAAGTGTAAGAGTGACATCATCTCCATCACGTGCAAAAATGTCATGAGGCTTCACCTTGATATAGACATACAGGTCTCCAGGAGGACCTCCTCCTTCACCAGCATCTCCGTAACCAGTCATCTTCAGGCGCATACCGTCGTCGATTCCAGCAGGGATTGGCACTTTCACCCGTTGTTTTTTCTTTACTTTTCCAGCGCCATGACATTCGGAACAGGAAGCAGTGATCATCTTTCCTGATCCATGGCAATGAGGACAAGAACTGGACATGCTGAAAAATCCACGAGATTGGTGAAGCTGTCCCGATCCATGGCATGTCGTGCATGTCTTGATATCTTGAGGAGAGCGTGCACCGTTTCCGTTGCAGCTGCTACACTCTATATTTGTAGTGACAGCGAGTTCTTTTTCGATTCCCTTAGCGGCATCTTCAAAACTGATGGAAAGTTGAGCTTTTTTGCTCACGCCTTGACGGGCATACTCTTGTCCCTCCCCGAACTCTTGACCAAAGAAGGAGTCAAAGATTGCATCTCCACCGCCAGGGCCTCGACCGCCGCCGCCGAAGGCACCCATAAAGGTGTGGAGGGCTTCTTCCATCGAAGAAAAACCAGCTGCGCCACCGTTGCCGCCCATTCCACCAGCCCCTTTGAGGGCATCGGAACCGTACTGGTCGTACATCTGCCGTTTCTTTTCATCGCTTAGGACTTCGTAAGATTCGGAGACTTCCTTGAATTTCTTTTCGGCTTCAGGGTTGTCGGCGTTTTTATCAGGATGATACTTAAGCGCGAGCTTGCGATAAGCTTTCTTGATTTCTTCTTGAGTGGCTCCGCGAGGGAGACCTAAAACTTCATAATAATCCGTCATACGCGCTTGAGTATACAGCTAGCAGTTGAAAAACTCAAGTGCTAACGTCCTTTTTTCATTTTGTACTTTAGAGCTGCCTTAGATTTCGCTCGTTTTCTGACTGAAGGTTTATCATAAAAGCGGTGCGCTTTTGCGGCTTTCATAATTCCTTCTTTATCGAGCTTTTTCTTGAGTGCTCGTAGGGCTTTGTCGATTGACTCGCCAGTACGAACCTTAACATTCGGCATAAAAAGATCACATCCTAGTGCTTTAAAAAATTTCTTTATAGTTTTCTACTTAGAGCTAACAAATCCTTGAATTCGAGCTATCCCAATTATTCTATACCATAAACTTCTTATTGTTCAACCCCTAAGAGGATTTTTGGTTTTTTTTCAGGTTCAAGCTCTAGAAGGTAAGAAACAATGATTTCAGTATGATTTGATAGGGGAGTCTTGTGAAACTTTTCTATAAGGTACTGCTTTAGGATAGGAACATTGAGAGTGGAAGAGACAGAACCTTCGGTTACAAGCCTCGGAGAGTCAAATACTATCGATCCTCCGGTTTTTTTCCCAGTTAAGGCGTAGAATCCTCGAGACTTGGCGTCACCATATAGGGTGAATGGGCCGTCTTCACACGGGGTGAAGATCTTAAGGCTACAGAAGGGGAGGAGAGAAATCCCTTTTGAAAAGGATAGAGCTTTAGCTGCCATGACTCCAATACGGGTTCCGGTAAAAGCTCCAGGGCCGGTCCCAATAGCAATGAAGTCAATAACGGTGTTCTCTAGAAGTTTTTCGATTACAAGGAGGAGTGTTTGTGATTGTTTTAGGGGAGGAAGATGTTCAATGATTAATTTATCCCCCCTTGATAGGGCAACAAAGCTTTGAGGGCTACTGGTGTCGATAATCAGAAAGTTCATATGGACATAATAACACGGGTTGTGTTTATTTCAAATAGGGCATTATACAGAAATTAGCAGCTTATTTGCATATTTTTTACGTGAGTGTTACACTGTCCAGGAATAATTTAGTTTGAAGGGGTTACCTTTTGGTTAATGAACACGATGATTCACAGGATGAGATGTCTAAAGATGAGGATTTCGATCTTGCAGAATCTCTCTTAGACAGTGATTTAGAGAAAATTATTGGAACGAGCAAGAAACCTCAGGATGAACCTGATCTCCCTGACGAGCTTTTTGTTCTCCCCTTGACGAGGCGCCCCTTCTTTCCTGGGATGGCGGCTCCGCTTGTCATTGAGCCGGGACCCTTTTATGAGGTACTCAAACTTGTCGCTAAGTCTTCCCACAAAATGCTAGCCCTTTTTCTGACTAAAGAGGAGGAGGAAAACATCTATGACATGGGGTTTGATAATCTGTGTGAAGTGGGGGTGATGGCAACGATCCTCCGTATTGTTCCTCTTGAGCAAGGGGGCGCACAAGTTGTCCTTAATATGGAGAAGCGCATCAAGGTCAAAAAGCAGGTCGTCAAGTCTAAATATCTCCGCGCTAAGATCCACTACCATGATGACGCAATCACCCAGCAGCAATCAAAGATTATTAAAGCTTATTCGATTAGTATCATTACCACGATCAAAGAACTTTTGAAACTCAATCCTCTCTTCAAAGAGGAGCTCCAGATTTTCCTTGGCCATTCTGACTTTACCGAGCCGGGAAAGCTTGCTGATTTTGCGGTTGCTCTGACCACAGCAGGACGAGAAGAGCTTCAAGATATTCTTCAAACTTTTGATGTTCAAGAAAGGATCGATAAGACGCTTGTTTTATTGAAGAAAGAGCTTGACCTCAGCAAATTACAGAGCAGTATCAATCAGAAGATTGAAGCCACTATCTCCAAAACACAGAGAGAATTCTTTTTACGTGAGCAGCTCAAAACGATTAAGAAAGAGCTTGGTCTTGAGAAAGACGATAAAACATGTGATATTGAGAAGTTTCAAGAACGCCTTAAGGATAAAACTGTTCCTGAAGACATTCAAAAAATCATCGATGAGGAGATTGATAAGCTCAGTGTTCTGGAAGTGCAATCTGCCGAGTATGCTGTTTCGCGTAACTACCTCGACTGGCTTACCATTGTCCCATGGGGAGTTTTCAGCAAAGAGAACCATAATCTTGGGAAAGCTGAAAAAATTCTTGAAGATGATCACTATGGGCTCAAGGACATCAAAGAACGTATCATGGAATTTATTGGGGTCGGTAAACTGACTTCAGGTGTAAAGGGAAGTATTATCTGTCTTGTTGGCCCTCCAGGGGTGGGTAAAACAAGTATTGGAAAGAGTGTCGCCCGGGCTCTTAACCGTGAATTCTATCGCTTTTCCGTTGGAGGAATGCGGGATGAAGCTGAGATTAAGGGGCATCGCCGCACTTATATCGGAGCGATGCCTGGAAAAATGATTCAAGCTCTAAAGTCATCTCAAAAGATGAATCCAGTCATTATGCTGGATGAAGTAGATAAAATGGGAATGAGTTATCAAGGTGATCCAGCCTCTGCACTTTTAGAGGTACTTGATCCTGAGCAAAATAAAGACTTTTTGGATCACTACCTTGATGTTCGGACAGATCTATCTAATGTCTTATTTATTGTGACAGCAAACGTTTTGGATACAATCCCTGGTCCTCTTAAGGATCGGATGGACATCCTCCGTTTATCAGGGTATATCCAAGAAGAAAAACTTCAAATTGCCAAAAAATACCTTGTTCCACGCAATCGAAAAAAGTCAGGGCTTAAAGCAAGTCAGGTAAAATTTACAACTGGTGCGATCAAAGGGACCATTGAAGGATATGCGCGCGAGGCAGGAGTTCGAGGTCTCGAGAATAACATTAAGAAAATCCTTCGGAAAGTAGCTGTGGAAATTGTTCGGTCCGAGGAGAGTAAGAAGCATCGGAAGGTTAAGTCAGTGACGATTTCTGAGAAAAATCTCGAAAAGTATTTAGGGAAGCCGATTTTCACGACCGATCGCTACTACGATAAGACTCCGATCGGAGTGTGTACGGGTCTTGCATGGACAGCGATGGGAGGAGCTACTCTCTACGTAGAGGCAGCAAAAGTGTCTGCTGAAAAAACTCAGATGAAACTAACTGGCCAGGTTGGAGACGTGATGAAGGAGTCTGCACAGATTGCTTGGAGCTATGCGAGCAGTGAGCTTGAGCGGTATGCTCCTAAACAGACGTTTTTTGAGAATCAAGAAGTTCATATCCATATTCCTGAAGGAGCCACCCCAAAAGATGGACCTTCCGCAGGGGTGACAATGGTGACAGCAATCCTTTCTCTTCTTATGAATACCTCTGTTGCAAAAGACCTTGGAATGACGGGGGAATTGACGCTCACAGGAAAGGTTCTTCCAATTGGTGGACTCAAGGAAAAGCTTATTGCTGCAAAAAGATCCAAACTCAAAACCCTTATCTTTCCAAAAGAGAATAAACGGGATTACGATGAGCTTCCCGATTACTTGAAGAAAGGAATAAAGGTTCACTTTGTCAATACCTATGATGAAGTTTTTAAAGTGGCGTTTCCACGGAGAAAAGCGTAATGTCTCCTTGGAAAGAAGAGAAATATATTTCTCCTGAAGCACTAAAAGAAAAAGTTTTGCAGTTGCGCCAAAAAGGAAAAACGATTGCAACGCTCAATGGTTCCTTTGACCTTCTCCATGCTGGCCATTTGAAAATGATTCATGAAGCATCTGAGCAAGCCAATGTTCTTTTAATGGCACTGAATTCTGATAGCTCGATTCAAAAGTATAAGAGCCCTCTCCGGCCGATCGTTCCCCTGGAAAATCGTTTAGAGATGGTCGCTGCTCTTCAGTTTGTTGATTACGTCACTTACTTTAATGAAACCGATCCGATTACGTTTCTTGAAATGGTTAAGCCCGATGTTCATGTCAATGGAGCGGAGTATGGAGGTGAGTGTATTGAAGCCAACGTGGTGAAAAAACATGGGGGAAGGATTCACATTGTGCAGCTTGTTCCAGGACTTTCAACCTCTAACCTCATTAAGAAAATTAAAACATGCGTTTAATCGGAACACTTCAAGGGGAAAAAGAAGCTTATAAATTTCACTCCTTCTTAATTCAAGAAGAGATTGAATGCAGCTATAATCCGGCCTCTTCAGGAGAAAATCTTTATGAGTTTTGGGTAGCTCATGAAGATCAAATTTATACAGCGATTCATTGGCTTGAAGAGTTTTGCAAAAACCCTAACGATCCCCGATTTGAAACCAAGGCTCATCCTATAGATACTGAGGGTGTGGCAAAAGACTTTGATGAAAAAGAACCGATTCAAATGAAAGCAATTCGGATGCGCAATCGGATGCGTCCTAAGATGCCACTGACCCGATTCATTGTTCTTCTCTGTGCTCTCCTCTATATTTGGAATGGGTATCAAATGGCAGCTATTGCTAAAACCGATAAAAAGCCCGAAGAAGATACACTTACCCCCCTTATGATAGACCTTTCCTACGATATGCCGACTGCAGAAAACCGAAAAGAGATCAGTCGCGATCTTTTTGCAGAAGATAGAATTGGAAGTCCTGCTGTTTGGGATGGGATTTATGGTGTTGTATTGGGGTGGCCTGCATCTAAAGGTGAGCTCGATGCTCCGATGTTCGAGCAGATTAAGCATGGACAACTTTGGCGCTTTTTTACACCTGTACTGCTTCATGGGAGTTTTCTCCATATCCTCTTCAATATGCTTTGGCTCTGGATGCTCGGGCGGCAGGTTGAGGAACGGACGAAAAAGTGGCAATATATCGCGCTCACATTGATTATTGGAATTGTTTCGAACACATTGCAGTATTTGATGAGCGGTCCGCTTTTTATTGGGTATTCAGGAATTGTGTGCGGTCTTGCGGGATTCATTTGGATGCGGCAGCGCCATGCCCCTTGGGAAGGGTATCCCTTGCAAAAGGGGACGCTTGTTTTCTTGGGTGTATTTATTGTTGCAATGATGGGGCTTCAGCTCGCCTCTTTTTTTCTTATCCGCTTCCAGGTTGCTGAATTTTCGATGAATATTGCCAATACAGCTCACATCAGCGGAGCTCTAACTGGCATAGTGCTTGGGAAAATCCCCGTGTTTTCTAAGGAGAGGGTATGAGCGTCCGAGACCTGACTATTTTAGGGTGTTCCTCGCAACAACCAACCAGGTTACGCAACCATGGTGCCTACTTACTTAGATGGAATCAGGAAGGGCTGTTGTTTGATCCCGGCGAAGGAACTCAAAGACAATTTATCTTTGCTGATATCGCGCCCCCAACAGTTACACGTATCTTTGTGAGTCATTTTCATGGAGATCATTGTTTAGGGCTCGGTTCCATGCTCATGAGACTCAATCTTGACCGGATCAATCACCCAATTCATTGCTACTATCCTGCGAGTGGAAAGGTTTACTTCGATCGATTACGCTATGGCACAATCTATCACGATCATATTCAAGTGATTGAACATCCAGTTTCTGAAGAAGGAATTGTTCATCAAGATGAAAACTTTACTATCGAGGCTAAATTTCTAAACCACGGCGTTGATAACTTGGGGTGGCGTATTCAAGAAGCCGACACCACCAAATTTGATAAAGAAAAACTTGCAGCCTGTGGCGTTAAAGGAACGCTTGTTCGAGAGCTTCAGGAGAAAAAACAGGTCACTGTTGACGGAAAAATGGTTAAGCTTGAAGACCTCAGTTGGGTTCGAAAAGGAGACATTTTTTCTTGCGTAATTGATACAAAGCACTGCCAAAATGCGATAGATCTTGCCAAAGGAGCAAAACTTTTGCTTTGCGAAAGCACCTATCTAGAAGAACACCGAGCCTTGGCGGAAGATCACAATCATCTGACTGCAAAACAAGCGGCATTCATTGCGAAAAAAGCTGGAGTGCAAAAGCTGATTCTTACACATTTTTCTGCTCGCTACCGAGACCTACTCCCTTTTGTAGAAGAAGCAAGCGAAGTTTTTCCTAATGTTGATACTGCAGATGATTTCAAGAGATTTGAATTTCTTCTAAGCGATATGACGTAGTGCGTCATCTAAATCGTCTGTGAGAAGCTCTAGCTCCGTGAGGAAACTCTTTGTTGATGCGGGGTGGTTTACGTACTCACGCATGATGAAAGAAAGATCGCAGTCGTCGCCTTTCCCAGGTTCGAAAGTTTCGACCGCTTTCAAGATGGTAACGTGCTTATGATGTTTGATCGCGATAGATTGGACAAAGATGTTTTGGATAATCAATCCAATTTCTTCAATTTCCTCGTCCTCGGCTTTCTGTGCTTGAATAGAGGTTGCATAAAGCCGATTAACATCTTCGGCAATCTTTTCCAAAAACTCTTGTTTTGTTGAAAGTCTTCCATTTTTATGAAGTTCATTGACATTTGTGGTGAATATTTCGAGTTCATTTCGAAAGTTCATCGCAACTGATTTCTTGTCTTCTTTATTCATTACTACACCTCGTTAATCACATCATAATAACGAAGAGGCCTTTTTGCAACAGTGAAAAGCCCATTGCAAAAAAATTAATGCATTCTTAATGAGTTCTTAACCTGAATATTTGCGGCAGCAATTGCAAAGGCTGCAGCAACATTGAGGGAATTCTTGGAACCGGTGAGAGGAATCTCGACAACGTGATCTGCTGCTTGAAGAGTAGACTCCTTTAATCCTCTTTCTTCATTCCCTAGAAGAAGAGTAAAAGACTCAGGAAACTCGAAGTCAAATATCGAGGAGACGGTTTCCATTGTTTCAAGGGCTATCAGGGGGCCTGGGCAGGAATCAATCTCACCTTGCTTGCACGGGACACTAGAGGCTGTTCCCATAGATGTCTTGATAACCTTGGGGTGATATTGATTGGGGGTGTTTTCTGAAAAAATGATCGTTCCAAGTCGGAGAGCTTCGGTTGTGCGCAGGATGTTTCCAACATTAAAGGCGGAGCGAAGGTCCTCGAGGTAGATATGGACGGGGCCATAGGGAGTCTCTGATAAAGTATCAAACCGCTTGGTAAGAAGATTGTGCTCTTGAAGTTCGATTGAGCCTTCTCTCATATGGAGGTGAAAGCGATCTGTTATTTCATCAATTGTTGAGATAGGAGGAAGCTTAAGCCACGCTTCCATTTGTCGATAATGACCATCAAGGGGAAGGGATTTTTCATACAAAACACGTAAATGCTCACCTGCATTTTTATGACGGCATCTGTAGGAAAGGGCATTAAATTTTTTAAACGTAAACATAGGGAGTGGAGTATATCAGATCGTACTTTCAAGTGGGGAAAAGAATCTTTGGACAAGGCTGAATCAAACCTACTACTATCCTAATGAAACAGCGTTTGATTCGAAAGTGGGAGGATGGTCAAGAGATTCGATCAACCTTCAAGGAATTACGGCAGGTATCGGGGTGGAATTCTAGGTCTTTGCAGTGAGGAACTCATCGAGCGTTCCGTCAAAGACTTCGATCCCATCCTCATTGAGAGAAATGATCTTGGTTGCGGCTTCGTTGATAAGATTGCGGTCATGGGATGCGGTGACACAAGTTCCTTTGAATTCGGCAAGTCCCCACCCTAGAGCTGAGACCGCTTCGAGATCAAGGTGATTGTTTGGTTCATCAAGAATGAGAGTGTTATAGGGGTTGAGTAGTAGTGCGGCAAAGATTAGACGGCATGTTTCTCCCCCAGAAAGCTTAGAGATTTCTTTGAAAGCATCATCCCCCCCAAAAAGCATCTTCCCCATGACGCCACGAATTTCCTGATCATAGGCGTTTGATTTGTAGCGCTTTAGCCAGTCAAAAGCTTGAATTTTTTCACTTTTATCGATGAAGTCTTCGTGGTTTTGTGGGAAATAGCCGAGCTCGAGCTGATGACCTCTCTCGATTGTACCACTGTCAGGTTCTAGCTCTCCAGCAAGCATTTTTAGGAGAGTTGTTTTTCCAATTCCATTGGTTCCGATAACAGCAATTTTGTCGCCGCGCATGATTTCAATGCTAAAATCTTTGATTACATGATTGTCGCCGAAGCTTTTGCTAATTCCTTTGACCTTAAGGGCAATTTTCCCCGATGACTTTTCAGGAGGAGTAAAGCGTATGTAGGGGCGTTGGATATTTGACTTTTTCAGCTCTTGGGGTTGCAGGCGATGGATTTCTCTTACACGGGACTGTACTTGCGACGCGCGCGTTCCCGCTCCGAATCGAGATACAAAGTCTTTAAGTTGTGCAATCTTTTTCTCTTTTGATTTTGCTTCTGATTCTGCACGTTCGCGAACTGCAGTTTTGGCAACAAGCATCTCGTCGTAGTTGCCTGGATAAGTAATAATGGTGTCGTAGTCGATATCAGCAATATGCGTTGTGACGGCGTTTAAGAAATGGCGGTCATGACTTACAACAATCAGTGTTCCAGTATAGTTGTGAAGAAAGTTTTCTAACCATCCAATTGACTCAAGATCGAGGTGGTTTGTGGGCTCATCCAAAAGAAGGGCTTCAGGATCGCCAAACAAAGCTTGGCAAAGAAGAACGCGGAACTGCAGGTCACCCGGAAGCTCATGCATTTTCTTTTCATGGAACTCAATATCAATTCCCATCCCACAGAGTAGCATTTCAGCATCTGATTCGGCAGTATATCCGTCTTCATTAGCAATCACCTCTTCGAGGTCACCTAGACGCATTCCAATTTCATCGGTCATTTCCTTTTCATAGAGCATATCCCGCTCAACTAAAGCTTCCCAGAGCCGTTCATTTCCAATAATGACAGCATCAAGGGCTCGGTTGTCCTTGAACTCTTCAATATTTTGTCTTAAAAACCCGACCTTTTTAGGAAGTGAAACGGAGCCTGACGTGGCGTCTACAGTTCCCATCATGATTTTGAGGAGAGTCGATTTTCCAGCTCCATTCGGGCCTGTCAAACCGTAGCGGTTGCCCGGATTGAATGCTGCGCAAACATCGTCAAATAGGATCCGCGTCCCAATCTTTTTTGAAATTTTGTCTAATACGATCATAATGGCATTATCGTAGCAAAAAACTTTAGAAGACTCAAGAGAGAAAATTCCATGCGTGAATTTTTGAAAAACAGGTGCAAAGAAACTTTTTACTCTAAGATGTTCATATCCAGATGTTAAGTGCATTCGAACGAGAGGGGAGTCCTTATAACTGAGGGAGCGATCTAAAACTTGCTATTTTCCCCGTTGGCTTGCCAAGGGGGACAGGAAATGCCGATTTGAGTTACTCTTTTGTGAAGGATGGACATCCTGTCACAAGACGTTCCCTGCAAGCGGGAGGCTTTAGTGCTGGCAGGGGAATTGGAGTTACATTTTAAACCAAGCTGAAGACATGATAAAACCTATAAAATCACTTTTATTTTTGACAATCATTCCTGCCGTTTCTGCATTTTGTTCGGTTATTTGGAATACGCCTGTTACGGTAGATTTTCAGTTAGATAGTTTAGAAACCCCTAATGTTGCAATCAATGACGCGGATCAAATCATTGCGATATGGAATTTTGAGGGGAGTAATGAAGACCATGTGAGTCATGCAACATGGCAGGGGCAGACATGGACCTCCTCATTTGCGTTGGCAAATCAAAGTAATTCCCAATGGTTCTCAATGGTTCACGTTGATGCTCAAGGAAGGGGCGTTGCTTTAGTCCCCGACGGGAGTAACCCCGTTTATCAGGCGACTTATGATGGAACGGCAGGGGATCCCGAGGCTCCTCTACAAGTGAGTATGAATAACAGCGAGCTAGGTGAGTTAGCTTGGGGGACACATGAAGTGCCTGCGGTTGATTGGAACCGAGCTATTCAAAAAACCGTCGTAGGACACCAACTTTTGAAAGATGGTGTTTTGATTGCAAATCTTTCTGGCTCCGCAAGTTCGTATATTGGTCGAGGAAGAGTAAAGGGACAACGAGTAGTTTATACCCTCGTAGCTTCAAATGGCGATGGGTTCACTACGAGTTCAACAATCACTGTCAACTAAATACGTGATGAAAATTAGCCAAGAAATACAGGCCTTTGTTCACCATTTGGAAGCCGTGAGAAATGCATCGGTGCACACCCTACGAAACTATCGTTTGGATTTGAAAGCTTTTGAGAGCTTTGCAAAAGATCAAGCCGTTGATAAGAAATTGATCCGCTCCTACCTTGCCCACCTACAGATGAAAGGGGTTTCAAAACGGACTGTTTTGCGCCACCTTTCTTCTCTTCGCTCAATGTTTAAGTATCTTCTTCAAGAGAAAAAGATTAAGGAGAATCCTGCAGCTGATATCGGTAGTCCAAAGCTTGATAAGCCTATTCCAAAAGCTCTTTCTTACACGGAAGTGGAAGAGTTTTTTTGTCAGCCCAATACCGAACAACTTTTGGGATTAAGGGACCGCTCAATTATGGAGCTTTTCTATAGCTCGGGTCTTCGCATCAGTGAACTTGCGAGTATTAATCGCGGAGATGTTGATTTTCACTCCCGTTCTCTTCGGGTTAAAGGAAAAGGGAAAAAGGAGAGGATTGTTCCTATTACTCAAAATGTCATCGAGTGGATCCAAAGGTATCTCGACGATTCGCGCCGCTATGAGGAGGGGAAGCCTCACTTTCAGAAAGATCCAGATGCAATTTTCCTCAATAAGTGGGGAAAGCGTCTGACGACGCGGTCAATAGACCGCCTCTTTAAGATATATCTCCAAAAAAGCGGATTAGCGGGACATATCACCCCTCATACCATTCGCCATACGATTGCCACTCATTGGCTCGAAAATGGGATGGATCTCAAAACTATTCAGGTCCTTTTGGGTCATGCCTCTCTGGGAACGACCACAATCTATACCAGTGTTTCTACTAAGCTCAAAAGAGAAGTCTATGAGCATTCTCATCCACGTGCTAAGAAGGGGTGATTCTCTAAAAATTACATAATCAAAATGTTAGAAAATAGATAAAATTAATTATATTATAATTGCACGTATATGGGACTGTTAATAAATTAAATTTTTAGATAGCCTATTCCTATTTGAATTGTAAAGGAGGATATCCAATGAATAAATGATTATATCCCATTTCGAAATAGGATTTCAAAGAACATATCTATCCTTGTTTATACTAATTAAAAATTATTAACAATACTTTTTTTTATAAAGCATCTTTCTTTTTAACAAAGAGGAAGATATGGCATTAAGACCTAATATTGCTGAGCAATTGAAAGAACACAGCTTTACAAAGTTATTTCAAGAGGAGATATTGTAAAATGTTGTGTCTGAGCGTCTAAGCATACCCTTGATCTTCTTCATTTTTAAGCCACTTTCTTTAGTTCTTCTCCGTTCTTGAATTCGACTCCATTCATAACCTTTGGAATCATCTGACTGC
The DNA here is from genome assembly GCF_963457595.1 of Candidatus Neptunochlamydia sp. REUL1. Classification (GTDB taxonomy): domain Bacteria; phylum Chlamydiota; class Chlamydiia; order Chlamydiales; family Simkaniaceae; genus Neptunichlamydia. Next base: position 1,297,238 of record NZ_OY735137.1, read on the forward strand.
CCCAAAGCTTTCTCCAGTGGGATTCTGCTGACATTGAGAGCTTAAACACTATTGATAAAGTCGCTATTCTGGAGCCGCATCCCTTTGTTTGTCTCGACCGGTGCCTAATTATTGCAAAGGTTGATTCTATGGGGTTTGTGGTCCTGATGTGTTGCCAATGGGGGTATATAGCTAAAAATTTTTATTTTAGATAGTGTCGTCATGAGATAGAAGCCCAAAGAGCGATACAACGAATTTGCACTGCAGCTATGAATGAAGCTGTGTTTTTGGCATATCGAGTAGCTATTCCACGCCATCATTTTAGGTGGAGAAAAGCATTTTCTACAAGGTGTCGAAGCTTATATAGTTCTTTATCGGCGAGCAAATGCTCTGCTGAAATACCTTGGATCAAGAAACTTGCTTGAGTGCTGTCATGAGTGGTACCTTGCGTAACAACAATTCGGACTGGCATACCATGCGCATCCACGGCCAAGTGTATTTTTGTGTTAAGCCCCCTTTTGCCCGACTCATGTCTTGATTACCGCCTTTAGCTCCCGATGCATGAGGGTGCACCTTAATATGGCTCGCATCTATCATGAGCCATTCATAGTCAGGATCTTCCACTAAACATTCAAGCAACGCTTCCCAAATTCTAGCATCCCGCCAACGACAGAAGCGACGGTGAGTGTTTTTCCAATCTCCATAATCAGGTGGTAAGTCTCTCCAAGGAGAGCCTGTTCGAAGAATCCAGAAAACAGCGTTAATGAACAGACGGTTATCTTTTGCTACGGCGCCCCAACCCCCTTTTCGACCTGGCAGGTGAGGAGCTAACAATTCCCAGACTTTATCTGAAATATCGTGGCGACGATGCGATGCTTTTCCCATAGAAACTTCCTTTGTTGCATTGGTATAAGACAGCAAAGTATATCAAATTCAAAATTTCTTGACGACACTATCTAGAACGCAAATATGGAGGTCGATTTTTAGGGTTTTGTAATTACTTCATATACGAGCTTAGCATAGTCTCGAATCTCTTGCCACTGCTTACATTCGATAAGCTCACCATCGTTGATTCCATATCCTGGGTCATTGGGTCTATTAGGGTCCTTTTTGAAGTCTTCGATCATTTCAGAGAGCTTCTTGAGCACCTTGCATTGCTTATTTGTCACTTCAAGCTTGTTATCTTCAGCACCATGTATGACTGTTATTACATCACACAGATACCTAGAGCACGTTTTCATGCAGTTTTCTTCATCGTATAGGGGGAATTCTTTTCTGACCCAAAAGCGCTCTTGATACTCTTGTTTGGATATCGTCCATACCTCTAAGTACACGTTGATCAAGAAATGCTCAAGACTCGTTTCTGGAATATCCTGACGGCTTTTGAATTGCTCAATAAGAAAACTTGGGTAGATCTTTTTTTCTTCTGCATGAATTTCTTCATCTGTGGCGTCTCTTTTCTTTATCTCTGGGCGTTTAGCTCTTGGGGGGCGAGACTTTTCCCATGCATCGAGGTCGTCTCCTGTGATCTCCTCATATACAAGCTTGGCGTATGCTTGTATCTTATGCCATTTTGGATCAGCAATAATTGCAGAGTCATTTAGACCGTATCCTGGGTCGTCTGGTACAGTCGGATCTCCATCAAAATCATCTACCATCGTGTATAGTCTCTGTAGCATTTCGCGTTGCTTAGCAGTCATAGAAACTCTTCCAGCATCATTCGCCAGAAGAACAGCTTCTCCATCGGACAGAAAAGTCTCTAGGGTTTCCATATAGTTATCTCCCATCATAGGAGGCTCCTGCCTTACCCAGAATCGTTCTTGGTATTCTGCGTTGGAAATGACCCATATTGATATATACAACCCCATAAAATCTGTAATCTGCTTTCTTGGCTGATCATTTATTTCTGGGTGTTCATCCATTTCTAGCATTTTTCTTAATATGAACGGAGGATATATTTCTTTGATATAGTCTGGTGTTTTTGCTAGTTCTCGTTTCATTCCCAGCCCTTAAATTGATATTTTTCCAGGGGAATATGTGTCAAATGGTCTTCTGTTTTTGGTTTAACCCATCTTCCATCAATTGTAAGAACTTTATTATTCTTACACTGAACCACATAATGGGTCTGCTGTCTCATAGTACCATTCATCTGTTTACCCTCAATAATCGCAGTCACTGGATTCTCTTTGCGAAGACCTGGGCATATCCTGATTAAAATGTTTTCTTCGTATACAGTCCCAGGCTTTCTAAAAACAATACCTGCATTCTTCTTTGCAAATTCCGCTACATATTCAGTGGGAAAGAGCTTTGGATTCTCAAAAGTCTTGAACCCAGAATAATCAAGCACTCTGCGTATCTTCATCTCTGATAGACTGTCACTTGCAAACTCTTTTCTAACAACTTTGTATAGTTCTTTCTTATCGGAAACTACTCGCTTAAGAGCATCTATTTTAGGGCTTGCAACTTTCCACCACTCAAGCTCTGGGCCCTTGTTTACGTATGGTATATCGAAGGGTTTTATATATGTGAGTTTTCTTTTAGCAAGATTTAACGCAGTCTTATCACCAGTGAAACCAGATCTTAGCACATGATTTTCTAGTAACTGCATGCCTGCTTCATGCCTAGATATGGATAAGCTCAATGCTCTATCCTGCAGCGGACTAACAGTGCTCATAGATTTTAAAGCTCTAAATGCTTTCGGTATCGAACCTGCTGCACCACCAAGACCAAAACCAAAGGCCACCCCAGCTGCTTTATTGGTGTCATGAGCTTCTGCCATAACGAGGCCTACTACGCCGCCTTCACAAGCCATGCCCAGTACGCTAATGCCTTCTGCGACTCTTATGACCTTTCCAACACCTCCAAAAGAAATCATCTCACCAACGAACTCCCCAGCTCTTGCTCCGAAAGAATGAGGGTCCTTGATATGTACAAGCTTGTCATACTTTAATAGCGCGCTAGCCGAGAATCTTTTAAAGTGTTCTTTTGGACATTCAGCTCCGGACACGTCAGACATATCAGGAAGCATTAAGCTGCAGATGCCTCGGAGAATTTTAGCACCACCCTTTGGAATGCTTTTTGTGAAGTCGTTAACAGCAGCGCTTTTCACCGTCTTTAAAGCATCTATAGCAGACCTTGACTGGAGAGTTACATCCATTAATGCAAACTCCATAGATCCAGAAAAACCAGCCATTTGAATCTGTCTTTGAGGAGAATCTCCTCGAGGAAGATCTGCAGTTCGTTCTAGTATCCTGAGCTCCATTTGCTCTAGACGATTTCTGCATGGAAATGTTCATCCATAATACTTTTTACGCTGTTCTTCCATCTTACGTTCATACTCTGCAGTTTCTTCTGGAGTGGGGTTCCAGTTTTCTTGCTCTTCCATTCGCGCCTCATAAGCTGCTTGTTGTTCTGGCGTACGCTGGAGTTTAGCAAGATGGTTTTTAGCTTCCTCAAGCACTTCCATTGCTTCATCGTAAGGGAATTCCCAGTAACTGCTGCTCTCATTATTGAAAAATTCCGCTACAAAATAACCATGATCCTCATAAGAAATTACAACCCAGTTTTCATTTTTATAATAAATTTCAGCTACTGGGTCTTCTTTGTCTGGCATATCCGCAATGACAATTCTATAATCTTCTCTGCTCATTTTTTAGGCTCCAAAAATCCAATCATTTTTTTAGCGTCCTTTGTGAACCTCGCTCCACGGCCATCAGGAACAACAATGTCGATAGTTTCAAAATTCAATTTTCTTGGTTTTTCAAAATAAATATATTTATCAGGATGATTCAATATTTCATCGAGCACTTTTTGTCCCTGCATATTTACCTCATGTATATTACCACTTGGTTTTGGAAATACTGACCCTAACCTATCTGTTTTCTTCTGCAAGGCTCTTCCAGCCTGACTTAATCCACCCCGATCATGAAAAGTACCAGCCTGACTCATTTCTCCTATAGAGACTGCTTTAGTCTCACCCTTTTCAACCCATGTTACAAACTGATAATTATTACTTCTATTCACACCTTTTGCCGCTTGTATCGCCTTAGTCTCAACTTTTGCAATATTTCTCTTAAAGAATCCCTTAGGATATATCGGAAGCATTTCGCTCCAAGGATTTCCGATTCCACTGTGGTAAGCAGGATTCTGTAGTGCTTCAATAGCCCTTACTTGTTTCCCAAATCCGCGAGAATTCAAAAGTGCTCTATCTAATAACGGATTAGGCTTCAGAAGTTTGGTAGATTGTCTCATGAAAGCAAATGCTTCTTGACCTACCTTCATGCAGGGCTTGCATCCACCAAGCAAAGGAAGCGGCACAGCAATTTCTCCAACAAACATACTCATTTGAGCGTTGGGGGAACCTAGATCTAGGTTGACCTTCTTAGCAACCCAATTGTCGAGTCTATTCGAAACCTCCATCAATCCAAAGGTATGGGGTTTAGTCTTTAAGCTTGGCTGCTCAAAAGCTTGAATCGCAAATACAATGGTTTTTTTAGCGCCTATAAGCAAACAAATATCTGCATCTCTTTTAGCCCTGAGTGGGTTCTCTTTCCATTGTTGGACGTATCCTTTAACCCAAGTTTCTACATTTCTTTGAGTCTGCTCTGGAACAACTTTGCTGATAACGAAGGGAACAAAACCTGCCATTTGAAGTGGTCTATTATGCGCTGGTCTTATATCTACAGGATTACTCCTCCCAAGACTTCTAAGCTCCATTGGTGGCACTTGCACATTGTTTGCCAGACCTTGCCCCCAGTAAGCTTGATAGTTCAAGGGGGCTTTAGGGCTATTATCTACAACAGGCGTTTGGTATTGCATGTTTTTGTTGAAGAGTTGGCCTTGTTGCATCGCCTGAACATTCTTCCACTGTCCTGCATTAGGCTCCCTTATCTGTGGTCTATTCGGAGATGGAGGGGCTTGAGACAATTCTCTTGGCACATATCTATCTGAAGAGGTAGATGGATTCGTGGTATACAGCGGCATCTTAGTTGCAGATATTTCACCGCTTACTGCAACGTTTTCTTTTATCCAATTCCATGCTTTCCCTACTACTGTTTTGGGTTTCTTGGGCTTTTCAGGTTTAGATTCTGGAACTGGAATTCTCTCTATCCCTTGTAGACTATCTAGTGTCTTTTGGGCGTCATCTCTTTCTTCTATCGCCTTTGATAGATTCTCGTTTCCCTTGATGACTTTGCTCAATTCCTTAGTTGCAGAGTTGAATGCACCACAGGCTTTTTGATACTTTGCAAATTTCTCATTGAGGTATTTATTTGCTTCTGCAACACCAGCTTCTTTTTGTATGAGCTCATTTTGTGCTGCTTGGATCTTTAGAGCATGTTGCTTGCTGTCTTCTTGCTGCTGTAAGTCTGCCAGAGTTGGTTCTTGCTTGGGGTATTTTTCTTGTTCTTCTGGAGTAAGTTCTCCGCCAACTTTTGGTTTAGGAGCTTCCTTGAACTTTTGGTCAACGTACTGCTTAATGTAGTGACTTTGAACATCTCCATTGGATATCAATGCTCTTGCGATGCGTATGTCAAGCGGCGTTGTCTCATCTGTCTCAGGAAGCTGATTAACAGCCTCAGCTACGCTAAAACCTAGTACTTGGCAGACTAGCTTTTTCTTATCTTGCGTTAATGCGCCTTTGAGTACAGATCCACCAAGGTTTCTTAAGGCAGACTCTCCTTTTCCTGTCTTTTCTGCTCGAGTTGCTAGGTCAAGAAGATCAACACCAAGAGCCGTTCCTAGATCCCAGGAATTTCTTCCCATTGCGCTACCAAGACCAAAGCCTCCAAATAGCTTTAAGACTTGCACTGCCTGATCTTTTCCTTCAGGGTCGATTGTATTGCCAAAAGAGTTCATTGCCGTTTTTGCTGCTTGTCCAATTACTAAGCTTGGATCTCCCGTTATAAAGGATAATCCTCCAGAGATCAAGGCACTACATAGATCATCTTTTAGCTCGTTTCTATGTTTATTTGAGAGCTGATGATCTCGTATCTTTTGCTGCTCAGCGTAGTGCTTTGCTGCTGTCCAGAGTGCTATCGCTCGAGTGAGATCTTCCTTTGTGAGTCTTGGTCTTTCGATGCTTTCTTTAGAGGGGTATTGCTTGAGATAGATCTTAACCTCTTCAATGTCTTTCTTGAGCCACTCTGATACCAATAGGCTGCTGAATATCTCCGTCAGTGCTTTCATGCATTTGGGAAATAATCTAGGAAATATGGAAAACTCTCGCAAACAGGTATCGTGAGTATCTAGTTGAAATACATCTCCAATCTTTTGTCCTGCTTTATTCAGAGATTTTATAAGCTGCCCCTTCAGGCCATACTCTTCTTCAAGGATCTTCTTGAGCTCAAGAATCACTTCTTCTGTTGGTTGATGATAAGTACAGTGGATATCTGAAAAGTCTCCAGCATCTATGGTGTATTCGACTTTTTCACTCACGTCTGCATAGCCTCGAAAATGATCAGCTAACAAAATAGATGCTTCTTTAGCTAAGTTGTTAACACCACGTATCTCACGGAAGAAATCAACAAAAATCTTTTGAAAGCGCTCATCTTCCTGCTGCTTTCCCAAAACAAAGAAATAACTTTCTTGAATCTTCCTATTGATTGTTGTCTGCAGGGTTTTCATGTGCTGTGTATTGGCAGATAGTCTTTGCTCGGGATTTGGGTGCCAGGGATCTATAGAGTCAAATAGCTCTTGATACTTTGCTTCTGGAAGTCTTAGTGGTAAATGTCTTGCCGGAGGAGAGTTTTCTGGAGAACTAGATGCAGAACTATAACCGCATGAATGATCGCTAGAGGTAGAGCTTGCTGAGGGGCTGGAGGGAGGAGGGACTCTAAGATGTGTTAACTTCTGCATCGGCTCATGCTACTAGTTTGATCAAGATGCCATAAGAGCTTAATCGATAGCGGTTATCTAGTCAAAGATTTACAACCACATATCAAAGAATTCCCATATTGGGACTGTTGAGAACTGGCATAATTTTCTAAAATAATTTAAGCTCTTTCTCTTTTTAGATGGAGGATTCCCATGCAACAAGTTGAGATGATTTGCTTAGAAGACTTGGTTCCAGAAAGCTACAATTACCGTAAATTTGCCAAGATTTGGTCATTTAGTTTTGTGGAGAAAAGACTCAGGAAACTGGAAAAGGACAATCCCCATAAAGGGTATGGCTTGCTGCGGATATTCAAGTGTTTATTGCTGCAGTTTCTGGAGAACTGCAGCGATAGAGAATTAGAACGCTTTATCCAAGAAAACACTGCAGCTCGATGGTTTTGTGGGTTTAACCTGAGAGACAATACCCCAGATCACACAGTCTTTTGTCAGCTTAGAAAAAAAATAGGGACCAATATCTTGTCCAAGATCTTAGCTGATCTAAGAGATCAGCTAAAAGATCAAGGACTTATGAGTGAAGTTTTTACCTTTGTAGATGCAACCCATTTAATTGCTAAAGCGAATTTATGGGAGGAAAGAGATAAGGCGATTGCAGAAAAATACGAGAAACTGAACAACGAAAACATCTCACAATTTTCTGCAGACGTTCAAGCAAAGATTGGTTGTAAAGGGAAGAATAAATACTGGTATGGTTATAAGCAGCATACCAGTGTAGACATGCAGACAGGTCTTATCAATAAGGTTGCGATTACTCCGGCTAATATCACAGATGCCTCAGGTTTCAAACACGTCTGTCCCTCTCAGGGAGCTAGCTATATGGACTAAGGCAAAGGGGGTACATCTAGGCGCTATCAAAAAGAATAACATGAAGGGCAAAAATAAAGATCAGGATCGGTGGTACAGTTCCGTGAGGGCCCCTCATGAGCGGGTCTTTTCGCAAATAGGGAAACGAGTGAGGTACCGAGGAATCGCGAAAAATCAATTTTCAAGTTTTATGCAAGCTATTTGTTACAATCTGAAGAGGCTAGCGGTTCTAGATCCCCCAAATTTGTGTCTCTCCTAGGGAGAGGTGTGTCCAAATGGACGGAATTTTCCATTTCTAAACACTTACAAACTACAAAACCTATCAAAAAGCACCTGTTTTTTTCGAACTCAAAAGTTTTACATCCTGAAACTTCTGAATCTCTTTGGTTCTAAACAGCCTTAATATTCCATGTTTTTCTTGCCCAGCTTTCTCAAAGCTTCTTTACTTCCTACTCTGATGGCTCTGTTTGAACAAGAAGAGGATAGGTGTCATCTTCAGTTACCTGGTCGAGAGTAATTCCTGCAAACCCCATAAATGCCAAGGAGATAAGACCAGTCATGATAAAGGTCAATCCTATCCCGCGAAGTCCCTTAGGGACATTAGAATAAGAGAGTTTTTCTCGGATGGCGGCGATGAGAAGAATGGCAACCCACCACCCTACCCCTGCGGCTGCCACGTAGACGAGGTTGGGAATAAAAGGATAGGCTCTTACCGTTGCAAAAAGGGAGGCCCCTAAGATGGCGCAGTTGACAGTGATGAGGGGAAGATACATTCCCAGTGCTCGATAGAGTGCTGGGGCAAACTTGTCGATGACAATCTCGAGAACTTGGACAAGTGCTGCGATTACGGAGATATAGATAAGAAATTCGAGGAACCCAAGATTGACACCTTCGGTGGGAATGCCTAGGTATCCTAGCCAAGAAAGGGCATTTTCACCCGTAATATAAGTATGAACAAGCCAATTAAGCATTCCGGAAATGGCCATGACAACGCAGACTGCCATCCCGAGTCCATTGGCTGTTTTGATTTTGTTCGAACAAGCAAGGTAAGAACACATCCCTAGAAAGTTAAAGAGAAGGATGTTTTGGATAAAGATGGACTGAATGGCGAGGCCTAATAAATTCAAGATAGAGTAGGGATCCATTATTCACCGTCCTCTTTTGCAATAATGTTTCGAACCCAAATCATTCCCCCAATAATAAAGAATGCGGAAGGAGCGAGTGCCATCAGGTTCGAATTCACATAACCATCAGGATGCTGCGGACTGGCATACCATGCTAAGGGAATGATTTGAAAATCAAAAAGAGTTCCAAAGCCAAAAAGTTCACGGATAAAACCCACTCCCAAAAGGATCAAGGCGTACCCTGAAGCGGCTCCTAGTCCATCCATAAAAGCTGGGACAGGTCGGCTATTTTTTGCCATAGCTTCTGCTCTTCCCATCACAAGGCAGTTAGTGATAATCAGCCCCACAAACACAGAAAGTGTCAGTGACATTTCATAGAAATAGGCTTTGAGGACTTGATCGACGATGATGACAAAAAGGGAGATAATGGCAAGCTGCGCAATCATCCGGACGCTTGGAGGAGTCCATTTGCGGATAAGTGAGACAAAAAGGGAAGCAAATCCTGTTACAAAAATCACCGAAATTCCCATAACAGTCGCAACACTCAACTTAATCGTAACGGCAAGTGCGGAACAAATCCCTAAAATCGCTACAAGAATTTGATTATTATTCCACAATTGATCTGTATAGTAGCGGCCAAGAGGTTTTTTTTTAACCATCGATTTTCACCTCTTGGTTATGTGCGCGAATGAGAAAGGGGCGATAAGGGGCGAGCGAAGAGCGGAGGGCTTCGTTGACCCCCGTAACGGTAATGGAGGCCCCCGCGATTCCATCGACAGCGCTATCTGCCATAGGAGTTGTTCCAAGTGTTTCTTCCACGGTTGTTTTCACCACTTTAATTCCAAGGGGTGCTCTTTGAAAATTGGTCGATCCATCGGGGCTTTTTTGGAAGATGGTCTTATCAAAAAATTGCTCTTGCCAATCGGGGAGAGCGATTTCACCACCCAACCCAGGGGTTTCTTTTTGGTCATACCAAGTCATCCCAAGCACGGTATCTCCATTTGCTTCAATCCCTAAATAACCATAGATGGCATCCCAAAGTCCATACCCATTCACAGGAATGACATAGCCATAAGGGCTAGAAGAGGGTGTCGTTTGTTTGACAAGATAGATGAGTTTATAGGGGAGTTTCGAGTAGCCTAGTTTTGCATGATCTAGCAGATAATCTGTTTCGTTTAAACCTGCTTCTGCAAATGTGTAAAGCTTTCCTTGGGCATCTGTAAGTCGAGTTAGAATTCGGGTCTCAAAGACCTCTAAGATTTCTTGATCTTGAGCTTTCTTTGTTTGCTTGCCATCAAGGAGGAAGTACCCTTCATAATCTAGAATACGGGCGGCGAGAAGGAGTTGCTTGCTTCGGTAGAGTTCCTTTGCATTTTGCTGCGGAGCTTTTAATAATTCAGCAAGGATGGATAGGACTAGGGCGCAAGCTGTGCAAATAATCACAACAAAAATAAGGGTGCGGGTATTGCTAAATCCGGATTTTCTTTCTACCACGACATTTCCTTGTGAGTGCGTAATGATCAATAAGTGGAGCAAAGACATTTCCAAATAAAATGGCTAACATGACCCCTTCTGGAAAGGCAGGGTTAATGGTCCGAATGACGATGACAAGAGCGCCGCATAAGATCCCGTAGATCCATTTTGCTCCTTTCATGTAAGGAGAAGAGACGGGGTCGGTGGCCATAAAGACCAGTCCAAAGGCAAGGCTTCCTAAGAGGAGGTGTTTGTAGGCGGGAAACGCATACTTTGCAGCATTAAAGGCCCCTGTATGAGGGCCTAAATGGAGGGCACCCCATTCAAAAAGAAGGGCGCAAAGATAAGCACCAGCTGCCATTCCTGCCATTGATCTCCACGATCCGATCCGCGTATAAATCAAAAGAAAAGCCCCTAAAAGGCAGGCGAAGATCGAGGTTTCTCCCATGGATCCAATACGATTTCCGAAAAAGAAATTTCCATTGGTAAGTTTTCCTTGTCCGAAGCGGAGCTCAGCAAAACGGACAGCGTCGGAATAGTTTTCAGGAGAAAGCCCCAGCCCTCCACTGCTTAAGGAAGAGGTGATAAATGTTTTTCGCTCTTCTGGAGAGAGTGTTGAATAGCTTGCTCCTTTTTTCCAAAAGGACAGTTGGTGGTTGATGACCCGCGCTGTTTTCACCTCCTTCACATAGTCCATGCCAATTGCATCAACATGGATTCGCTTAATGTCGGGGCTGATGTTAAAGCGATTGAGAGCTGATGCTTGAGTAATGCCATCGATTTCTCCGGAGGTTTGGTTCATCGAGAAGATACTTTGTTGGATTTCAGTGGGGTTTGTCCCTACCCACACAGGTCCCGTCATTTTTGTAGGGAATGCAAAGAAGAGGAAGGCGCGACAGACAAGAGCAGGATTGAGGATGTTCATTCCTGTGCCTCCAAAGAGTTCCTTTCCAATCACAACGCCTGCAGAAACCCCAACGACAACCATCCAGTAGGGAATCGTGGAAGGAAGAATTAAGGCAAATAACATTCCGGTAACAAGAAATCCCTCCGAAACTTCGTGGCGGCGGATCACAGCGAAGAGAACTTCCCATGCACCTCCAACGACATAAGAGACAAACATGATGGGTAGGAATGCAATCAACCCCCGTTTTAGAATGGGCCAAAAATGCGACTTTCCAAAGGAGAAATAGCCTCCAAAAGTTTCTGAGGCTCTGATAAAGGAGTCCATGATCTCGATATCACTGCTTCCAAATACGTAGGCCTGCACACCGCTATTCCAAATTGCAACAAGGATGCAGGGGACAAGGGCATAGACAACAACCATCATCCATCTTTTAAGATCAATGATGTCGCGAATGTGCGGCCCGCGTGTTGTTCTGATCGGCACTTCATAGAAAAAAGTATCGAGCGCATTGACAAGAGGGCGGAGCCGATGAAGGCGCGTCCCCTTCTCTGTCAAACGAAGATGAAAATCTAAAACTTTTCGTAGCATTCTTTCATAATGTAGAAAAAGAAGTTTTTCCTCTATTTTTTTTGCCTTTTCCTTTACGATTAGGTAGGAAAAATAAGGATGTTTTGTGCGAAAGAAAGCGCTGATTTGGTTTATTTCTCTTTTTACGGTTTTGCTTGCCTTTGGCGTGGGGCATCGTCCTCTTATTTGCTTTGGAGCCAAATCCTATTTGTCAACGCGCCTTCCAAGAGGAGGGAGTCTTAACTTTTCATATGATCATGCGCGCCTCAATGAAGGACAGCTGGTGCTTCATGATGTGACAGTTGTAAGACAAGAGGGGAAGGGGAGCCCTGCCTTTAATGTTAAGATCGATGACCTAAAGGTTTCCTTCAAGCTTCAAATGTTTCCCTTTAGATTTTCTCCGAAAGTGATCATGGATCACCCTCAAGTCGCTTTGATGGTTGGTGGATTTAAGGAGCCAAAAAAGAAAAAGGGTGTCTACGACATTCTCGATAAACTTTTTTTCAGAACCCCTGTGAAAGTGCAAGCCGGAGAGTTTGTTTTTGGTGATCAAGTTGCTGAAGTAACATTTGAGTGTCCTGAGGAAGGGGAAAAGGGATTTCTGAAAATTAGCAAGGGAGCAGGAGAAACTCCGTTTATAGCCACTTTTTTAAAAGAAGAAAAACAGCTGCATTTTGATCTTAATTTCGAACGTCTTGATACTGTTTGGGCGTTTGAGATTGGCCAGTTTTTTCTTCCGTCGCTCCAAAATGACATGGAAGTTAAAAATGGAGAGCTTAGTGGAACAGTAGAGCTTGCGCTATCAGCGCCCAAACAAATCGAATATGTAAAGTATTCTTTGGGGCTCAAAGAATTTGCATTTTCCCATCAGCAGTATGGGTTGGATGTGAGTCTCCATCACCTGACCTGGAAAGAGCACTTCACTTCTAATACTGAGATGAAAGGATGGGAGTCCCATCCATTTTTTGAAAATCTGTGGCCTTATTTTGTAGGCGAGGGGGAAGTCGCGGGACTTCATGCGACACTTGATCATCCAAAAAATGATGAAGTGTGGGGAGCGGTTGATGTCAATGGCTCCCTCCGTTTTAGCCGTCTAAATGCCCCGCTTATGGAATTCCATGGTCTCTTTCATCGGAAGGGAAAAGAAGTTCCTTTTCATTTGGTGGGAGAAGGAATCATTGAAAACAATACGACTTGGAAGGTCGCATGTGATGCTTGTTTTTTTGATAAAGAAGAAATTGGAGCATTCATTGCGCTGACGTCAAAGGGTGGAGGGACATTTATCGTTGAGAGCGAGGGGAAATCTCTTGCGCCTGATCAGCTTACCCTCTTTCAACATTTTGTTGGAGCCCATATCCCGGCAGTTGAAAAGATCACAATCGATCAAGGAACCTTCAATGGAAAAGTCATTGGGTGGATTGAAAATAAAAAGCTCACTCGATGTGAAATGACCGACTTCAAGGCAACGCAGGTTGTAGGAAGCGTTTATGGCAAGGATCTTCATTGGAAGGGGAATGAGGTTCTTGGAAAAGGAGAGTTTGATTTTTCTTCGCCAGATTTTTTTGATGGGACACATTGGGAAGTTAAAGTAGTTGGGGGCGAGTGCAATATTCAAGAGCGAAAGATTGAAGGAATCGATCTTTTAGTTGCGATGCATGATCAGTATCTTAAACCCTCTACCCTGACTTGCAGTTATGAAGGAATCAATGGGAAGTTTGCTTTTGAAGGGCTCTATTCTCATTTGAATATTAATGTTGATATCCTTCTTCACCCTGAGAGACTGGCCGAACTTTTACAGGTTCACAAGCCAAAAAATATGTCAGAGCCTGTCGCACTTGATCTTGATATGAAGCTGAAAACTGTTGACGATCGGTTAGGTGTTGAAGGAAGCTTAGGTTTCCTAAGGGAAGGTGAGAAGGATGATATCATTGAGTTTGGGTGGAATTGGGACTTAGAAAGATTTGTGCTTGGGGAGTATCTATCAAGCTTGGAACTGGGATGGTTCCATGCTGAAAAGATCTCAGCGCGGACGCTTAACCTTCCCCTGATGATTTGGCACCGAGATTTTCGAGGGAGAGGGTCGCTTGGATTAGAAGGGACGTTTAATTCTCGAGCGGTTGAATTTAGTATTGATCCAACAGATCTAAAATATGAATCGAAAGCCATCGATATTATGCCTAAAGGAGAGGGAGAGGAGAAAGCCCCCAACTGCAACTTCTTTCTCGACTTTGAAAAGGGAATTTGGAGGGGCAAAATCCCTCTAAAAAATGCCCAGGTGCGGGAACACTCATTTGGCCTTTCGTTTGACTCTTTCACCTCAGAAGTGGATTTGGAAGGAACGGAATTTTTGTTTCAAAATGTTGACGCATTAGCGGATGGGGTTCATTTTCAAGCAGAGATAGCTGTTGACTTTGCTCGCGCAGATCGCAACGAACTCACAATAAACACTTATGCAATCGATGGAGAGGCTAAAGATGTTCTTACCTTTCTCAATCATTTTGAGTCTTTTCAAGGTGTTGAACTTCCTTTATCCGGAGCGATAAAAAGTGGGCCAGGAGATATGCATCTCCACGCATATATTGGAGATGTAGAAGAGCTTTTAGAGTGGCGAATTGCGCTTCACCTGCGGGATGGACAGTACCCCTTTTCAGAAAGTTTTGGTTTCGAGAATTTATCAGGAAATCTTTACTATTCTGCAGAAGATGAGAGGTTTAAGATTGAGGATGTCGATGGGGGTCTCACCTTAACCGC